>JASLHF010000043.1 GCA_030152275.1 Acinetobacter sp. | reverse complement strand
AAATTCCTGCTGGATGCCAGCGGTTTTGGCCGGATACTGCCAAAATTTTTAGATTTGGAAAGCCCGTCAGATTTTCCGGTGCGCCGTGCGGTATTTACGCATATTGAAGACGGAATTTTAGATGATCCTGACTTTGACCGGGAAAAAATCCTGATTACAGTACATGAAAAAGACCATCGCGCATGGTACTGGCTGATTCCATTTGCCGATGGGCGTTCATCTTTCGGCATTGTTGCCGAACAGGATTTTTTTGAGCGCTATGGCTATGACGGCAGCTCAGATTATGATTTAGAAGCGCTGCAGAAGCGCATTTTGGCGGATGACCCAAGCCTGTCGCGTGTGCTGCGCAATGCCAAGCATGATACACCGGTACGCACGCTGGTGGGCTATTCAGCCGATGTGAAGCATTTGGCTGCCCGTAATTATGCACTGCTGGGCAATGCCGGCGAGTTTCTGGACCCAGTCTTTTCATCAGGCGTGACCATTGCGCTGAAATCATCCAGTTTGGCTGTTCCTTTGGTTGATCAGGTTCTGCAGGGTCAGCAGGTAGACTGGATGGCGCAGTATGAAAAACCGCTGCGCAAAGGCATCCAAGTCTTCCGCGCCTATGTAGAAGCGTGGTATTCAGGCGAATTTCAAGATGTCGTATTTTCTAAAAAACAGGACGATAAAATCCGACGCATGATCGCCTCCCTGCTGGCCGGCTATGCGTGGGATGAAACAAACCCGATTCACCGCAATGCCAAGCAGCGTTTAAGCACGCTGGCGGAATATTGCCGTGAAGCGCAGCAGCAGGAAGCCATGACGCATGAAACTTAATTTTCGCCTGCCATTGATTAGCGCGCTGCTGGCCAGCGCTGTGCTGTGCAGCGCCTGTCAGAGCCTGATGCCGAAGGCGCAGGGGCTGGCTGCTGCTTCATGGGCGGCGCAGGATTATCAGCGCCAAGACCAGATAGAAGTGCAGTGGAAATCGCACAGTTTCAGCTTTTTGCTGTATCAGCAGCAGCGCGGACAGGATGTGGAAATGCTGGCGCTCAGCCTGACCGGCCAGCAGCTGTTTAAACTTAAATTTGACGGCCGGCAGGTCATCGTAGAACAGCGTATTGAACAGATGAAACTGCTGCCTTTCGATTTTGTGGCGCGTGATATTTTGTATGCGACATATCCGGGTTTTGCAGCGTTGCAAGGGATGCAAGTCAGCAGCAGCGAACAGCATGGCGTGCAGACAATTTATATACAGCAGCAGCCCGTGCTGAAAATTCAGGCGCTGGAGGGCGCAGTGCAGCTGGACAACGTACAGGTGCCGTACCAGATGGTGATTAGCGCAGTCAGCGACACGCTGGAAAATGATGGAGAAGGTGATGACGCAAGCCAAGACTGAAGCGCAAGCCCGAACTGAAGCGGGAATTTCAATACGTCCTGCCGGTATTCAGTTCAGCGCGGCGCTGTCTGCACTTGGCCAGACGCCGGCAGAACTGAAATCTGCACTTTGCCGCACGGACAACACATTGACTGAACAGCAGGATTTAATTGCTGGAAAAACCGTGTGGACAGGCGCATGCGCGTATCGTCTGCGCAGTGATGTGCCGGCGCATTTAAGCGCAGCCGATTCGCGCAATTTGCGCTTGGCCTTGACCGTGCTGGAACAGATAGAACAGCCGCTGCTGCGCTATACCGCGCAGTTTGAGCGCGTACGCCTTGCCGTGGTTTTAGGGACTTCGACGTCTGGCATAGCCGATAATGAGCCGGCTTTATCTGCATATTTTCAAGGCGGTGAAACCGCTAAAGTACAGCATCAAAAGCAGGAAATGGGCTGTTTAGCCAAAGCGCTGCAGGCTTACCTTGGCTGGCAAGGCCCAGCCTATACCATTTCCACGGCCTGCTCGTCAGCGGCTAAAGCTATGGCCGCGGGTCAGCGCCTGCTGCATGCGGATCTGGCCGATGCAGTGCTGGTGGGCGGTGTTGATACGCTGTGCCGATTAACTTTAAACGGTTTTGACAGTTTGGAAAGCTTATCTGACAGCATTTGCCAGCCCTGCGGCGAGAGCCGTGACGGCATTAATATAGGCGAGGCGGCCGGACTGTTCCTGCTGTCGAAAGATACTGCGCCGGTCATGCTGCTGTCCAGCGGTGAATCCATGGATGCATGGCATATTTCGGCGCCTCATCCAGAAGGACAGGGCGCTGCCGAAGCGATGCAAAAAGCGCTGGATGCTGCAGGGTTAAAAGCGGCTGATATTGGCTATTTGAATCTGCACGGTACGGCAACACCGCAAAATGATGCTATGGAAATAAAAGCCGTACGCAGCGTATTTGGCAGCCGTGCCGTAGCGCTCAGCAGCACCAAGCATAAAACCGGCCACTGTTTAGGGGCAGCCGGCGCTATAGAGGCGTTCATCTGCCAGCAGACGCTGTTAGATCAGAGTTGGCTGCCGCTGCACCATGCCGGCGCCATTGATCCTGCGCTGGCTGATCAGTCTTATGTGCAGGACAGCCGGCTGCAGCAGCCGCTCAGCTATGTCATGAGCAACTCTTTTGCCTTTGGCGGCAGTAATATCAGTTTAATTTTAGGAACTTTTTTGCCATGATGGATGCAATTCAGTTTATTCCGCATGAACAGCCTATGGTTTTTGTCGATCACTTGATTGAAGCCAATGATGAATATGCGGTGGCGGAGCTGCTGATCCGTCCTGAGCTGATGTTCTGTGAAGCGGAAGGCTTACCGACATGGAGCAGTATTGAACTGATGGCGCAGACCATCAGCGCGTACGCGGGGCATAAAGGAAAGTCGCTGGGCAGCGCGCCAAAAATTGGCTTTTTGCTGGGCACCCGCAAAATGCAGCTGCCGTGCGAATTTTTTGCCATGGGCAGTACAGTGCGCATCCGTGCGGAGCAGAGTTATCTGCACGAAGGTTTAGGGCAGTTCAGCTGTCAGATTGAATATCAAGAACATACATTTAGCGCCATGCTCAGCGTGTTTGAGCCAGCAGAATTTGACGGTACGATTGGGAAGTTAGGGTGAGCAGAAGAATTTTAGTCACAGGGTCCAGCCGCGGGATTGGCAAAGCCATTGCTTTAGAGCTGGCGCAAGCCGGATTTGATATTACTGTGCATGCGCGTTCACGCCGTGAGGAAGCTGAACAGGTGGCGGCTGAAATCCGCGCGCTGGGCCGCAGCAGCCATGTGCTGATGTTTGATGTCAATGCGCGTGAACAGATTGCCGAAATTTTAGCGCAGGATATGCAGCAGCATGGGGCATTTTACGGTGCTGTACTGAATGCCGGCTTGACCCGTGACGGCGCATTTCCCGCACTGAGCGATGATGACTGGGACGAAGTGGTCAGCACTTCCTTAAACGGTTTTTATAATGTGCTGAAACCGATGATGATGCCAATGATCCGCTTAAAGCAGGGCGGGCGCATTGTGACGCTGTCATCTGTTTCCGGTGTAATGGGCAACCGCGGGCAAGTCAACTACAGCGCGGCCAAAGCGGGTTTAATTGGCGCGACTAAGGCGCTGGCGCTGGAATTGGCTAAACGCAAAATTACGGTCAACTGCGTCGCGCCCGGTCTGATTGAAACAGAAATGGTCACCGATGAAGTGAAAGAGCATGCGCTGAAAATGATTCCAATGCAACGTATGGGGCAGGTGCAGGAAGTCGCTAAAACCGTGAAATTTTTATGCAGTGATGACGCCAGCTACATTACCCGTCAGGTCATTTCCGTGAATGGGGGATTAATTTGATGAAGCGTGTAGTGGTGACCGGCATGTCCGGTATTACGTCCTTAGGGGAAACGGCGGATCAAATTTTTGAACAGTTTGCGCAAGGTAAAAGCGGTATCCGCTATATGCCGGACTGGGAAATTTATGCCGACCTGCGCAGCAAGCTGGGCGGGCCTGTAGAAAACTTTACCGTGCCTAAGCACTTTAACCGTAAGGTGACACGCGGCATGGGCCGTGTGGCATTAATGTCTGTGGTCTGTGCAGAAAAAGCGCTGGAAGATGCCGGTCTGCTCCAGCATGAGATATTGAACAGCGGTGATGCAGGTGTGGCTTTTGGTTCATCTGCCGGCAGTGTGGACGCAGTAGGCGAGTTTGGTGCAATGCTGCTGGAAAACAACATGAATAAGCTGAACGCCACGACTTATATCCGCATGATGTCGCATACCAGTGCCGTGAATATGACCGTGTATTTTGGCCTAAAAGGTTTAACTTTGCCGACGTCTAGTGCCTGTACTTCCGGTTCGATGGCGATTGGTCAAGCTTATGAGGCAATTAAATACGGCAAGCAGAAGGTTATGATTGCTGGGGGCGCAGAAGAATTAAGCGCTGCCGGCTCAGCAGTCTTTGATGTACTGCTGGCGACCAGCACACAAAATGACCGCCCTGAAAAAACCCCGCGCCCATTTGATGCTAAACGTGACGGTTTAGTGGTGGGCGAAGGCGCAGGCTGCTTGATTTTAGAAGAATACGAACATGCCAAAGCGCGCGGCGCCGCCATTTATGCAGAAATACTTGGCTACGGCAGCAATACGGATGGTCAGCATGTGACCCGCCCGGATTCGGATATGATGGGGCGCTGCATGGCGCTGGCGCTGCAGGACGCACAGTTGAGCGCTGCGGATATTGACTATGTCAACGCGCACGGCACTTCAACCGATCAGGGGGATATTGCTGAAAGTCAGGCGACTGCGCGAATCTTAGGCAAAAAGCCGATCAGTTCTTTAAAAAGCTATTTTGGCCATACACTGGGCGCTTGCGGCGCCATTGAAGCATGGCTCAGTATTGAAATGATGCACCGCAAACAGCTGGTGCCGACACTTAATTTAGATGAGCTTGACAGCGCTTGCGGAGATTTGGATTATATTGCCCATGAAATGCGTTCAGCAGAAACGCACACTATCATGAGCAATAATTTTGCATTTGGCGGGATTAATACGTCATTAATTTTTAAACATGTTTAACTTAAAGAGGGTGGGAATGATGAAATTAAAACAACTTTTTGCAGCATCAGCGCTGGTTTTGGGTGCAGCTTCGGTACAAGCCGCAGATCAAATGCATGATTTTAATTTTAAAGAAGCGGTAGACCGTGCTGTAGCAGACGGCACGCTGGACGGTTCTGTAAAATTCTATTTAGCTGGCACCAAATCTGGCGGGAAAGTTATTCAAAAAGGTTTAGTGACCAATAAAAAAACCAATGGCTTTGCTAAATCTGCAGAAAGCGCATGCGATCATGTACTGCGTTCGGCACTGATCCAATTTCAAAATACCGCAAAAGCGAAAGGCGCAAATGCTGTGACAAATTTGGTCAGTTACTATAAGTCAAATGAAACCCGCAGCGCCACTACTTATCAGTGTGCTAAAGGTACTGCAGTTGCCGGTGTTGCACTGAAAGGCGATATTGTTAAGTTTTAAATTTTAAGCGCTTAAGCTGGACGCTAAGAGCACAGTAATATTCAATTGCAAGAGTGCATATTGGTGGTGTTTTTTAAAGTTTAAGCATGAAACGGCGCTGATTAGGTCAGCGCCGTTTGCATTGAGCGGTACAGTATTCAAATGCCGATCCGCTCCAAATCATCATCTTTCTACTATCTAAACAGGCAGTGAGTGCAGGCTGGACTTGCCGCTGCAGCAGGCCAAGCAGATGACCGAACCGCGAAGCATTCAGGTATATATCCACAGTTTGGATGCGCTGGCCCCGTTAACGGCTGCAGATTTTACCGCCCGCCGTGACTATCAGCAGTATCTAAAACAGCAGATATACCGGCAGCGTAATCTGCATCTGAGCGCATGGGCAGCACAGAAGATTAATGCAGAAGATTTCACACAGACAGAGTTTGGCAAACCTTATCTGACGAACGTGCCAGCATTGGAATTTAACCATTCACATAGCCAAAAAAACTATGCGCTGGCGCTAAGCAAACGAATTAAAGATATTGGCATTGATATTGAAGATTTGGACCGCAAAGCGCGTTTTGATGCATTGGCACGGCATGCCTTTCATGCCAATGAGCTGGCGCATTGGGCGCAATGCGGGCATGACAGCGCATACTGGTTTAAAGTCTGGACAGCTAAAGAAGCTGTACTAAAAGCCGCTGGCTTAGGCATCCGTATCAATTTAAATGAGTTGAATACCGGCGCGTTGCCGGAACAGGACGGCGGCATCTGCACCCATCCGGCGATTGGCAGTTTTGCCTATCAAAATTTTCAGTTGGCGAATATCATGCTGACGGTAGCATGGCGCACAGAGCTGTCATGTAAAGGCTTTGCTTTTCCGAAGATTGTACTGGAGCAATGCTGAAACAGCCGTGAAGCAGCTAATAAAAAACCCATCCGGAGATGGGTTTTTTATTGGCTAAAGAACAAGATTAACGCGGAATTTCGTTCTCTTCTTCAAATTCAGGTTTCACTTGAACAATGAAATCCTGACGGTTCAAGCCGCGCCACAAGGCAAAGGCTGTACCGATATAAATCGAAGAATATGTACCGACAAACACGCCAATAAACATTGCAACAGAGAACCAATGCAGGCCTTCACCGCCTAAGAACATCATGGCCAGCACCACTAAAAGCAGGGTTGCTGAAGTATGAATGGTACGGCGCAGTGTTTCGGTTAATGCAATGTTGACGATTTCCAGTGGCTCCGCACCGCGGATTTTGCGGAAATTTTCACGAATACGGTCAGACACTACAATGTTGTCGTTGAGAGAGAAGCCCAGCAGCGCCAAAATCGCTGCCAGTACGGTCAGGTCAAACGGCCATTGCATCATGGCGAAAACGCCTACGGTCACAATCACGTCATGGAACAGTGACAGCACAGCGCCCACCGCCAGCTTGAATTCAAAGCGGATGGTGACATAAACCAGCATCAGCAGCATCGCCAGCGCAACAGCACCGCCAGAGCGGACGTACAGTTCGTTGCCGACTTGACCGCCGACTACATCAACTTTATGCACTTCAGCTGCGTTGTTCGGCAGCTGTACTGCAGCATTGATAGTGCGGGTGAGATCAGCCGCTTCCGCATGTTCCTGTACAGGCATGCGCACCATCAGATCACGGTTAGAACCAAGCGTCTGTACCACAGAGTCTTTAAAGCCCGCTTTGGCCAAAGCTGCTGAAACTTCACTTGCCTGCACCGGTTTGGCGTAATTCAGTTCTGCAGATACGCCGCCGGTAAAGTCTAAACCAAGATTTAAACCTTTAGTGGCAATAAAGAA
The DNA here is from genome assembly GCA_030152275.1 of Acinetobacter sp. Lineage (GTDB taxonomy): Bacteria > Pseudomonadota > Gammaproteobacteria > Pseudomonadales > Moraxellaceae > Acinetobacter. Next base: position 1,664 of record JASLHF010000043.1, on the reverse strand, counting down.
TATGCTGGCGACAGTCAAAATAATGGAAAAAATGGCTGCCGGCAGTGCAATTTTCATGAACGGGATAACCCGTTCATTGTCCGGACGGCCGTATTTTTTTTGCTTTGGTTGAGTATTTTCAGTCATCTTAGATCTCCTTAAATGCTCAACTTATGCAGATTGCGTTTTTTGCCGTAGATCAGCTGCACAATTGCGCGGGTCACTGTAATCGCAGTGAACATAGAGCAGACAATACCGATCATCAGGGTAACCGCAAAGCCTTTGATTGGGCCTGTACCAATTGCGAACAGAATAAACGCTACAATAAATGTCGTTAAGTTCGAGTCGAAAATGGTGTTGTATGCCCGCTCATAGCCGGCCACAATGGCCTGTTTGGGCGAGGCGCCCCATTTCATTTCTTCCCTAATCCGTTCACAGATCAGTACGTTGGCGTCGACTGCCATACCGATAGTAATCACGATACCGGCAATACCCGGCAAGGTGAGGGATGCGCCAATCCAAGACATGACGGTTAAAATCATGGCTAAGTTAAAGACCAGCGCAAAGTTGGCGATTAAGCCGAACAAGCGGAAGAAGACCACCATCCAGATCGCAACCAGCAAGAAGCCGATTTGCGTTGACAGCACGCCTTTGTCAATATTTTCCTGACCTAAGCTTGGGCCAATTACGCGTTCTTCAACGAAGTACATTGGAGCTGCCAGTGCGCCTGCACGGAGCATGAGCGCAAGCTCAGAGGCTTCTTGCGGAGAAGACAAGCCAGTGATACGGAATTGAGAACCCAGCACGGCTTGTATCGTGGCCGCGTTGATGATTACAGATTCAGTGTAGGGGGTGCGGACTTCAGTCTGCGCGCCAGTGGCAGGGTCTTGCACATAGCTGATTTTCTGTTTATTTTCGATAAACAGCACCGCCATGCGTTTGCCCACTGCGTTGCGGGTCGCTTCAGACATCAGTTTGCCGCCGGCAGAATCCAATGTAATGTTAACTTCAGCGCCGCCATTGTCTTGGCTGAAGCCCGAAGATGCGTTTTGTACGCGTTCACCGGTCAAAATGCGGTTACGGTCCAGCAGCAGCTGACGGCCGCTGTCTAAAGATTCATATGCAAAGGCTTCTGTACCCGGCGGTAAAGAACCTTTGGCTTGACCTGTATACGGATCGATGTATTGATCGTTCAGATCTGAAACTAAACGGAATTCCAAGTTTGCAGTACGGCCTAAAACACGTTTTGCTTCGGCAGTATCCTGTACGCCCGGCAATTCAACCACAATACGGTTGCTGCCTTGGGTTTGAACCAGCGCTTCCGCTACGCCCAACTCGTTAATCCGGTTGCGCAGGGTCGTTAAGTTTTGGTTCACCGCATACGATTCTATTTCCTGTTTGCGCGTGTCGGTATAGGTCAAGCGCAATGTTGAACCGGTGTCTGTCGCAAGCGCTTGCTGGGTGTATTCATTGCCGTTGCGGCGTAGAAAATCCATAACAGCAGAACGGTCATCATTGTTGGCGAATTGCAGCGTAATCGCGTTGTTGCTCATGTTCAAGCTGTTGAATTTCAGCTTGCTGTCGCGCAGCTGGCGGCGCAAGTCGGCAGCTGAGGTTTCCATGCGCTGCGAAATGGCTTTATCCATATCCACTTCCAGCAGGAAGTGTACGCCGCCGCGCAAGTC
>JASLHF010000011.1 GCA_030152275.1 Acinetobacter sp. | reverse complement strand
GTGTCTGCACTGATTTGATTCGACACTTCTGATTCTTCATACAAGCGGTGCAGCAGGCCTTCCGCTCTCTCAACCGCGTCAATTTCACCATCGACAAAGAAAGCATCGCCGCGATGGGAAATTTTGACATCTAAACGTTGTTCGATTTGTTTCAAATGACCGTTGTATGCGCCAAGCATACTTTGCAAACGGTCAAGTGAAACACCAGGAAAAGTTACTGTACGCCGAATCGCTGCAGTCAAGAGAATTCCTTAAGTTGTCTTGAGTTTAATCCTTACATTACGCCACGTCAGGCTCAAGATTCAAGAGCTCACCGTAAACTAAATTCAAAGTTTTAATTTCAGTAATCTCAATCTCTGCAAAGCGCCCGACCCAAGCAGCATCACCGATAAATGTAACCAGACGTGTATTGTCTGCAGTGCCGACCAAAATATTCGGATCTTTGTCGGATACATTCTCTACCAGTACGCGCTGTACGGTGCCCAGCATCGCATCTGTTTTCTCAATACTGGATTGTTTAATCCATTTTTGCACTTTAGACAGACGTTCTTTTTTCACATCTTCCGGCGTGTTGTCTTCAAGTTCGGAAGCCGGTGTACCCGGACGTTTTGAATAGACAAAGCTGTAAGAATGGTCAAAGTCCATATCTTGGATAAATTGATAGGTTTCTTCAAAGTTTTCATCCGTTTCACCTGGGAAGCCGATAATAAAGTCTGAAGATAAATGCATGTCTGGACGTACTTTGCGCAGTTTGGCAATTTTCTCGATATAGACATCAATGGTGTGGTTGCGCTTCATGGCTTGAAGCACATCATTGGAGCCGCTTTGCACAGGCAGATGCAGATGTGACACCATTTGCGGCAGGTCACGGTAGCATTGAATCAGCTCATCATTAAATTCAAGCGGATGAGATGTTGTATAGCGCAGGCGGCCAATGCCCGGAATTTCCGCAACCAAACGCAGCAAGTCAGCAAAGGTGCAGATATCGCCTTCAAAAGTTTCACCGCGGTAACCATTCACGTTTTGGCCCAGCAGTGAAATTTCACGCACGCCTTTTTCCGCTAAAGTGGCGATTTCTGCCAGCACATCATCTAGCGGGCGGGATACTTCTTCACCGCGGGTATAAGGTACAACACAGAATGAGCAGTATTTAGAACAGCCTTCCATGATGGAAACAAAGGCTTTATAGCCTTCGACACGCGGTTCCGGCAAAAAGTCGAACTTTTCAATGTCTGGAAAAGAAATATCCACCAGTTTGATTTTTTCTTTTTTCGGCTTTTCTACTTGCTCAAAATGCTGATCCAGCATTTGCGGCAGGCGGTGTAAAGTTTGCGGGCCAAAAATCATATCAACATAGTTGGCGCGTTTTTGAATATTGTCGCCTTCTTGTGATGCTACACAGCCGCCGACACCAATAATCAAATCAGGATTTTTTTCTTTCAGCTTGCGCCATCTGCCCAATTCCGAGAACACTTTTTCCTGCGCTTTTTCACGGATAGAACAGGTGTTCATCAACAGAATATCCGCTTCTTTCGGATCATTGGTGAGGACGTAACCGTGCGAATCACCTAAAAGGTCGCCCATACGTTGACTGTCATACTCATTCATCTGACACCCTTGCGTTTCGATGTACAGTTTTTTCACTGAACCATCGTTGGCTGGGGTGTGCTGTGGCTGGGTTACAGTGTTTTCTGAGGCAGCTTGGGCACCATTGGGGATGAAGGTTTGAACCGTCATGTAGGCTCCTAAAAAGGTAGAACGGTAAATATTGAATACGGTTTGGCGTTTTGCAGTAAAAAAGCAGCGCTGCCGGCACCCATCAATATCTATTTTAAGAAAGGCGCGTATTTTAGCAGTAATTCGATATAAACTTATAGCCCCTATGCTGCATGCATTAGAGATTGATTTGTGAACTAAAAATGTTTGAAAATTAATATTGTTTAATCATAAGGTTACATAACACAACAGTACTGCTGATTGAGAGTTATTAAACTAAGCAAAAAACGATGGACAGCATGCAAGACAGTAAGGCCATCAGTGAAACAAAGAAGGCAAGCGGATGTTAAATAAAGTCTGGAAACTCAATAAATATTATCAAATGCTTGCTGTAAGCGCAGTTTCGGCGTGCCTTTCTGTTGCGGTGCAGGCCGCTGACGAGCAGTTTAATGATGCGCTGCGTGCGGCCAATGCTGGCAATATCAGCCAGCTGCAGCAGTATCAATACGCTATGCAAAATGATGCGCTGGGTTATTATCCAGAATATTGGATGCTCAACAGCAACTTAGGCGCGCAGCCTTCTTCGCAAATTGTAAATTTTGCGCAGCGCTATCCGCAATCTGCGATGGCGGAAAAATTGGCCGCTGACTATGTCGAAGAAAAAGTCAAAATGGCTGATTTTAACTCAGCACAGCCGGTGCTGCAGTATGTAAGCAATCCGGATCAGGCGGAAACATGCGCTGTAGCGCAAGTTCGCGCCAAATCAGGCGATCCGCTGGTTTATGCTGAATTTAAAGATGTATGGCTGACCACAAATTCGCAGCCGGAATCCTGTACAGGATTGGGCCGTATGATGCTGTCCAGTCCGCTGATGACCTTACAGGACCGGCAGCAGCGCTTATGGGGCCAGCTCCGCGCAGGTCAATCAGGGCAAGCGTTGGCCACTGGACAAAGTATTAATATGAATTTGAGTTTGGCACAGCTGAATACAATTCAGTCGAATCCAATGAATTATTTATGGTCAGCGCCAAAAAATACCCAAGAAGATTATGCTTACCTGATTTATGCACTAGGCCGTTTAGCCGACAGTGATCTGAATTCAGCCATGGCATCTGCAAAACGGGCCGCGGACGGAACACCGGCAGATGTGCAGCGCGCGCTGTACAGGACTGTGGGGTATATTGGCGGCACAACGGTCATGAAAAATAATTTCAGCCGAGAAGTGCTGAATTATTTAGACGCCAGCTATGGCTTGCCGTTTAGCCCGGAAGAAGCGGAAATATATGCCCGCCAAGCAATTCGTTTCAGTGCATGGGAAAGCCTAATCCGCGCGATTGACAGCATGAGTGTGACCCAGCGTCAGGAAGACCGCTGGCAGTATTGGCTGGCGCGCGCCTCTGAAAAACGCAGTGATGCAGCCTCAAAACGCACTGCACAGGAAATTTTTAAACGGCTATCGCAAGGTGATGATTATCATAATCTGCTGGCGAAAGACCATGTTGGCCAAAGCTACAGCAGTGTTCCAGGAAATGTGCAGCCTACATCTGCAGACGCGCAGCGTTTGAGTCAAGATATACATTTCCGCCGCGCATTTGCGCTGCGCAGCGTTAATGCGCCAGACAGCTATATCAACCGTGAATGGAACTGGGCTGTGCGGCAGGCTTATTTAAAGCATGATGACGGACTGCAGCTGGCGGCGGCAAAGCGCGCCACAGATATGGGCTGGTATGACCGTGCAATTTATGCTGCAGACCGTACTGTCAGCCAGCACAATTACAGCTTGCGTTATGCTATGCCGCATCAGGCTTATGTGGTCAGCCACAGTAAAAATGCAGGTATAGATCCCGCTTGGGCCTATGGTTTAATGCGGCAGGAAAGCCGTTTTGTGACCAGCGCGCGTTCACATGTCGGAGCAGGCGGCCTTATGCAAATTATGCCTGATACTGCAAAACTGGTGGCGCGTCAAATGGGTGAAACCTATAACCCCGCAGCGCTATCCGATATGAATACCAACATCCGTTATGGCACGTACTATTTGTCTATGATTCAAAATCAGTTAAGCGGCAGTCCAGTGCTTGCGACTGCTGGCTACAATGCTGGGCCAAACCGCGCGCGGCGCTGGCAGCCCGATACTCAGGGAATTGATGCAGACCAATATGCCGAAACTATTCCCCTGACTGAAACACGGGATTATGTGAAACACGTGATGACCAATGCAACACATTATGGGGTACTGCTGGGGCAGGGCGCGCAGTCTATTGGCAAACGCATGCAGATTATACCGATGCGCAGTGTGCAGTAGGCAAATATCAGATAAATCATTGGGGAAAATGAATGCAGCTGACAAATAGCAGGATACAAAAAGGCGCGCTTGCGCTGCTTGTATTGAGCAGCATTTTGGCTGCGCCTGCTGTTTCTGCCCGTGTGGCTGTTTTTGGCTATATGATGAATGTGCAGCTGGTGCCGGCGGTTTGTTCGCTCGATCCGCTGCGAAATAAAAAACGCAAATGCCTCGAAGGCTATTCTTTGATTGTGACGGGGCTGTATCCAGAAACCAATTCACAAGACTGTTTTACCAATAGTTCTGCAAAGCTGTCGCCTATACAGGCGAAAGTGGTTGCCCGCGTCATGCCGGATGAAAATGCCCGTAATGCGCTATGGCATGAAAATGGCGGCTGTGTGCCCATGAACGCCAGCCAGTATTTCCGCACCATTATTAACTATTCAGAAAAGCTGAAAATTCCAGAAGAGCTGACTAGTCAGGAAACCCGCCAAATGCAGTCAGCTGTGCTGCGCAGCAAACTGCTGCGCTTAAATCCCGGTGTGCCTGCGCAAGGCGTAATTTTAAGCTGCCAGCCTTCCTATGCGGGCAGCATATTAACGGATCTTAAAGTCTGCTACAAAACCAATGGCGGCTATAAGCAGTGTCCGGCTAGCCTGCAGAGCAGCTGTCCATCTTCATTCATTATTAAAGGTTCTTTCTAAGCTTTTTTACGCATTTTATTTATATTTCCTATCATACTTTTGTTGAAATACATTCTCTTTTAAATGCAAGTGTCAAAGTATTGGAGTACAATCTTTGCCGTTTATGATTATTAAGATTAGATAGAACAGCTATTTAATCCTTAGCACGATCCTCAATTGGAGATAATTACATGAAACAAGCAGTTCGTGTTGCCGTTACAGGCGCAGCTGGTCAAATCGGTTACAGCCTATTATTCCGTATCGCTAGCGGTGAAATGTTGGGTAAAGACCAACCTGTTATCCTTCAATTATTAGAAATTCCAGTTGAGAAAGCTCAACAAGCGCTTAAAGGCGTAATGATGGAACTTGATGACTGCGCATTCCCTCTTTTAGAAGGCATGATCGGTACTGATGATCCTAAAGTTGCATTCAAAGATGCTGACTACGCTCTTCTTGTAGGTTCACGTCCACGCGGTCCTGGTATGGAACGTGCTGACCTTCTTAAAGTGAACGGTGAAATCTTCATCGGTCAAGGTAAAGCATTAAACGAAGTTGCTAGCCGTGACGTTAAAGTTCTTGTTGTAGGTAACCCTGCAAACACTAACGCTTACATCGCTATGAAATCTGCTCCAGATCTTCCAGCGAAAAACTTCACAGCAATGCTTCGTCTTGACCACAACCGTGCGTTAACTCAACTTGCTCAAAAAGCGGGTGTTGCAGTTTCTGACATCGAAAACATGACTGTTTGGGGTAACCACTCTCCAACAATGTATGCTGACTACCGTTTTGCGAATGTAAACGGCGAAAGCTTAAAAGACAAAATCAACGATGCAGCTTGGAACAAAGACGTTTTCCTTCCTACAGTTGGTAAACGTGGCGCTGCAATCATTGAAGCTCGCGGTCTTTCTTCTGCTGCTTCTGCTGCGAACGCTGCAATCGACCATATGCGCGATTGGGCTCTTGGCACAAACGGCAAATGGGTAACAATGGGTATTCCTTCTGACGGTTCTTACGGTATCCCTGAAGGCGTTATGTTCGGTTTCCCTGTGACTACTGAAAATGGCGAATACAAAATCGTTCAAGGTCTTGAAATCGACGAATTCAGCCGTGACCGTATCAACCACACACTGAACGAACTTGAAGAAGAACGTGCAGCTGTTGCTGACATGGTTAAATAATTTAATTTTTTAAATTAAATTATGAAAAAGCACTCCGTTTGGGGTGCTTTTTTATGCTTAAAATTCAAAAAAAGATTAAATTTTGAACAAAAAATAACATGATGAGAAAGAGTTGCTGCTGACAAAGCGCTGCTTTGAGATAACTATAAAAGAAGGAGAAATATAGGCTTGATGAGGAGAGCGGCTATGTTTGACCAACAACCGACCTTAGAACTGTTTTTTGAGCAATTGGGGTTAGATGGCAGTCCAGATGCAATCGACCAATTTATCGAAACCCACCAATTAACCATGGATGTGCCATTGCACAAGGCGCCATTCTGGACACAAGCGCAGCACGATTTCATCATTAGCCATTGGAAAAAAGATGATGACTGGGCAATGGTGGTGGATATTCTGAATGAGCAGCTTCACACTGAACATAAGTATTCAGGTGAATGCCGGTTATAAAAACAATTTGAAACAACAAAACCTAGCGCAGCTGCTAGGTTTTTTATTCATACTCATATAAGTTAATTAAATAAATATAGACAGCTATGCTGATAAGGAGGGCGAGATGCTCAATCAAAATAAACCATCCTTAGCGTTACTATTTGCGCAGCTTGGCCTGGCCAGCAGTCCAGCCGCCATTGAACTTTATATTCGAACACACCAGCTTAGCGCCAGCCAAAATCTGCATGACGCGCCATTTTGGAATAAAGCGCAGCGGGATTTTTTGATTAGCCATTTGGTGCAGGATGACGACTGGGCGATTTGGATAGATGAGCTGAACCAGCAGCTGCATATGGATGCATATAAAATGCAGCCAGCTTAAGATTTTAACGGTATATATTTTCCTGTAGCCGTTGGCATGACAAAGAGCGGCTTAAATGGCTTATCAATAGTTGGTTGAAACATGGTATTTGGGGGGAAATGTGTATCACGGATTTGAGGCGGAACAGGGGGGATATGTGAACAGTAAGGAACAGAATGAATTTTAAAAATTCAAACATTATTAACATAAAGGCGCCGCAGATAGATTATGCGGTGTCTGCAATAAAAAAACGCCTCATTGAGGCGTTTTTTTATTGCAGTGTTTGAAGGTGAATGCTAATCAGTGCAGGAGGTTTTTCAGCATTACGCTAAACCATTCTTCATTACGCGCCGATTGAAAAGCATGATGCTGCATAAGCAGCTCCATATCAAATGCCAATGTTTTTGTGTATTTAGTGAGCCAGTGCCGAGTCATGGACGGCTCACTTTTTACGGCTGACGCATAGGCCAGATAAAAATAAATATCGCCAAAATCATCATGTGTCATGGGTTTTAAAATCTGCTGGGTGATGATTGCAAAACGCGGTTCTTGCGTGATTTCAAAATACATCATATAGGCTTTAGCCAAATGCAGTGACAAATTGACATACAGGCTGAGCGGCATTTCTTCAAACTCGATGCGGCCTTGTTCTAATAAGACAACTGCTTCTTGCAGAAAATGAATCTGTTCTTGGCGCAATTTACTCAGCGTGACCAATTGCAGGCGTAAATCGGCGCGCTCCAAAGCCAGCTCTGGGCTGTTATTCTGTAAAAATAGCTGATCTGTTTCACCGATACGCTGAATGATTTGTTTTGTGCGGTCAGGCATCACATGTTCCTCAATTGCCAATGGATTCTATATGAGGATGATTCTTTGGATTTAAAGCATTACCAAATAGAATTGCCGCTGCGCAGCCATGCCGTTATTGATAGACGCTGATGCTTGGCTTCGATTACCTCATGCATCAGATCACTTTGGAAAATGGCAATGCGGTTGGGCTGCGGTTCAATTATATGCCATTGGCCGTTTTTGTCCTGCAGGCGCAGTTCACCGCCCCAATCACTCTGCCATTTTTCATGCAGGTAATAGACCGTGGAAATGATGCGGCCATTTTTGCCTTGCGGATTGTCACGGTGCAGGGCATAAAATTCCCCTGCGTTATAGCAGGCAAAATGCGCTTCAGCTTCTTGAATGCCCAAAAAAAACGCCTGATTCAAATGTGCTGAAAGGGCGTTTAAATATTGAATATGCTGCTGAGCAATGTCTAGCTCTTCATTGAGCCAAAGAATGCGGTCGCTGCGGATGTCGCTGACCACGCCATTTTGGATGGCTGCATTGCGAAACTGGGTTAAATGTGATGTACATTCTTGTACCAGCGCCTGCGTATATTCCGGTGTGTAAGCGCAGTCAATCAAAGCGAAACCATGCTGATCTAAATCATTTAAGATCTTATCAACATTCCAAGACTTTGGGAGCAGAGCGGATTCCATAAGCAAAAACGCAAAAATGATAAAAAAGGTCAGCTATTCTAGAGCAAGATAAGCATCGGAATGAAACTATTTTTCATGCTAAAATAGCGGTTGATATCAGGAATTATTGAAACATGAATTACCGTCACCATTTCCATGCAGGCAACTTTGCCGATGTCATGAAGCACGTTTTGCTGCTCCAGCTGCTGGCTCGTTTGAATGGCAAAGATAAACCATACCGTTATATTGATACGCACGGCGGTGCGGGGAAATATGATTTGGCTTCATCTGAAGCGCAGAAATCAGGTGAGTTTTTAAATGGTATTCATCGTTTAGTAAAACTGGATGATTCAATTAAGCGTCAAGCGCCGGAAGGTGTGCAGGAATACTTAAAAGTCGTGGAAAAAATGCGCGGCAATTTTGGCAAGGGCGCTTATCCGGGTTCACCTTGGTTTGCGCTGGAAGGCATGCGTGAAATGGATAAAGCAACTATTTTTGAAATGCAGCGTGATGTATTTCAGCAGTTGCGCCACAATATTCATGACAAGCGCGCAGGTCTGCACGAGCGTGATGCTTATGAAGGATTGCTGGGTGTAATTCCGCCTAAAGAAAAACGCGGTTTGGTGATGATTGATCCACCGTATGAATTAGAACGTAAAGATTTTCCGCAACTGGTTGAACTGCTGGTCGCTGCTTATAAAAAATGGCCGACAGGCGTTTTTGCAGTTTGGTATCCAATTAAAGACCGCGCCATGATTGAGCGTTTTGAAAAGAAAATGTTCAAAACAGGCATTCGCCGTCAATTGGTTTGTGAAATCTGTGTATGGCCGGATGATACTCCCGTGGGCTTGAACGGCTGCGGTTTGCTGGTGATTAATCCGCCTTGGAAGTTCTCTGAAGATGCGGATGAAGCATTACAGTGGTTATTCCCGCATTTACGTATGCAAGAAAATGGCGGTCATGCTGCTGTACGCTGGCTGGTTGGCGAATAAGCAGTTATACCTGAGTTAAATAAAGCAAGAGATAAGGTCACAGTTAGGATCGAAGAATGACAAATATAAATAAACCTGAACGGGAGCTTTCTTCCGAAGAAGAACGTGCTTTTGATGGCATTACTTTTGAAGTGGAAGAGGAAGAGCATACCCACGAAGGGCATAAAGTCAAACGTCGCGGTATTTATCTGTGGCCTAATCTTATTACCACACTGGCGCTGCTGTCCGGTTTTTATTCCATTATTGCCAGTATGAATGGCGACTACAGCCAAGCGGTATACGCTATTTTTATTGCTGCGCTTTTTGATGGCCTGGATGGCCGCGTTGCGCGCGCAATTGGCGCACAAAGCCCATTTGGTGAGCAGTTTGACTCATTATCAGATTTACTGGCTTTTGGGGTTGCGCCTGCTATTTTGATGTACAGCTGGAGCTTAAACCATTTAGGCCGCATTGGTTTGGCTGCTTGCTTTGTTTACACCGCCTGCGCGGCTTTTCGTCTGGCGCGTTTTAACGTTCAAATTGGTGTCGTCGACAAACGTTACTTTATCGGTGTAGCAAGCCCGCTGGCCGCTGTGATGATTATTTCATTAGTTTTGGTTGCGCGTGATTTTCCTGAAGTTTTTGACTTGCGGGAAACCGGCATTCAAGTTTTTAATGCTGTTGTGATTGCTGCGGTTGGTTTGCTGATGATCTCCAATATGAAATACTATTCATTTAAAACAGTTGACCGCAAGCGTGTGCCGTTTGCTGTGCTGCCGATCATTGTGTTTATCTTGGCCGCGGTAACTTACAATATTCCTGTTGGAATTTTAGTGATCTCAATCATTTATGCACTTTCAGGATTTGTAACAACCTTCCTTGCGCGCAAGCAGACAGCGGCTTAAGGGATAAGTATAATCTAGTAAATATAAAAAAGACGCGGTGTGATCATGTAAGGAGTCTAAGATGCAGTTGTTTAAAAGTTTTTTAGATTTATCCAAGAAGCTGAATCAAACATCGCCGCGTCTGATGCATAGTCTGCCGTTTCATGCACAAAATCAGCAGTACCGTACTGTGCTGCTGGCGTTGAAAATCCCCAACCTTCCTGCACCGCTGCATTATTTGAATTTTGTCAGCATTATTGGCAGGCCAAATAATACTGTTTTCTGTCAAGAGCAAAATAAAAAGCATACTTTTGAGCATACCTGTGCAGTTATGGCCAGCAGCAGTCCGCACATGGCAGGACAATTCAGCAGTTATGATATTGTGCGAGAATGTTCCTTTAATTTACAGCAATTCCATTTTTCTAACCGTGAACAGTTTTGCGGTACTTTGCCTGATTTTCAGCTGCAGCGTCAGGATGCTGAATTCAGTTTTGATTTGACTATTCATGCCTCACAAGAACATTGCTACTACAATAAACTCAGACTTGGAATGGCGGACTATTGGTCAAAACTTTGTGAATGTACGGGGCATGTGGTCTATAAAGGTCAATGTTTTGAAATACAGCAGCTGGGTTCATTGGAATATGCAAGAATCAAAAATCTATCTGTGTTGCCGATTGCTTTTTATACTTCACAACTGATCAATCTTAAGAATGAACGGCAATTGATTGTGATGCAGCTGCGCGACCGGTTAAACCGGGTGCTGCAGTCTAAAATTTACTTGCGGCAAAAAAATGGCCATGCATTGATTATGTGTGATGAAGGCGTGCATTTGCATGTGCATCGAGTCTATCCGCCTGTAGTTACGCCAGGTTTGCAAAAAATGTATCTGCCGCGTGAATTTGAATGGAATGTAAAGCAGGATAATCTGCAGGTACGTATAGTTGCGCAAAGCCGGGGAGATTATAAATTCGGTTTAGGCGCAGGCTATGCGGGAAGTTTTAGCTATAGTGTCTGGATAAATGGCGCGGAGGAATCTGGAGAAAGCGGTTACTGTGAATATATCGATTGCCGGCCTTTAAATTGGCAGGAAAGAAACAAGCAAGAGAAAATATTAGATAAGTTGGATGAAACGGCACCAGTTTTTTTGAAAAAATAGGCAAATAAGCAATATTTGTGGAATAAATATACAAACAAAAGCAAAAATAAAAAATAAATAAAAAAAGGGGTTGTGTTGGATGGGAAATGCTGTAGAATGCACATCCATCGGCGGTGATGAAGATTAAAACTTCTGATAAAACAGTGGCTTAGCTAAGAATGGTTAAGTTGGGTTTTATTTGATAAGTTTAAAATAATTTGAATTGCCAGTTGACTTTTAAGAGATTGAGAGTAATATAGCCGACCTAGCTTGATGCTGACGAAGCATTGAGAAGATCATTAAGAGATTATGAAGAACAACTTGTGTGGATTTTTACTAATTGATTGATCGAAATATTATCATTGATTGATTGGTTTAAATTACTCGAAGTTTATTTGAGAGAATTTGTCAGTACATTGATGAGCCAGAATTGTGACCTTAAGTCACT
>JASLHF010000194.1 GCA_030152275.1 Acinetobacter sp. | reverse complement strand
CCACTGCCCCAATTCGTGCAGAACTGATGGAAAAAATCATCAGTTTGTGGTAATAGTTTGATATCAATAAAAAAGCAGATCATTCAATTGATCTGCTTTTTTTTAATCCGTGATTTCTATTTTTTATTCAGCCGCTTCATTCGTCACACGAAGTACTTCTTCAATCGTGGTTTTACCGGCAAGCACTTTACGCAAGCCATCCTCACGAATTGAACCTGCACTTGCTCGCACATGATTTTCCAATTCAAATTCTGCCGCATTGCTATGAATCAAACGACGCGTATACTCATCAATCGGTACAATTTCATAAATAGCCGTACGGCCGCTGAATCCAGTATGCGAACACAGCTCACAGCCTTTCGGCTGAGGGACTTGAATCTGTGCCGCATGTTCAATATTGGCAAATAAGGATTGCTCAAACTCGTCCGCATCATGCCATGTGGCACAATGTTTACATAAGGTTCGTACCAAACGCTGTGCCACAACACCAATCAATGAGCTTGATAGTAAGAAAGGTTCAATGCCCATATCTTTAAGACGGGTTACGGCGCCAATAGCGGTATTGGTGTGCAGTGTTGAAAGCACCAGATGACCTGTAAGCGACGCTTGCACCGCAATTTCCGCAGTTTCCAAATCACGAATCTCACCCACCATCACCACATCGGGGTCCTGACGCAGCATGGCTTTTAAAGCGCGGGCAAAAGTCATGTCGACTTTGGTATTCACCTGTGTCTGACCTATGCCTTCCAATTGATATTCAATCGGGTCTTCGGCAGTCAAAATGTTTTTTGAACCATCATTTAAGTCTGACAGCGCAGCATATAAGGTTGTAGTTTTACCCGAACCTGTTGGGCCTGTGACCAAAATAATGCCGTGCGGCCGATGGACTAAAACGTTTAAACGTTCATAGTCATTATTCAATAAGCCTAAATGGGTCATATTCAAACGGCCAGCCTGCTTATCCAGCAGACGCATCACCACACGTTCGCCATAAGACGATGGCAAAGTCGATACACGCACATCCACTTCACGGCCGGCTAAGCGCAAAGAGATGCGGCCATCTTGCGGAATACGCTTTTCGGCAATATCCAGCTTGGCCATGACTTTAATACGTGATACCAGAAGCGGCGCCAGCTCACGGCGCGGCTGTACAATTTCACGCAGCTGCCCGTCCACCCGCAGGCGCACAGAAAGTTTCTTTTCAAAGGATTCAATATGAATATCGGATGCGCCGACACGGATGGCTTCAGACAGCAAGGCATTGATTAAGCGCACAATAGGCGCATCATCTTCCTGATCCATTAAATCTTCAGCTTCCGGCACAGAGTCTGCAAGGCTGAGCAAATCCGGATGATCTTCCAGGCCTGCAGCCACTTGCTGCGACTCACCGGTATCGCCTGCAAAGCTTGCACTCAAAAGCTGATTGAATTCCTGATCGCTGCACAGCTGATATTGCGCTGCATGCCCCAAATAACGGCGCGCTTCCTGCAGCGCCAGCAGCGGTGTGCCTTCACGGCGCATAATAAATGCCTGATCACCCTCATATCGAAGCAATACGCCATGCCTTTTGGCAAAACTATATGGTATTTGTAATTGTTTAAGCACTTGCATCAAAGTTTATAATGATGAAAAAAGTCATTTGAGTGTACTCTAAGCACATGACAGCGTGAAGTCTGTTTTTCAGGATTTATGGATAGAGGGAAAATCATTGTCTTTGCAGAATATTGGGCTGGATGCTCAAACGCCTAAGCAAAAATGGTGGGGTGAGCATCATTTTGAATTAAACCGTCCGCAGTCATGGCAATTTGGCTCATTACTGTTCCGGCTGACGCGCGGACTGCAGGAATGGCGTCTGGAATCTCACCGACCGGATGTACAGTTCGACTATGAACAGCAGTGGCACCGTATAGAAGATCCTGAATTTGCCTTTCCGCCGCCCGTGCATATTGAACGCTATATGTTTAAGAACACCAGTGAAAATATTCAAATCATGCCCCGGCTAGCCAACCGCTCCGTGGTGATCCGTCCAGTTGATCCGATTTATATTCCTGCCGGACAGCGCGGCACCCTGTATATCAGTACGCCGCTGTGGGTCGCTGGTTTTGTGGAAGGACAAAAAGACCCGCTGTTTGATATTCCCGTCATTTTGCCCAAAGATACGTGGTTTGGCCCAAATAAACGTACCGGCGCAGTTTGCTATGCTACTGCTGTCGATGGACGCACTGAACTGCATCAACTGAAAGTGCGCGCCTTCCGTGCAATTACCCCAATTGAATTTCACAATACCAGTCACGAACAGCTGCGCTTTGACCGCATGAATGTGCCGATACCGGCCCTGCCGCTGTTTTATAGTGAAAGTACTGGACGCTTATGGACATCGCAAATTAAAGTTCTGCATGAAGGCGCCGACCGCACGCCGCGCATCCGCATTGAAAACCGCACGCCGCCGCATGCGGGCGAAGTAATGTATGTGCATCCGCCGCGTGAACCAGGCGGTGCCCTGTTCAATATGTTTGACTCACTGTTCTAAGGGAAGCTTATGCCAAATACCAATATTCCTGCAGAAGTGACCAGCAGCCTGACTGGTATTGTCAAAAACCTCAATACTGACCGGCTGACTGAAATTGCCGTGGCGATTATTTTGGCCTTTATCGGCTTTTTGATTGCACGCTTCGTGTCCAACACGTTCATTCATACCATCGGCTCACGCTTCAATGAGCACCAGCGTCTAGTATGGCGGCGCGGTATTTTCTATTTTATTTTTATGATTTTTGCCATGGCCAGCCTAAAAGAAGCAGGCTTTAAGCTCAGTGTCTTCTTGGGCGCGGCCGGCATTTTAACGGTTGCGCTGGGTTTTGCCTCACAAACATCTGCATCTAACCTGATTAGCGGTATCTTTTTGATTGGCGAAGGCTCATTTGAAATTGGCGATACGATTCAGCTGACCCTAATCCGCGGGCATACCATTGAAGGCGAAGTGATCTCGATTGACCTGCTGTCAGTCAAACTGCTGACACAGGACAATGTGTATGTGCGCCTGCCCAATGAGCAGCTGATCCGTGCGCCGGTGCATAACTTGTCAAAATTTCCGATCCGGCGTATCCCCATTACGCTGGCCATTAACTTTCATGAAGATATTATTAAAGTCCGCGAAGTGCTGCTGGATGTGGCGCAAAAATATCCGCTGGTGCTGGCAGATCCAAAACCGGCCGTTACCGTCACTGCTTTTCGCGAATCGTCAATTGAACTGCTGTTTGCCATTTGGTGCCAGCGCGAACATTTTCTGAAAGTGCGTGATGAAATGCAGGAACGCATCCGCAATGGCTTTTTGGATAATCAAATAGAAATTCCAGTGCCAAAAATGGGCTTTGTAGACCGCCCCAATACCCCTCTGCAGCAGGAAGATATGGACCTATATGCCAATGCTCAAGACATTAAGCGCGAACCGGATTTAAAATAAAGCCAACAGCGCTTGAATGGCTGTATCTATAGAAAAAGCCCTCCATAAAAGGAGGGCTTTTTTATGTACAGGCTAGCATGGCGAGATGACGGTTATTTGACATTCCCCATTATTTTCCGCTGTCTGGCGGCATTTTTTCAGGCAACCCTAACGCTGTATTGGCTTCAGGCATCGGCGCAATATAAGCAATCAGCAGCATCACAAAGCCGGCGCCTAAAAATGAAATCACGCGGGTTAAGGTGCCAATATGCGACAAATCAAACAGCACCAGCTTAAGCGTCACCAGCACCAAAATGCTTCCGCCCAAAATCCACAGCGGGCGCAGTTTGCGTTTTGCCGCTATAGTCATGCTGATAAACGCCAGACCCACCCACAGAAAGGTAAAGCTGAGCTGCACTGCTGCATTTTCCCACAGCGACCATTCATTATACGGGGTGCCCCAATATACGTGCAGCGCGCGCAGCACCACATAACTGCTCAGCCACAGCAGGCCCAGCACCATCAGTACTGCACCCATGCTGCGGTCCAGACCGCTTTTGACCTGCTGGTTCAGCATCCAGACAAATCCAGCCAAAATCGCAATACTGGTCAAATCAAAAGGGTTTAGTACTGGCAGCCAATACAGCTGAAAGGCCTGCTGGCTGAACACTTGCGAACAAATCATCCAAATTAGTGTGATCACCAGCACGCTGCGCGCCTGCCAAAACATTTTCCATGCAGACTGTTCCGAAGCCCGGCAGCACCATAACGCAAAGGCTAAAGGCAGAACTGCCACACTAATGTAAGGCATGCTTGGAATCAGCGTCAGGCTAGTCATCGCCAAACTGCTCAATACGCCTAAACTGACCCATTCACGTTCTTCACGAACACCCAGCATGGGACGCAGCCACAGCATAGTCAGCAGCGCGCCGCTCACTGCAAACAGCAGCCGATCCAACGCATGCGGCCAAATCATTATACCGTTATGGCTTAAATCCAAGGTGATATACAGCGCCAAGGCATAGACCGGCATGAGGCCAATCCATTTGGGCAACAGCCACGACCATCCAGCGCCGCGCCGCAGCAGCCATTCATTCAATATGCTATAGACAAGAACTGTAAGCAGCAGGCACCAAAAAACTTGGTTTGGACTGTCAATTTGATCCAGCAAGAGTACAAACAGCATCACGGTCGCAAACAGCATTTGCATGCACTGAAAGCCAATGGTCGAACTGCTCAGCTGTTTGCGCAACGGCGTAAAGCTGTTAGCAATCAGTACTGTCGCAAAATAGCTGATGCACAGCGTCCAGTACATCTCGCGCGGAAATTCCGTCAGCGTTGCCCAATAGTACAGACTGGCTACTCCCGCCACACCCAGCAAGCTGAGCGCAAGATAGCGGCTGACTGCCGATTGCTGATACAGCGCAAAAACAAAAATCAGCGCGCCTTCCACCGCCCAGCCGCACACACTCCATTGCTTCGGCAGCAAAATTGGCGGTATCAGCGCCAGAAAAATCAGCATCAGGCTAAAATAGCTTTGTGAAATCATGCCGACGGCACGGTTGCGCTTTGACAGTCTGTACAGACCCAAAAACAGCGCAGCAAACCCTAGACTAAAACCAGCCTGACGCACGGTTTCATCAAAGTACATGAGATACAGACAGCTAAAACCTGCAATGGGCGCGCCAAAAATCAAAGCCACATCCAGTACCGGCTTAAGCTGAAATTGCTGCAAATCGTCTTTGGCCAGAAGCTGGCTGAAGCGGAATCCCAGCCAGATAAACACCGCCGCATGCGCCAGCACCAGTGCTGTCAGCGCGCTGCGTTCCTGTTCATGGCCGTGATAGAACGCATAGCTGCCGCCGACCGCCAGCGTCATCAAAAAAGCGATTTGATTGAGGATTTTCCATGGTCTAAGCGTGCTGAGCACTGCAACGGCCAAATTGATCAGCAAATAATACGCCACAAATTCAGTTGCGGTGGCACTGCGCACAGGCAACGTAAACGGCGCAATATAAGCAATCAGCATGGCCATTAGCGCAAGCTCAATACTTTGCTGTTTTAGGCTAAGCCAGACTGCTGGCAGCAAAATACAGATAAAGCACAGGCTGGCCGTCAGCAGACTGGCAATCACTTGATTGTAATAAGCAAAAAATAAGGTCAGACACAGCGCAGCTAACCCCAGCCCCTGCAGCGCCAACGCAAAACCGCGGTTTTTCGGTAGCAGATACACGCCCAACGCGCTGACTGCCGCGCTGATCAGCGCCACAATGCCCAGCTTAAACGCCAGACTCAGCTGCCAGTGTTCCGTAGCAAAACGTAGCAGCAGCACAATACCAATGACCAGTACCGCAATGGCTGCTTTTAGGACAGGATTGCCTTGAAACAGCCAAATTTCCAGCTGCGCTGCCAAACTGGGTGATGACTGCGCTTGTACTTTTGGTGATGCAGATGCCAAGGCCGGCTGCTGTGCTGATGATATGTGCTCAGCTGCATTTTGTTCGAGGCTAGGGAGCTTATGCTGATTGAGCTGATGCTGTATTAAATTCAAATTGCGCTCCAGCCGCTTCAGCCAGCGCAGAAAGAAAAAAATCCAGCCCGCCATGCCCAGCGCAGTCAGCCAGTGCATTTGTACAGTGCCGCCAACCAATGCTGCAATCGAAGCGATATATAAAGGCGCTTTAGAGGTGTACTGAAGCGTCAGCTCAAGGCCCGACGCAATCTGATCTGCCGGCTGCTGCAGATCATCAACATAGTGCATGACGCTGATTGCAAAACCCAACAGGCAGATATAGCTGAGCGGATGCCAACCGCCATACCATGCGCCCGCACCGGCAATCAGCAGCGCCATCAGCCAGATCATTTTTATTTCATTGCGCCCATTCAGCATGCTTGCTCTGCTCTGTCCTGTTCATTTTCGATGATAGCGCAGCTTTGTGCAGATACTGAAAGACTTCATCTGAAATTAACCCAACTGCATCAAACATCAAGGCTCTGCGCAAGGCGAAAAAATCACGTACAATGACTAAGTTTTTTGGATTAGGAATTTTTCAATGCCGCCATTTGTGTTGGTCGACGGGTCATATTTTTTATTTCGCGCATTCCACGCCTTACCGCCTTTAACCACGTCAACTGGGCTGCACACCAATGCAATCCGCGGCGCAATTTCCGCCATCCAAAAATTGATGCGGCGCACCCAGCCGACCCACATGGCGGTGATTTTCGATACGCCTGAACCCACGTTCCGTCACGAGCTGTCGCCAATTTATAAAGGCGACCGCCCTGCTATGCCGGAGGAATTGTCACAGCAGATTCCATATCTGCATGCGCTGATCCGGGCTTTGGGCATCCCGCTGCATATGCTGCCAGGCGCAGAAGCTGACGACATTATCGGAACACTGGCCAAACGTGCAGAAGCTGCCGGCCATCAAGTGCTCATTTCTACCGGCGATAAAGATATGGCGCAGCTGGTGACTGAACGCATCACGCTGGAAGACAGCTTTAAAGACAAGCCAATGGATGTGGATGGCGTATTTGAAAAATTCGGCGTGTGGCCGCATCAGATCATTGATTATTTGACCCTCATGGGCGATGCCTCTGACGGCATCATGGGCGTGCCGGGTGTGGGCGCCAAAACTGCGGCCAAACTGCTGACCGAATACGGCTCGATTGGCGGCATTTTAGAGAATGTCGATAAAATTAAAGGCAAAGTCGGCCAAAACATTAAAGACAATGCCGACGGCATCGCGCTGGATCACCAGCTGGCCAGCATTGTCTGTGATTTGGACATGGGCTTAACCTATGATGACCTCAAACTGACCGACCCGAATGTTGAACAGCTGCGCAGCCTGTATACCGAACTGGAATTCCGCAATCAGCTGCAGTCGCTGGATCACCCCAATAATCCCAACAGCGCTGTCTATAAGCAAAACTCTAAAGCAATTATCAAAGAAACCAGCGCGGCAGAAAAAACCGAAACCGAAGATCAGGCTTCAGTCACCAGCACCGACGATGTCTTAGGCCAAGCCAATTATCACACCGTGCTTAGCCAAACAGACTGGGACAATTTATTCAAACGCCTCAGCACTGAAAAGCGCTTTGCCTTTGACACTGAAACCACCAGCCTAGACTACCGTGTCGCGAAAATTGTCGGATTTTCTGTCGCTTTTGACGCGCATGACGCCTATTACGTGCCGCTGGCGCATGATTATGAAGGCGCGCCGCAACAGCTGGACCGCGAAACTGTTTTGACGCAAATCAAAGCTATTTTAGAAGATCCTCACGTTGAAAAAATTGGCCATCATTTAAAATATGATGCACATGTGCTGGAAAATCACGGCATTGCGCTGCAAGGCTGGTACTTTGATACCATGCTTGCCTCTTATGTACTGAATGCTTCCGCTACCCGTCACGGCATGGATGATGTTGCCCGCCTGTATCTCAGCCATTTAACCACCACTTTTGAACAAGTGGCCGGCAAGGGCGCGAAGCAGAAAACGTTCAACCAAATTGAATTGGAAACCGCTTCACACTATGCCGCTGAAGATGCGCATGTTACCTACCGCCTGTATGAAGTGCTGGATGCCAAACTGCGCAAATTCCCGGAACTGATCAATATTCTACACAATATTGAAATGCCGACTGCGCGCGTGCTGACCATCATGGAAGAAAACGGCATTGAACTGAATCTGGACTTTCTTGATCAGCTGGGTGCGGAATTTTCCAAAACCATGCAGGACTTGGAAAATCAAATCACTGATCTGGCCGGACAGGAGTTTAATGTCAGCTCGCCGAAGCAGGTGGGTGAAATTCTGTTTGATAAATTGGGGCTCAAAGGCGGCAAAAAAACGTCAACCGGCCAATACAGCACCAGTGAAAGCGTGCTGGAAAAAATTGAACATCCTATTACCGACCTGATTCTGCAGTACCGCGGCCTGTCTAAGCTGAAAAGCACCTACACTGACGGCCTGCTGAAACAAGCCAATAATGATACGCACCGCGTGCACACCAGCTACCATCAGGCACTGACTGCCACTGGACGCCTGTCATCAACAGATCCAAACTTGCAGAACATTCCGGTGCGTGAAGATATTGGCCGTCAAATCCGCAAAGCGTTTATTGCGCCCAAAGGCCGCGTGCTGCTGGCAGCCGATTATTCGCAAATTGAACTGCGTTTAATGGCGCATTTCTCGCAAGACCATGCCTTGGTCGACGCTTTTAACCATGGTCAAGATGTGCACCGACGCACCGCTGCAGAAGTGCTGGGCATTGCATTAGAAGATGTGACCAGCAATCAGCGACGCCAAGCCAAAGCCGTCAACTTTGGCCTGCTTTACGGCATGTCTGAGTTCGGCCTGACCCGTCAGCTGGGCTTTAGCCGTGAAGAATCACGAAGCTATATCGGCAAATATTTCCAGCGCTATCCCGGCGTATTGGACTATATGGAACGCACCCGCCAAGTCGCGCGTGAACAGGGCTTTGTCGAAACCATTCTTGGGCGCCGCCTATACACCCCAGACATTAATGCCAGCAATAAAATGATCAAGCAAGGCGCTGAACGCGCAGCAATTAATGCGCCGCTGCAAGGCTCAGCCGCTGACATCATTAAAATGGCAATGATTGAAGTGGAAAAAATGCTGCCAAAAGATCAAGCCAAAATGCTGCTGCAGGTACACGATGAATTGGTCTTTGAAGTGGATGAAGAGATTGCCGATGAGCTAGCGAAAAAGCTGGCCGAAGTCATGCAGTCTGTGCTGAAAATTTCTGTACCGCTGGTGGTCGAAGTCGGTCGAGGCAATAACTGGGATGAAGCGCATTAAAAGCTTGCACCCAATAAGAGTGTCCCCTCTCCTTCTAGGAGAGGGTTAGGGAAAGGTTTTCTAGCAAAATAAACACACACTGTGACAAATATTCAGCCATAAAAAAGGACTCTATTGAGTCCTTTTTTATGTGGCTTAAACTTATAAGCCAGTCAGCAGCACAATCGCCACTTCTTTCATAATTGATTCCGCCAGCAGCAGCGCAAAAATAGCCACAATGGGAGACAAGTCAATCATGCCCATATTTGGCAGGATACGGCGGAACGGCGCCAGCAGCGGCTCTGCCAATTCTTGAATCACTTCAATATACGGAGAACGCGATTGGCTAAACATCACCACCCAGCTCAAAATAATGGAAGCAAAAATCAAATAACGGCAGAAGCGGATCAAATCCTGAATCATGGTGACAAATGTCATGATGATTAAGTGGAACGGGCTATTGACCGATGCGCCAGACAGATGCATCTGACCAAACATTTTCAAAATATACAGCACTACCAGCAAAATCAAGGCAGCTGTATTCACCCGCCCTTTGCCCACAGTCGGAAAAATTCGGCTGAAAATATCCACAATTTTGGTGGCTTTCGCAGTCGAAAGCACCACGGGATTATAGGGACTGACTGCCGCTAATTGCATTAAAAAACGGAAAAAAACGAGCAGAATCGCCACGTTCATGATAATGCCAAAAATCAGCGCAGAATTTGCACCCATACTAGAACATTCCTAAATTAAATCGAGTTACTTGATGCTGTCGCTCAGTTCCTGGGCGAGCTCTTGGCTGCGTTTTTGCGCAGCAGCTAAAGCCGCCTGAATATTTTGTGAAATATGCGCATGATCAAAAACTTCAATCGCCGCCTGTGTCGTGCCATTTGGCGAAGTCACATTTTTACGCAATTCTGCTGGGCTGCTAGAGCTGGTAATTGCCATTTGCGCTGCGCCCAAAGCGGTCTGCAGCGTCAGCGCAGTTGCGACTTTTTCGTCAAGACCCAAGTTTTTTCCAGCACGGATCATGCTTTCCATCATATAAAAGAAATAAGCTGGACCAGAACCGGATACTGCAGTGACTGCATCAATTTGCGCTTCAGAGTTTACCCAAATTGTCAGCCCAGTAGAAGCCAAAATCTGACTTGCCAGCTCGCGGTCTTTAGCATCTACCGCTGCATCAGCAAACAGGCCATGCGCGCCGGTCTGCACCAGCGCTGGCGTATTCGGCATGACGCGCACAATGCGCTCTGTCTGCAATATTTTTGCAATCGTCGCAATTTCCGCGCCGGCAACAATAGAAATAACCAGCTTGCCTTCAAGCAAGCCTTGCAGCGGTTTTAAAATACCGGAAAAAACTTGAGGCTTTACAGCAAACAGCACAATATCTGCATTGCGCACAGCAGCGGCGTTGTCATCAGTGACATGAACATCTTTTTCAGCCAAAAGCTCACGCACTTTCTCGACCGGATCTGAAACTGTAATTCGAGTTGCCGGCATTCCTCGCGCAATCAGGCCGCCAATCAACGCCTGCGCCATATTGCCGCCGCCAATAAAAGTGATATTACAATTTAAAACTGCGCTCATGATGAAAATCCAGTCTTGCTGTTTGCTGAAGAAATTAATTGCGGCCGCCAGCCAGCTTTCACGCAATAAGGCGATTCGGCCAACCAAAAGCCATTTGGCGTAAACACGCCTAGCATAACATTATCTATGCTTAATATTTGAATAGTATGACGCAGCCAAGGAAAAATTTGAGCTTGCTGCAGCGCCTTTTTTAACGGCCATGACCCCATGCGTCCCTGCAGATGAATCCTTTCACCGCCTTGACGCAAGCTAAGTGTCAGCTCCTGTTCCAGCAAAGCAAAATCCAGCCCCTCTTCTGCACAGCTATCAATTTTGTACGCACCGCTGAGCGCCTGAAACGTTTGTCCCAGCTCAAACTGCTGATGTGTCTGCGAGGACAAAGGATGCGTTTGCATATAATCCGATTGTGCAATGCGGTGCAGCTGACCGGCATAGCGCACATAATGAAATCCGTTCCAATGCAGGTCGGCTTGTGCATCCTGCTTAGCCCCCATGACTTCCCGAATCAAACGCTGCACCATTGCAGCAGGCGGGCGGTACTGGCTTTTTCCGCGCATCCACGCAGAAAGCAGCTGACGCTGGCGCGCATCGTTTAATGCCTGCAGTTTATCTAAATGCAGCGCTTCGGATGTTCCACATGAAACCATATCCTGCGCCAGCACCTCTGCTAAAATTTCATCGGCATCCTGCATCAGCAAACTGGTGCGGCTGACAGCCTGCTGAAATTGAGGAAAGCGCGACTGCAGCAGCGGCCACAACGCTTCACGGCACCATGCACGGTCATAACGGGTATCGAAATTACTGAAATCTTGAATATGCTGTATTTGCTGGGTATTGCACCAATCAGCAATCTGTTCGCGCGAAAGCGCCAGCATTGGGCGCCAAATGGCCATTCCCTCTCGCCAATCCAAACTGCGCATAGCAGATAAACCTTGAACGCCGGCGCCAGAAAACAGCCGCAGCAGCAGCGTTTCTGCCTGATCCTGCTGATGGTGCGCCAAAACCAGCACTTCATGGGGTAAAATATGCTGCCGAAAAGCTTGATAGCGCGCTAAACGCGCCTGATTTTCAATATTGCCGTCCTGCACTTGCACTTGATGAACCACACACAGTACATCCAGCTGCCGGCAAGCATCTTCAACAAAAGCCCCCCAGCCTGCGCTGCTCGGCTGCAATTGATGATCAATATAAATTGCGCGGCAATTTTTAGGCTGCAGTAAAGACATTAAATGCAGCAGCAGCATGGAGTCCATGCCACCGCTGCATCCAATTAAAAAAGAGGTGTGCTGCGGAAATTGTTCCAGCTGACTTAAGCAGTCAGCCCTAAATTGTCGCTGCCAAACTTCATTAAACGCTGATAGCGTGCTTCGCATCGTTCTTTTGCATCCATCGGCATCAATTCATCTAACGCCTGTTTAAGCACATCTTTAAGATCCTGCATGACTTTTTCAGGGTTTAAATGTGCGCCTTCGCCTTCATCCACGACATATTCAACAATGCCGATTTTTTGCAGCTTGTCAGCAGTCAAAGCAAGCGCTTCACTCGCCTGTTCCGCTTTTTCTGCGGTTTTCCACAGAATAGACGCACAGCCTTCAGGTGAAATGACTGAGTAAATACTGTGCGACAGCATCACTACACAGTCTGCAACACCAATACCCAGCGCGCCGCCAGAACCGCCTTCGCCCAATACTGTCGCAATCACGGGCACTTTCAGGCTCGACATTTGTGCAAGGCTGGTCGCAATTGCTTCCGCTTGACCGCGCTCTTCTGCGCCGACACCCGGATATGCGCCCATCGTATCAATAAACGTAAATACCGGCAGGCCGAATCGCTCAGCCATATCCATCAAGCGCTGCGCCTTACGGTAGCCTTCCGGATTACTCATGCCGAAATTATGCTGCAGCTTTTCACGGGTGCTGCGGCCGCGGTGCTGGCCAATCACCATTACCGGCTGACCATCAAAACGCGCTAAACCGCCAACCATTGCGCCATCATCACCAAAGAGGCGGTCGCCATGCAAAGCGTCAAATTCAGTGAAAATTTCACCCACATAATCCAAATATTGCGGACGATCCGGATGTCGTGCAATTTGTACTGTAGCCCAGGCTTTAGATTGCGCTGCTTTATTTTTCATAGGT
>JASLHF010000159.1 GCA_030152275.1 Acinetobacter sp. | reverse complement strand
ATAACACCAGTAACGATTTCGCCGTCTTCAAAGATTTTTTCAAGTTTAGTCCAAGTTTCAGCACGTTTCGCTTTTTCACGTGATAAAACTGTTTGACCCATACCGTTGTCAAGAGCTTCAACAACTACGTCAACAGTGTCGCCAACTTGAACTTCAAGTTCACGTTGTTCATTTAAGAATTCAGCGCGGTCAACAATGCCTTCAGATTTAAGGCCAGTGTCAACTGTTACCCAGTCAGAGTCAATGCTTACTACAACGCCTTGGATGACAGCACCCTTTTCAACGTTGAGGTTTAATTCGCTTTCTTCAAAGAGGGCTGCAAAAGATTCGGTCATGATATACCTAGTAAAGTCAGCGGTCTTGGATCAGACAAGGCCGGTTTAATTAAGCGTCTACATAGTCCGTATAAAACTGATCAAGCTATGCTTCTGCTGAAAATTCTTTAATTCACTAACCGCTGATCGATGTAATTCGTCATCAGCGTAAATACTTCATCGATACTCATATTTGAACTATCAATGAAATATGCATCTGGAGCAGGCTTGAGCGGAGCGACTGTGCGTTCCATATCTCGTTTATCGCGTGCTTCGATATTAGCTAAAATGTCGTTCATTTTAACATCCACACCCATAGCCTGCAACTGATTTACACGGCGCTCGGCACGCGACTGTGCAGAGGCGGTTAAATATATCTTGGCTTGCGCGTTTGGAAAGATTGCTGTTGCCATATCACGGCCATCCGCAACCAAACCCGGCGCTTGCGCAAAAGCATGCTGTCTTTCCAGCAATGCTGCTCTAAGTGCAGGAATTGCCGCTACTTTTGAAGCAAATTCGCCGACCCGTTCTGTACGGATTATTTTAGAAACATCTTCACCATCTAGAAGCACTGCAATGCCGCTGTCACTGGTAACAAATTTTATGTCTAAATTTGTTGCAATTTTTACGCACTCTTCAAGCCGAGTATCCAGTGAATCGATTAAATCCTGCTTATGCAATGATAATCCTAACAGACGGTACAACGCGCCAGAGTCGAGTAAGTGAAACTGGTAATGCGCTGCCAGTTTTGATGCTAATGTGCCTTTGCCTGAACCGCTTGGCCCATCAATTGTAATAATCTTTACTGTCATTGCAGATCCGTTTTACCTATACAGTTTTTGCAAGTTTGGAAAAACCTATTTTAATCGCAGATTTTAGCTGAGCAAGAATTAATTTACTGACAAAAGGCGCTCTTGCCTGCAGTTCAATCGTATAAGTCACTAAAGTTTTGCCGTCTGCTGCCGGCGCAAACTCAATAATTCCTAAATGATGCTTAACCAAACGGTTCTTAATAATTTTATATTCAATACGCTGGTTGGGTTCCATTAAGGTAATCTGCTCTTGCAGCGGCTTGATTGGGCCCACACCTAAACGGCGCACGGATCCCACCCCATCTGGACGCTCCGGATCTGCCGAATCTTTAACACGTACAACTTGAATAGGTGCAAATGCAATATTATAAGTTGCGTGCTTAGACAGCAATTCAAACACTTTTTCTATTGGAGCATTGAATTCTTTTTTGACTTGCATCGAATACATTGGGATTATCCTTATATTTGACAATTCATATTGTCACGAGATTTTAACCCAATTCATTCGGTTCCGCTGGATCAATCGCTTTTTCCAGTAATTTTTGCTGCCGTTTTTGCGCTCTGCGCTGTTTAAAGAAATCACTAAGCTGCTGAGAACACTCACAATGCAAGCAGCCGCCTTCAAAGTCAAAAACATGATTATAGTAACCAGACTGCAAGAGCTGACGCGCACTGACTAAAGAACCAGCCTTAGGCTCTAAAGCGCCAAAAACCACCCGCTTAATCCGCGCATGCACTAGCGCCCCAACACACATGGTGCAAGGCTCTAAAGTGACGTAAATCACAGCATCATCCGGCAAACGGTAATTATTTAAAGCAGTACATGCTTGACGGATCGCTTGAATTTCAGCATGGGCCGTCGGATCATTCAAACTAATCGGCGCATTATAGCCAGCACCAATAATTTGATTTTGACTCACAATAACTGCGCCAACAGGTATCTCGCCTATCGACGCAGCGGAAGCAGCCTGCGCATAAGCTTGCCGCATCCAGTATTCATCACTGAATTGTTCTGTTTCACACATAGATTTAATGCTGTTTCAGTCAATCACAGCATACTGTTTCAGCAACGCATTCCAGCTTTCGATATTGGTCACAGGCGGGTTGTCAGCCAATATGCCTTTTAAAGACAAGTCTGTACCCATTTTCCATTCTGGAGAGAGGTCTTTATCGACTAAACGCGCGCGCACACCTTCAACAAAATCTGCATGGCGGATTTTCCAATCCGAAATTTGTGTTTCCAATTCAAAAATTTCATTCCATGAATGAACCTGCTTGCCCCACTGCCATAGCAGCCAGGTTAGCGCTGCAGTTGCCGGCGACCCCTTTTGCAGATTCTCGCTGGCTTGACGCAGCCAATCACTGCGCGCATCGCTCAGGCCAATAATCGACTCATAATCGTGCTCAAAATTTTGCCCGCGGCAAACACTCTGAATAACATCGAGAGAGTTTTGGAGCGGACCTGGTCCAACTGGGCGGTGCAGGCTGTTCAGCGTATCATCAATGGCGCGAAAATCACCTGCAGGATAATGTTCCCAATCAATGCTGATCACTTTTTCCAAGACATTATCACGCTGCGCATCGCAAATGTGAGTTGCCCAGCCAATACCGTATGCACCAGCAGCCGTCATAATCGAACCGGTTAAACCAGTGAACAGTCCAATTGAACCGCGATCTGCCAAAAAGCGTGTCGCACCTACATCTGGATACAATCCAATGTTAATCTCAGGCATCGCCAAGCGTGAGTACGGCGTAACCAAACGGAATGGAGCAGCCATAAACAGCCCCAGACCTCCGCCCATCACATAACCTTCCCCCCAAACCAGTACTGGTTTGGCATAGTTATGCAAGAGCAGATCGAGCGCATATTCCTGTTCAAAAAATTTATTTGCAGTTTCAACTTCGTCGTTAATTACCAGCTGGCGTAATTTACGCACATCGCCGCCAGCACAAAATGCTTTTGGTGTTGTAGAGTCCAGCCAAATCGCTTTGACATCATCATCGCGATGAAAATCTTGAAACACCTCAAACAGTGCAGAAGTGATAGATTCATCCAAGGCATGCAAAGATTTCGGACGGTTCAGGCGAACAATGCGCCAGCCGTTTTTTGCCTCTTCTACAATCAAATCCGGATGGTAGTTTTTTGAAATGGGAGAATATGTCATGCGTCCAGCTGCCATTCTATTGGCTCAATGCCATGTTGTTTAAGATAATTATTGGATTTTGAGAAAACTTTGCACCCAAAAAAACCGCCACGGTTTGCGGCTAAAGGAGAAGGATGCGCGGCTTTCAGCACTAAATGCTTATTTTGATCAATCCGCTGCCCTTTGCGCTGTGCATATGCTCCCCAAAGAATAAAAACAATATGCTCGCGCTGTTCATTTAATACATCAATCACGTAATCTGTAAAGTCTTCCCAGCCTCTTTTCTGGTGTGACGTAGGCTGGCCCGCTTCTACTGTCAGTACACTGTTTAAAAGCAGTACACCCTGTTCTGCCCAGCGGGATAAATCCCCGTGTTTTGGGATATCAACCCCAAGATCACTATGAAGCTCATGAAAGATATTACGTAAAGATGGAGGCAATGCAACCCCTTTCTGCACAGAAAAACTAAGTCCATGCGCCTGATTCGGGCCATGATAAGGGTCTTGCCCAAGAATCACCACTTTCACCTGCTGCAGCGGTGTTGTATTCAATGCATTAAAAATAAGTGAGCTAGGCGGATAAATAACTTTATTCGCGTGTTTTTCCTGTACAAGAAAGTCTTTAAGCTGTTCCATTTTTTCGCTTAGCAAAAAATCGCTTAAGCTGTATTTCCAGCTTGCATCCAGCTGCACTTTATCCAGCTGCGCCTGCTGCTGCTCAGTCAAAGACATACTTGTTTTCCTAATTCCATTTTAGCTTAACGCAGCTGTGCTGCATTAAAGTTTAACTTGTAAATCGACTTGCGGATTTTGAAATTTCAAACCCTTTTTCAGCTTTTCAAACATTGCAGGATCAGCCCATTCTGCTTGCACCTGTTCAGAAAATTCAATCTCTGACAGGCTTAACAAGCCCATTTGCGCATTGACAATATCTTCTGCAAAGCTTTGCGCATAACCGGTATCAGTTTCATGCACAATCACAGAATAAACTTCTACATCCCCTTCGCCGTTTTGTGTTTCAGTCGAAGCCAGCACTTGCTGTGCCAAATAGAAGAAAATCCGCGAAAATTGTTCCGCTGATGGCGAAACCGGTAAAGATACCCAGCGCGCGCTGAAATTTTTGCAAGCCTGAATATATTCCGCATTGTCTTGCTGCCAGAAACAGATCGCATGATCAAAGCTGTCAAATAGATCTTTGATCACGCCTTTAAGCAAGCCAAAGTCATACACCATTTGACCATGATCTAATTTCGAAGCTTTAAGCAATAGCTCAACTTTATAGCTGTGGCCATGAATCGAACGCTTGCAGCGATCCGATGTGCAATTGCGCACAATATGGGCATTTTCAAACTTAAATAACTTACGAATTAACATATGCCGTAATGCAATCAAACTTTCTGAGAATTGACTTTAATTATAAAGCAAAAGTAAACCTATGCTCATTTATTTTATTGTTCAATCCAATTGGTAAATCATATCAGCCTTACATTTAGCCTTTAAAAAGGTGACGTACTCCGATAAGCCACATATACCGCTTGATCTTTTCGCACCAAATCACTACTAAACTGACGCTTACGCTCACTCAGCAGCACTTCAATTCTGGCTTTAAAATAGTTCGATTGAACTCCGAGAAAATCATTAACAGCAGCCCGCTGAGCCTCGTCTACTTGTTTAAATGGATCAACCTCCCACAGTTCATTAACATTGGAAAAATGCTCCAAATTGGCCTGTCTTTGTTTTTGTAAATTTTGAATAGCAGATACATCCAACTTAGAATCAATGCTAGCCAACACCAGTGCAGGTGCAGTATTTACATTCACCTTTAATTCATTACTCGGTAAAGCACTCACATAAGGTGCAATCAGTTGATAATTACGCCCCTCAAACCCACGCACCAACTTCAACTGTTCAACATTATAAAAAGCACGATTTGGCGCCAAGTAACCCTGAGCTAAACTTTGATAATAAGCAGATTCAGCACCCATCGGCCCACTGACTTCATCATCTTCATCTTGCCAATCAATCACTGCTTCTGAAAGTTGCGCAGGCAACCCCACACGTACCAACAGCTTTTCAAACCAAAGTTTTGCAGCCTCATTCGGCTTTTTATCCGACTTAACTAAAGCATTTAAATTAAATTTACCCGATTCATCTTCTAAACGCCCAGAAACAAAACCATCTTCCACTGGAAAAGCAGGCATGGGCTTCGCCCACGTTTCTTGTAGATGATCGACCTCTGCTGCATTTTGAGCATCATCCACCAACAGCTCAGAAAAAAAAGCTTCAGCACTTTTTGCGTATAACAGAGCTTGGTTTTGTCGCATTAAATAAGCCGTACTCTCTGCGGTATTGCGCTGATGTTTCGCAATCGTAGC
>JASLHF010000158.1 GCA_030152275.1 Acinetobacter sp. | reverse complement strand
CCAAATATCACTACCAAGATATTCATGCCGGCAAATACAATTGCCGGTGTATCTTTAAGCAGCATATGCGCTTTGACATACAGGGCAATATTGGCAAAATTCAGCACACCCAGCGCCAAACCCGCTGCAATATTTTTTAAGCTGCCTGCCGTATGCTCGCGCAGTGCGACATACAATATGGATACTGCAAAAGCGCAGATAAACATTAAATTCAGCGCAACGGAAAACTGCAGTCCCAAACCAGTCGTATATTTCAGCAAGACATCAATTAAGGCATAACCGGCCCATACACTCAGCAAAAACACTGGCGCTTTGGTCTGGCCTGTCATTGCTTCTGTCCCGCGGTTGGACAGTACAATACATAAAACACTGCCCAAACCCAAAACAATTCCTATGATTTTGAGTAAATTAAATTGCTCTTGAAAAACAAAATAAGCAGCCAGCAAAGACAAAATGACCGAAAGGCGCTGCGCAATTTCGGTTTTTAAAATACCTGCTGTCTGCAGTGATTTGGCCAAACACAAAAAAATAGACGGCAACAAAATGCCTAGCGCCAAAATCAGCAGCCACGGCGTATGCTGCAGCGAAACATGTACAAGATCCGGTTTAAACCATAGCCAGCACAGTACGCTGGCCGCGGCATAATTCCATGCAATCATTTGCATAGGGCTGCAGCCGCGCGCTTTACACATTTTCAGCACAATTGACACCGCAACACTGCACAGCGCTGCTGCAAAAATCAATTCCATGACAGACTCTTTAAATCAACAAATTACACAAATACAGAAAAACCGGTTTTTTTATTGGGTTTTCTGCGGCTTTTTTGCATGAAGACTCATGTACGCTATCTAAACAGCATGCAAAGCGCATGAACACCTTTACACTGCCCTGCTCTGCAATAAGCACACTCCAAGCTGCAGCAGTTCATTAAAAAACCGGCACAAAAAAGCCCACGCAGTGTGGGCTTTTTCTACGCAATAATCTATGGCAGATTATTTATAGCGATCAACCATTTTCTCTAAAGAAATTGGACGAATTTTGTCTGCATGGCCAGCTGTGCCGAATGCTTCATAGCGGTCTACACAAATTTGCTTCATTGCTTCAATCGTTTGAGCAAAGAATTTACGCGGGTCAAATTCGCTTGGTTTTTCAGCCATCATACGGCGCATTGCACCTGTAGACGCTAAACGCAAATCTGTATCGATGTTGATTTTACGAACACCGTGTTTGATTGCATCTACCAATTGTTCTACTGGCACACCATAAGTTTCTTTGATGTCGCCGCCATATTGGTTAATTACAGCCAGCCATTCTTGAGGCACAGAGCTAGAACCGTGCATTACAAGATGCGTATTTGGAAGCGCCGCATGAATTTCTTTAATACGGTCAATTGCCAAAATATCGCCTGTAGGCGGACGGGTAAATTTGTATGCACCATGAGAAGTACCTACAGCAATTGCAAGCGCATCTACATTAGTGTCTGCAACAAATTGGCGCGCTTCTTCTACAGAAGTCAGCAGTTGAGAATGGTCAAGAACGCCTTCTGCGCCAACACCGTCTTCTTCACCGGCCATACCTGTTTCAAGACTGCCTAAACAGCCGATTTCACCTTCAACTGAAACACCGCAAGCATGCGCCATAGCAACTGTACGGCGAGTTACATCTACGTTGTATTCGTATGAAGTTGGTGTTTTGCCGTCTTCACCCAAAGAACCGTCCATCATGACTGATGAAAAGCCTAACTGGATAGAACGCTGGCACACGTCTGGGCTAGTGCCGTGGTCTTGATGCATCACCACTGGAATATGTGGCCATTCTTCAATAGCAGCTAAAATAAGGTGACGCAAGAACGGAGCGCCTGCATATTTGCGCGCGCCTGCAGAAGCTTGCACAATTACAGGTGAATTTGTTGCATCTGCTGCAAGCATAATTGCGCGCATTTGTTCTAAGTTGTTTACGTTAAACGCTGGTACGCCGTAACTGTGTTCGCCGGCGTGATCCAAGAGCTGGCGCATTGAAATAAGAGCCATAGTGTCCTCCCAGGTAATGCGACATATTCTACATGCACAATCATTGCAAATCAGCAGCAAAAAGCGCTTTTGTAAAAAAAATCCCTGCATATGCAGGGACTTTTAAAGGAAAAACAACAAACTTAGTGTGTTGCTGCTTCTGATGAGGCTGTATCTGTGTCTGCTGTCGCTTCATCTGCAGGCGCATTCGCCACTTCTGCAGGTACATCTTTATTTTTTTCATCCAACACTGGCTTGTCCAGCGCATCAATTGCAGCCTGCTGTTCCGGCGTAGTCTGCTCATCAGCGGCTGCTGATGCTTCAGTTTCTGTTTTAGGGGCTTCTTCTTTCTTAGAACATGCTGTTAATGCGAGTGGCGCAATAATGAGTGCAGCAAGTGCCAGTTTAAGGTTCATCAGATTTTCCTACAGGTTGATGAGAATCTGAATGGAATTTTATTGCAGATATATTTCATTTTGATGACTAAAAAATGAATCGCATCGATTTAAGGTTTTCACATGCCAAGATGAATATTTATGCATTATGCTTTTAAACTGCTCTAATCGGATCACACACTCATATATCTAAGCGTATATATCCCATACATAATCAATTCCCCCCAAAAGCAAGTTATATTGCCAAAGATGCATTACAAACATAAAAAAGGCCGGCGCATCGGCCAGCCTTTTTATAAATTATCTTATCCAAATTATCTGCTCAGTGAGCGGCTGGAGCCATAAAAAACCTAGTAACGCTTATCCATTTGCCCATAGCCGCACTAAACAGTAATTTTTAAGCGCGCTCAAGCAATACCGCAACAGCCGGTAAAGTTTTGCCTTCGACAAATTCTAAGAATGCGCCGCCGCCAGTAGAGATATAACCAATTTTGTCTGCAACTTCATATTTATCAATTGCAGCTAAAGTATCGCCGCCGCCTGCAATAGAGAAGCCTTCAGACTCTGCAATGGCCAAAGACAATGCTTTAGTGCCTTCGCCAAATTGATCCACTTCAAATACACCGACTGGACCATTCCAAAGAATGGTTTTAGACGTTTTCAGAATCTCTGCAAATGCTTTTGCAGTTTCAGGGCCAACGTCTAAAATCATGTCGTTATCAGCAACATCTTCAACTTTTTTCACTACTGCTTTAGCTGCAGCCAATGAACCCAAGAAATCATCAAAGTTGATTTCAGAAGCATCTGCAACCACAACATCTGTAGGAAGCGGTACAGCAACTTTCGCAGCAATAGCTTTTGCTGTATCAATTAAGTCGTGCTCGCACAATGATTTACCCACATTGAAACCTGCAGCAGCCAAGAATGTGTTGGCAATACCGCCGCCGACAATCAATTGGTCGCAGATATCAGACAATGAAGTTAATACATCTAATTTTGTTGAAACTTTTGAACCGGCAACAATCGCAACCATTGGCTTTTCAGGAGTCTTCAGCGCACGGCCTAAAGCATCTAATTCTGCAGCCAATAATGGACCAGCAGCAGCCACTTTCGCTAAACGCGCTACGCCTTCAGTCGATGCTTCTGCGCGGTGAGCTGTACCAAATGCATCCATCACAAATACGTCGCAAAGCGCTGCATATTTTGCTGCTAGCTCTGGATTGTTTTTCTTTTCGCCTGCGTTGAAACGGCAGTTTTCAAGCAATACAACTTGACCCGGCTGAACGTCTACACCATTTAAATAATCGGTGAATAATTTCACGTCTTGGCCCAATGCTTCAGTTAAGTAAGCTGCAACTGGCGCTAAAGATTGTTCAGCTTTTGGTTCACCTTCAACAGGACGGCCTAAGTGAGAATAAACCATTACAGCTGCGCCTTTTGCCAAAGCAGCTTTAATTGTTGGCAATGCCGCACGCAAACGCGCATCGCTGGTAATCACACCGTTTTTAACAGGAACGTTCAAATCTTCACGGATTAAAACACGCTTGCCCGCTAAATCTAGGTCAGTCATACGCTGAAAGTTCATGTATTGCTCTCTTTATTGATATCAAAACGCGGAGATTTTAAATGATTATGCAGAAAAAGGTTAGCTTCTTTTGCAGAAAAGGCATGTAAACACAAACTTTTGCTATCATAGGCAAAAGCCCCCTAAAGATTCAGCGCTTATGTCCATTCATCCCGATCCAAATATTAACCGTTTAAATGTTTTAGGCGAGCCTTTGGCCAGCTGCTGTTTTGACCCGATTACCGGATATTTCCGCAACGGGTTTTGCCATACGGCAGCCACAGATTTAGGGCAGCACACCATGTGCGCGCAAATGACTTCTGAATTTTTGAACTTTTCCCAAAAAACGGGCAATGATCTCATCACACCACTGCCGGAAGTCGGATTTCCAGGCCTGCAGCCCGGTGACTTTTGGTGTATCTGTGTGACCCGCTGGGTGGAGGCGTACCAAGCCGGCATCGCCCCGCCTATTAAAATACAAGCATGTCATCAAGCCGTACTGTCTTATGTACCGCTCAATGTACTTATGGAATATGCAGTGTAATGAATACTCAACAAATCATTTTGGCATCCAGCAGCCAAACCCGCAAAGATCTCATGGATCGCCTGCAAATTGATTACCTGTCTATTGTGCCAAATATTGACGAATCCCCACGCGGTGAAAGCCACGCTGATGATTTAGCCAAGCGATTAGCTTTTGAAAAAGCTAAATGTATTGCAGAACAGCACCCTGACGCAATTGTGATTGGCTCGGACCAAGTGGCTTGGCGTGAAGGCGCGCCAGATATTTTTATCGGCAAGCCTTTAAGCCCGGAAAAAGCAGTCAAGCAGCTGCAGGCCAATTCTGACAAAATTGTTTATTTCAGTACCGCACTCAGTGTTCAGCAGCAATCTACCGGCTTTGAACAGACACTCATCGAACACTATAAAGTTAAATTCCGCAAATTAAGCCTGCCGGAAATTGAACGCTATGTCGAAATGGAGCAGCCTTTGCATTGCGCTGGCAGCTTTAAGTGTGAAAGCTTAGGCATCAGCTTGTTTGAAGAAATGATGGGCCATGACCAAACCACGCTCATGGGCATGCCGATGATCAAACTATGCAATATTCTGCGGCAGCTAAACATTTTAGTGCCTTAATTAAGTGTTAAAAAACACGGGGGCCAAGCCGACGCAAGTTATCTCCGGCATTTGATCCAGCATTTAAATGCTCAGCGGTTAAAAGCGTGGCCCCCCTTAACTGCACTGAAAATTATTCAAAATTCAATGGATGTCCATCTTTTCCCAAAGTGTATAGAGAAGGTTTATGCCTCCTTTATATACTCAAGATGGTATTAGCTGTTTATTCATTTATTGCATACCGCTCAATGTATCTGCATCAATATATTGTCCTACAATACCCATTAAAACTGACTGCAAATACCTTTTAGGCTGATATCAGTGTTTTATGCGTATAAGGCTTGGCATCCACACCGCTGTAATCCGCAACAATATGCGAATCTCCAGCAACATGATATTTATAAGTCATTAACCCTTCTAAACCGACTGGCCCGCGTTCTAAAATTTTATGTGTGCTGATACCCACCTCTGCACCAAAGCCATAGCGGTAGCCGTCAGCAAAACGTGTTGAGCAGTTATGAAAAACATTGGCGGAATCCACCTGCTGCATAAACTGCATAGCGCGCATTGAATTATCTGTCAAAATACAATCCGTATGCTGTGATCCATTACAGTTAATATGCTGGACTGCTTGGTCTAGTCCATCGATCAAATGCAGACTTAGCTGCAAACTGCCAAATTCCTGCTGCCAAGAAGCTGGAACAGGAAAATCTTCTCCCGTGATGCGGCTGATTTCTGCATCAGCCTGAATCAGAACATGATGCTCTTGTAATGCGCGCACCAGCTCCTCTATAAATACAGGATCAATACTGCGATGAATCAGCACCGTTTCTACTGCATTGCAGGCCGCCGGATACTGCGTTTTCGAGTCAATGATCACCCGAATCGCTTTTTTAAAATCAGTCAGCGCGTAATCTGCATAGATATGGCAAATGCCATCTGCATGCCCCATTACAGGAATGCGCGTATTTTGTTCGATATATTGCACCAAAGATTTTGAACCGCGCGGGATAATCAAATCAATATATTCATCCATCGCCAGCAATTTCGCGACATCTGTCCGGCTATGCACCAAGCACAGCAGCTCTAAAGGTACGTTAAACCTGAGTAGCACGCGATGAATCAGCGCCATCAGGTAACTGCAGGTTTGCGATGCTTCTTTGCCGGGTTTCAATATCATGAAATTGCCCGTTTTAATTGCCAAGCCTGCCACTTGTATAATCACATCAGGCCGGGCTTCAAAAATCACAGCAATGATGCCAATTGGATAGGTTTTTTTCTGCAGAACCAGTCCATCATCCAGCTCACGCACCAACTGAACTTTCCCCACCGGATCTTCCGCAGCAGCCAAGCCTTTTAAACCGTCTATGCAGCTTTTGAGCTTCGCCTCGTCTAATTTCAATCGGCTTAAAATTTCACTGCTGGCATTTTGCTCTTGCGCGGCAGCATAATCCTGCAGGCTTATGGCAATAATTTGCGGCTGATGCTGGGTAATTTCATCTGTAATTTTCAGCAAAATTTCACTTTTTAAATTTGGTGCAAGCGCAGTAACCGAAGACGCTGCTTTCATTCTAGACAGTAGCTTTTGCATATCTAAGGCAGCGAGTTGCTGTTCTGACCCATGGCTATCATTAGATTTATTCATTGTGGGCACCATTGCGCTGCAGTTCTTCAAATCGTCCTGATTTTTTTACTTGCTGTGTGCTTTGCACATGCAAATCATCATCCTCATCTTCACAAATATCGCAGATCAGTGTGTCATCATTGCCTGTTTCACGCACATCCATCAAGTCATATACTTTCTTTTTCTGTTTCATCTTATTCGGCTCCTTTATTTAGGCCAGCTGTGTATATTCTAATTTCAGTTTTTGCAGACAGTCTTTTACCGGTTTAGGTGAGCTGATTACTTTCATCATTAATACATTGCCTTCAAATTGGCTAATGATATTTTGCGCAAATTTTTCCTTGTCTCTCTCCGCTATCTGCGGTCGCATAACGGTTTTAAGCAAGTCTTTCCATTTCAGAAAAAAATCAATCAACCGCTGTTTCGGCGCATCGGGCAAACTCTCAGACAGCAAGTTGGCCATTAGGCATGACTCATGCTGAATAAAAAAACCGGCGGTTTTTTCCAAGACTGCATCAAGTTCTGGCGGAGGCACTGTCCCATCCACAAAACCAATAGCTTGAAAGAATTTCTTTTCAACTTCAGAAATGACCTCCAGTAAAATTTCTTCTTTGCTCGCAAAATGGCTGTATAGACTGCCCTTTAACAGTCCCGATGCTGTGGCAATATCATTGACACTGCTGCCATTGAAACCTTTCTGCCGAAATACTTGCACAGAGTTTTGAATAATTCTTGCTGTACTTTTACTCATTGCCATATCCCTACCCAATTCAATTCTGCTATCAATTCAAAAGTCTTTGTGTGCAATCCGGCAAACTCACCGTAAAACATTCACGAAAAGCCAAAGTGAATTTAAAAAACTACCGTTCGTTTGTTTTATTAAAATCTATTTATGGCCTCAAATCAATCTTTTCTTTTTTTGACCGTTGGTTTACAGGATTCTGTAAATGCTCAAGATGCTTGCTCCCTCATGCAGATCAAGCGACAATATTGAAAATTTTGATTGGTTAATTTCATGACCCAAGCTTTAGACGTCCTCGGCGGCATTACCGCTGAACAATTCCTTGCCG
Source organism: Acinetobacter sp. (assembly GCA_030152275.1). GTDB lineage: Bacteria > Pseudomonadota > Gammaproteobacteria > Pseudomonadales > Moraxellaceae > Acinetobacter. Next base: position 1,574 of record JASLHF010000158.1, on the reverse strand, counting down.
AATATTGGCAAAAAAAACCGCTTCTTGTTCGCAATGCAATGCCTGACATTGCAGGCCTGCTTGAACCTGATGACGTTATGGAACTGGCGTTGGATGAGAACATCACTGCCCGCCTAATTAAACAAAAAGACCGCGATCCGAATCAATGGTCAGTTAAAACCTCACCACTGCTCAAAGCCGACTTCCAAAAGATGCCAAAACTTTGGACACTATTGGTGCAGGCAGTCGACCATTATTCTTTTGATCTTGCTTCGTTATGGAAGAAATTTTCGTTTATTCCGCAGTGGCGCCGTGACGACATCATGGTGTCTTATGCGCCTCAAGGCGGCTCTGTAGGCAAACATTTTGATTTTTATGACGTCTTCCTTGTACAAGGCTATGGCCACCGCCGCTGGCAGCTGGGTCAAATGTGCGATGCTGAAACAGATTTCGTTGCAGGACAGCCATTGAAGCTGCTGCCGGAAATGGATGTGCATTTTGATGAAGTGCTGGCGCCGGGCGATTTACTCTATGTACCGCCAGGCCTATCGCATTATGGCGTAGCAGAAGATGACTGCCTCACCTATTCATTCGGTTTCCGCATGCCGAATGTCACAGATATGATGGACCGCGTATGCGACAAATTCTCTGAAAATGAGCTGCTGAAAAATCCACTATTGGATATCATCCGTGATCAGCAAAGTCCAATTGGTCAAATCACGCAAAATGAGCTGGAATATTTAAAAGAAAGAATCTTCGCGCAATTGCAAAATTCAACCGTTATTGAAGATGCCATTGTCAGCTTGATGTCTGAGCCTAAATATCCAGAGAATATTCCGGAAGCAGAAGAAATTGGTACGGGTGACCTAGAAGAAGCGCTGGATCAAGGCTATCAATTGATTCTAGAACCTGCGTCCCGTTTGCTTTATACAGAACAAGACGGCGACATCTTGTTTTGGGCCAATGGCGAAGGTCTATGCATTTCAGACGCGTTCGCTGTACATCTAAAAACTATTGCAGACGGTCAAAGCTTAGCTTTAGATGAACGCTTATATGATGCCGATATTTTAGAAGATATTGCGATGCTGCTGAATGAATCAGTCTTGATGCTCTTGCCATCGGATACTGATGAATAAGCAACATAAACAGCTATAAAATAGAGGGCGCCATGCCCTCTATTTTTTTATTTACAAAGTGCAGCCCTTTAAATGACAGATCTTCAACCCAAGCCTAAGCTTTCTTTTAACAGTAAATGTACTGGAAAATCCTTAAAAAACGGCATCAACTTTATAGCTATCAATATCTTGTATATTTTTAAAATTCAAAAGTAAATCAAAATTTAGAACTCAAATATCCATCTTTCACACACTCAACCATCCTTCAAAAAGAACACCAAATCCAAATATTGCAACAAAACCTGATTGATTAAAGAAGCAACGCTAAGCAAGCCTCTCTAGCTGGATTTTAACGGCAGCTGAACATGAATCTCTGTATTGCCTTTTTCAGAGAAAATTTCCAGCACACCGCCCATGCGCTCCATCCGCGTTTTCATACTGCGCATACCAATACTCATTCCGTATTGCGTTACGCAATCT
>JASLHF010000062.1 GCA_030152275.1 Acinetobacter sp. | reverse complement strand
CATAACAGTTGTGCTGGCGACAATAGCAAGAGTGAACCACCTGATCCCTTCCCGAACTCAGAAGTGAAACCTCTTAGCGCTGATGGTAGTGTGGGGTTACCCATGTGAGAGTAAGTCATCGCCAGCTCATTATTCCAAAATCCCCCTCCGCTAAATGGCTGAGGGGGATTTTTTTATGCGGGAAAAAAGAAAGATAAAGATATGAAAAAAAGTCAAATAGAGAGAAAATATTTGAATTAGATTTTGAGCAATATTTTATTAGCTCATAGATTTTCTTGTTATTTAATTCATTTGTATAATCGAGCTCAATAATAATTCTTAAATCAATATGAATATTTAGACCTTATTGGATCAGCAACATTGCTTAGAATATCCTGAGTTTATGATGAAATGGTTGCCAAGAGCGCCTTTGGCTGAGCAAAATCATTCTGCTGTAATTGACATTTTTAAAGCTCGTAGATTTAGATTGGCTGATGATTCTGATTGTTTAGTTGCAAAAGGAGATCAATTATTACGGCGTGTGGATGGTTATTCTCCAAATAGAGAGATGAGTATTCGTATGTCTTATTTGAATAGTTTATGTAGTTTATTTCCACTGGGAGGTAACTATCTTATGCAGATGAATGCATGGGATCACAACACTTTAAATGCATTAAAAAAGCTTATGATGCATAAAGAATCAAGTCTCTATGATAGGCTCGCAGTTGCAGTGATTTATGCGCATGGGCATCCTGAAAGTATTGATGATCATCTGTAGGGTGATTTATATTGTGATATTACCCAGATGGATATTGCTGCTGAATGGAATTATTTTAAAAATTATGAATCTTTTTATGCACTGAACAATACGCCATTTGAATTATCAAAAATATTTGAGCTTTTGCCCATTGAGAATCTACAATTAGCGCAGTGGATGGATAATCAAATTCTATACTTTTATGTGTATTGTCGTTTGAAAAACAAAGACAATACGCAAAATCTTCAGAATAAGACCGTTATATGTGAACAGTTAATTTGCACATTATGCAGTATTAATGATCAAATTAAGTCTAAAACGATGATGGTTCAACTTTCGCAATTAGAAATGACCGAATGTGTATTAGAACTTTTGAATATTGGTCAACGAGTATGTTGCAGCGCATCAAAATCATGCATGCTTTAGTGGATTTAAGTCTGATTTTGCAGAGTTAAAATTATTTGAACTTATATGAACAGGCAGATCAATTGCATCAAGAATGCTTAAAACGCTTAAGTTCAGCCTAGAGCTTTACTAGATTGTTAGATCTCGATAATAAAAATAAATAAAATATTGATGCTTTATCTAAATAAAGGCAGGCAGAATTTAAAAAATGATCGACTGTCAAAAGATCAATTTTATTCATTTTATTTAAGAAAAATGTGTCTATTGAGTGAGATACCGCCGAAAAAGATTACTTATTTCATAGTTTATATGCTATAAAAATTAAAACGGCATAAAAATTGCTTATAAAGTGCGGTTAAATACAGGGGGAGTTATAAATGAAATTAGCTATGGGGTTAAAGGTTGCCAATTCTTTATCATTGACGCCTCAACTACAACAAGCAATTCGTTTATTACAGCTTTCAAGTTTAGAACTTGAGCAGGAAATTCAAATCCAGCTCGATAGTAATCCTCTGTTGGAAAAAATTGAAGAACAAAATACTGTTGAAAGTTTAAATAGCTTACAAGAGCAAGAATCAGAGAATAAAGACTTAACCAATGAGTTAAATGCAGATCATTTACCTGACGAGTTACCCGTTGATACGGAGTGGGATGATGTTTATACCCATCAGCCTACAAGTTTGGGTTCGCCAGAATTTGAAGAGCGTGAAGATAATCGTCAAGGTCACCAAAGTCTGCAAGAGCATATGTTAGAACAAGTTAATCTGCTGCATTTTTCGATGATTGATAAGCTGATTGCACATTGCATTATTGATTCATTGGATGCTAAAGGTTTTCTTGATTGTGATTTGAATGAAATCACACAGTCTGTTCAGCATCTTTTAGATTCTATGGGCTATGAAGAAGAAATTGAAGATGATGAAGTTCTAGTCGTGTTAAAACATATTCAGCGACTGGACCCTGTAGGGGTGGGTGCTCGTCATCTTGCAGAATGTTTGATGGTTCAAGTTGAAAACTTGCCGAATGATATTGCTTATCGACAAGAAGCATTAAGTTTATTAAAAAATTACGAATTATTAATTAGCAATGAATTGCCAAAGTTGATTAAACAAACTGGTTTGAATATGGATCAGCTGAAATTAGCCATTGCGTTGTTAAAGACCTTAAAGGCTCATCCCGGTCAGGAGTTTGAAGATAAAGATTCAGATTATCAAATTCCTGATGTGGTGGTGGCCAAGAAAAATGAACATTGGTTAGTACAGCTCAATCCTGATGTGATGCCTAAGCTCCGTGTAAATTCTTTTTATGCAAATATGATTAAACGCGCAGATCAGAGTGATGATAATCAATATCTTCGTAATCAAATGCTGGAAGCGAAAAATTTTATTAAAAGTATTGATGAGCGGCATAAGACTTTATTAAAAGTGGCCACCTGTATTGTGGAGCATCAGCGAGCGTTCTTTGAGCTTGGGCCTGAAGCAATGAAACCGCTTGTGCTGCGTGATATTGCCGAAGAAGTGGAGTTGCATGAGTCTACAGTGTCCCGGGTAACCACCAATAAATATATGCTGACACCGCGTGGTTTATTTGAGTTGAAATATTTCTTTTCAAGTCATGTGGCGACATCGAGTGGCGGGGAAGCCTCATCTACAGCTATTCGCGCCAAAATTAAAAAGCTCATTGCTGAAGAAAATAGCCGTAAGCCGTTATCTGATAATGCAATTGCAGTTTTGCTCAATGCTGAGGGTATTGATGTTGCACGTCGAACAGTAGCGAAATATCGTGAATCGTTACATATTCCATCATCTTCTGAACGAAAAGTCTTGATCTGAATTTAAAAATCTGATTATTCTAGAGATTCATTATGACAAAATAATGAATCTCTTTTTTATTTAAGGAATAGTTAAAATGATTTGATATTCAATGCATTACGTTTTTTAAATTGCACCTAATCAGTTGTTTTGGCTGTTCCTTTCTAATCCTAATGAAGGTGAGGGATAGTGTTATGCAAATTACCATACGTGGCCATCATTTAACTGTAACACCTGCAATAGAGGAAGATATTCGTTTTAAATTTTCGCAAATGACTAAGCACTTGGATCAAGTGAATAGTATGCAGGTAAAGTTGACTAAAGATCATCAAGTGGATAAGCGCTCAAGAAAGGGAAGTTTAAATCATATTGCGGAAGCCATTATCCGTTTGCCGGGGACAGAATTATTTGCGCAGGCGACTGCGGATGATATGTATACTTCAATTAAAAAATTGACTGATAAATTGAAAAGGCAGCTGCATAAACACCGAAAAATGCAGCTGGTCTATCAGCCGCTGGCGGTATAGTTTAAAATTTTGTAAAAAGAGGTTTTTTAGACCTCTTTTTTTTATACGTATAATGTACGTGACTAATGAATTATTTTTTCTATTTATAGTAGAATGACAGGTTTTTACACTGTCAGCCCTATGAAGAGGTCTAAGCAATGAATAGTGAACAGCTCACTGAAATTTTAAAAGCGGCTTTTCCTGATGCAGAAGTTGCTGTCAGTGGACAAGCAGGTAAATTTGACCTCCGTATTGTCGATGATCAATTTGAAGGCAAACGTCCTGTTCCTCGTCAACAAGCTGTTTACGCACCGCTGAACTCATATATTGCGAGCGGTGAAGTACATGCTGTGACTATTCGTGCAATGACTAAAGAAGAATGGCGCAAAGCCAGTATGTTTGGAGCTTAAGCGTCAATGGATAAATTTGTCATTCAAGGCGGTGCAAAAATCGAAGGTGAAGTACGTATTTCGGGTGCGAAAAATGCAGCTTTACCTTTATTAGCAGCAATGATTCTTGCTGATTCACCTATTACTCTAAAAAATGTCCCAAATCTAAAAGATGTTAGAACATTGGTTAAATTGATCAGTGGTTTAGGCATCACTATGACTTACGAAGGCGAAACTGTTAATGCAGATACGTCTACACTAGACAATCAAATAGCGCCGTATGATTTGGTGAAAACCATGCGTGCATCTATTTTGGTGCTTGGTCCATTGTTGGCGCGCTATGGTAGTGCAAAAGTTTCACTGCCTGGTGGGTGTGCCATTGGTTCACGCCCTGTGGATCAGCATTTAAAAGCTTTAGAAGCTTTGGGTGCACAGATTGAGGTCGAAAATGGTTA
>JASLHF010000201.1 GCA_030152275.1 Acinetobacter sp. | reverse complement strand
TTAACGAATCATGCCAACATTTACATCCAACGATGCCGAAATTAACTACCAAACATTTGGTGATGCCAACAAGCCAGCAATTGTCTTTTCAAATTCGCTGGGCACCAAATTCACAATGTGGCAGCCGCAAATAGACTTTTTTAAAAAAAACTTTTATGTGATTTGCTATGACACCCGTGGTCACGGTGAATCTGCTGCACCGCAAGGCCCCTACACCATTGAACAATTAGGTACAGATGTAATTCGCTTGCTGGATCATCTGAATATTGAAAAAGCCAATTTCTGCGGGATTTCCATGGGCGGTTTGACCGGCCAATGGCTGGCGATTCATCATCCTGAACGCTTTCACCGTGTGATTGTATGTAATACCGCAGCAAAAATCGGTCAAGAGCAAGCATGGAATGAGCGTGCCGCATTGGTACGTGAACAAGGTTTACAGCCCATTGCAGCAACGGCTGCATCACGCTGGTTCACAGAATGCTTTATCCAAAGCCAAGCAGCAGTTGTAGAATCTTTAAGTAACGACTTAGCAGCTGGCAGCGCAGAAGGTTATGCAAGCTGCTGTGAAGCTTTGGCTAAAGCAGATTTACGTGAAGAATTAAAAAATATTACCGTCCCTGTTTTGGTGATCGCTGGTCAGCAAGACCCTGTGACGACGGTTGCAGATGGTCAATTTATGATTGACCGCATTCCAAACAGTCAATTATTTGAAATTAATGCCTCGCATATTTCAAATATAGAGCAGCCAGAAGCGTTTAATGGCATTCTGAAAACGTTTTTGAATCACTAAATCTGCAATATTTTGACTCATATAGGTAGCTTTAAAATGGTCAGCACATGGCCATTTTTTATTGTCTATGTTCAGGAAAATAGCTAAAAATATATCAATGCATCCTGCTTAGCTAGCAAAGATGCAACTGACCACGGGGTTCAGGAGAACCGCATTTCCGCTTTCTTCGATTTGTGAAACGTAGGTTGTGAAAGAATGTACCGCCTTTGTTTTTTATCCTGTCATATGAAGTGATAAATGGGATACAGACTGACTGCGGCATGAGAGGCTATCTGTTCAGGGCTCCATTGGAGATTAAAATAATGGATGATCTCTGTCCAATATTTGTTGACCACTACACACACTTCTTTTGAGAATCTAAGTCACTTAAAAAGTATGAAGATATACCCTCTTTATAATGTAAAATTACATGGATATATAATAATAATTATACACAATGAATCAAAAAATTCATTATGCATTTATCTTAGATGCTTTCAAAAAAATACTTTTATTTTCAATAATAAAGAACAAGGATCTTTCAATTGAATACTCATAGTCAGAGCTACCTATCTTATCCTATACGCCCCCTGTTGAAGTACGGCATGTTAAGCTGCTTATTACTTATGGCTGGGTGTCACTCTTCAACACATCAAGCCCCCCCTTCCACCCAAAAGCAAGTCACAATTAAGCGTGATCACTTTGGAACACCACATATTTATGCTAAAGATACGTTTGGTCTTTTTTATGGCTATGGCTATGCTATTGCGACCGACCGTTTATTTCAAATGGAAATGTCAAAGCGTACTGGATTTGGTACTGTCGCTGAAGTTCTCGGTCCAGATTATCTGCCATCTGATATTGCAACCCATAGTCGCTTTAATCCTGAAGAAATCAAACAGCAAATTGCTCAACTTTCCCCTGAAGATAAAGCAATTTTTGAGGGTTATGCCGCAGGTTTTAATAACCGGATTAAAGAAGTTTTGGAAAATCCAGAACTTATGCCAAAAGAATTTAATGACTATGACTTTAAGCCTTCAACTTGGCAACCAGAAGATATTGCCATGGTTTGGGTAGGCTTGATTCTCAACCGCTTTTTTTCAGCCAGTTCTGAAGTATCAAACTTAGATTTGCTCACCCAACTACAAAATGAGAAAGGCTCTGAAACAGGCCAGAAAATTTATCAGCAATTACGTTGGTTAGATGATCCTACAGCCCCAACAATTATCCAGCCTACATTAAAATCTCAGTGGTCAGCACGTCAGCAATACAAACCCAAAAAAGTCTTACCAATTTCAAATCAAGCGGCCAAAACCTACTTGGCCCAAGCGCGTATTGCACTAGGTAAAAGTACAGTAGATGGGGTACCAACTGCCAGTAATGCTTGGGTAGTTAAAGGAGATAAAACTGTCGAAGGTCAAACAGTACTCTATAATGGTCCCCAACAAGGTTGGTATACGCCTGCGATTACTTATGCTATTGGTTTACACGGTGCTGGTTATGATTTAACAGGCATCACTCCTGTCGGCTTACCAGCCATATTGTTTGGAACCAATGGTAAAATTGCTTGGGGATCAACCGTAGGTTCACTAGACACCAATGATGTCTATCAACTGACGCTTAACCCAAATAATCCAAAGCAATATCTTTATCAAGGCGCTTACATTCCATTTGAACATCGTCAGGTCAACATTAAAGTACGAGGTCAGGCTAACCACGTATTAGATATTTATAAAAGCAGACAAGGTTTTGTCAGTACATGGGATGAAAAAAATAATACTGCCTATGCACAAAAACGTAGCTGGGAAGGTGTGGAAATTGAAACCTTATTAGGCTGGGCCAATGCAGCTAAGGCAAATAACTGGGAAGAATTCCTAACCCAGGCCAAGCGTGTAGCAGCATCAATCACTTGGTTTTATGCAGATACCCAAAATAACATTGGAGTTGTTGCACTCGGACGTTTACCTATTCGTTCAGAAAACCAGCATATCCAATTTCCAGCAATCGGTGATGGCTCAATGGAGTGGCAAGGTTTTCACGACTTTTCGAAGAATCCTAAACAATACAATCCAGAAAAGGGTTATATCAGCAGCTGGAACAATAAAGCTTATGCGGAATTACGTTCCGACTCCTCCAATTTCTCTTATGTCGACCGTGTCAATGAACTGATTGAACCATTAGAAAGTAAACCTAAGCTAAGCCAACAAGACATTTGGGATATCAATCAAATAGGTGCCTGGTCTGATCTAAATGCTCGCTATTTTATTGATGACATGATCAAGGCTGCTCAAAGTCCGAAAGCCTCAGCATTAGCGAAAAAAGTTGCCCCATTATTGTCAAATTGGGATTTAAAACTTCGTCCAGACGATGAAAATAAATTCTACCAAGGTGCAGCACCTGCAATTATGCGTAGCTGGCTCAATCAAATGATTATATTGGTGTTAAAACCAAACTTACCAGAGAATATTTACGCACGTTATACCGATACACTTTATCCTATCAACGATGACCCTAGAAGTGCACAACCAGCAAGTGCGTCTAAATTAATCTGGAATGCACTAAAAGGTAAACAAGCCAGTGTTCCACAGAACGTGGATTTCTTAAAAGGACAGTTAGCAGATGATGTTGTTTTGACTGCTCTAGAAAACGCACTCATTGAACTTTCCAAGCAGCATAACTCTACAGAGCCAAGTAATTGGAAAGTACCGGTAGCAACAATGGGGTTTTCTGCCAAAAACTCTGTAGGTATTCCATGGGCTGATCAAGCACATCAACAACAATTGAACACTTATGGCAATACAGGAAGTGCAACATTTAGAGTTATATTAAATCCAAATCAAGTCAGCATGTGCTCTATCCTTGCTCCAGGACAAAGTGGCTTTATAGATCGCAATGGTAAAACAGACCCGCATTTTGCCGATCAATTGGCATTGTTTAAAAACTATAAGTGTAAGGACGATGCTGTGAGCCAACAGCAAATTGATCAATCCAGTCAGCAAAGCGTGACTTTAACTTATTAATTTACACAACGCCCAATATATTACTATTGGGCATTCTAGTTTATTGATACGTTGTACTAACTCAAACCTAATCTGACAGTTACCGATATTTTCTTCAGACTGTCAGGTTAAATTTGAGCTAAATTCTTTTCAGCCCAAATACGTTTTCCATCATGTAATGTTGAAAATATCTGTACATAAATATGGAATTCTTCTCTGCAAACAGACAGCCCGCGCTTTAGAACAGCAGCACCGTTGTCTAAAGAAAACATGGATTTAATTACTGCATCAAGTGAACGCGGCTTTATTCATTCACAAAGCTCTGGAACCCAATGCATTAAAAGCAACCAGGCCTGTCATTCATCATAACAGGCCTCATTGAACCCTAATCTTACAAAATCATCAGTTCTTAATAGCGAATCATCACCGATTTTAACTCTGTATACTCCTCGATAAAGACATCTGAAAATTCACCGCCAATCCCTCAGGCTTTAGCACTGCCCAATGGTACAGCAGGATCAAGGAACGTATGCATATTTGCCCCAGACGGAGCCTGCTTCAATTTGCAAAATAAAACGCAATAAGAATAATGTGGAAAATCAACTCGGTTTCAACACACTCCTGCAGTCAAAGCTGAACTCATTTTCCACACCCCGATCATGAATAAAATGACTATGTTGGCATGCTAAAAATCCTGAACACTTTATAAAATTTGAACTTTACTCATTCTGGTATCTTTTTTATCAATACAATCGAATCGTTTGCACTCAGCAAGCATACACATCATGACTGAATATAGTTTTCGCAATCACTTACGCAGTGGGATTTAAAATAAAATTGGAACCACGCTCACCGATCATGATTGCTATCGCATTGGTATTTCCGCTTGGGACTTGAGGACAAATTGAACAATCAATCACTCTTAAGTTCTGAAAGCCATGAACTTTAAGCGTTTGATCAGTCACGGAGTCGGATGCTGAATTACCCATTTTGCAAGACCCCACTGGGTGATAAACCGTTTTGATATTTTGACGCATCCACTTGTTGATACCTTCTAGATCATCAGGTTCAATATTGGCAGGTTCTATAACCTGTTTAACCACAGCTTTCAAAGAAGGCTGCTTAAGCAGTTTTAGACCTGCTTGTACAGCACGGATATTAGCGTCTATATCATCTTGATGACCTAAAAAATTTGGATCAACGATTGGGAACTCTTTAGGATCTGCGCTTTTTAAACGAATCGTGCCTCTTGCTTTCGGCTGTATATGTCCTACTTTTATCGTTAAACCATGTTCTTCGGCAGCGGCCTTCTCACCAGGTGTATTGTCGAAATTATCAAGTACAGGTAAGAAGTGGAACTGTACATCTGGGCGACCAAAATGACTCGTATCTATAAAGCCACCCCCTTCAAGAATATTGCTGGTTAATAATCCTGAACGGGTGAAATACCATTGCAGACCATGTTTGATTGCTTTTAAACCTTTATCATTACCAATCAAACTATTATTGGTTGTCACTGTTGCATTTACTGACATATGCAAATGATCATGAAAATTATCGCCTACAGGTAAATCTTTTTTACATTTGATACCTATAGATTCTAAATGTGCCTTAGGTCCAATTCCTGAAAGCATTAATACTTTTGGGCTGCCAATCGCCCCTGCACTCACCACCACTTCCTTACGCGCTTTCACTGTAGTCGGTACACCGCCTCTTATGCTAAAAGTGACGCCAGTTGCTGTATTCGCCTCAATTTCCACTTGATGAACCAATGCTTCGGTAACAACGGTGATATTCGGGTGATTCATCACTGACTTCAAATACGTTTTCGAAGTACTTGCCCGCTCACCATTTCTAGTCGTCGTTTGATAAAAACCAACCCCATCTTGGTTCCATCCATTAATATCATTAACATATTTCATGCCCATTTCTTGACCCGCACGAATACAAGCTAAAGTCAGCGGGTGACGAAAGCGGTTTTCACTCACAGGTAAAATGCCGGATTGCCCATGAAATTCGTCACCTAAACTTTCATTGTTTTCAGCTTTTCTTAGATTTGCATTTGAAGTGCAACACCATGTTGTTGCCATAATACCTGACTTGGGCTTCTAAATCCGAGTCTTTTTCTTGGGCGATGATTCAACCGCTGAGTGATTTCTGAAATATAAGCATCTGTATACTTATTCAAA
>JASLHF010000146.1 GCA_030152275.1 Acinetobacter sp. | reverse complement strand
TATGATGGGATTAGCTATTGGGATTATAACTGGCGCAAACATGGTGGTGCTGTTCGTATGCTAGAAATCAGCAAAAAAGAAGAATTCTATCAGCAGGAATACTGTGGTTGTGTGTATTCACTTAGAGATACCAACCGCTGGCGCATGAGTAATGGTCGTGACCGCATTCAGATAGGGGGAAAATTCTATTCAAACGCAATGGATAATCAATGACCTCTCCATGAATGAAGAGGTTTGCCACACCAAACACGGTGTTTACTAGGCTCATACCTGACAAGTGGTGCAAGCGTATTTCTACTCCCACCTTTTTTACCTAAAATTAGGCTGTCGGTATATCAGGTTGATTGACTTCAACCTTAGCAATAGAAGCTTGTTCTATTACCATCGAAGGGTCAGATTGAGATACAAACTCAACGCCTTTACGATGTATATTCATTGCACCGATACGATCATCATTTGATTGATAATCACAACGCTTACAGTGAAAGTGATGCTTTTTCTTATCACGATTCGCCTTTTCACGGTGTCCACATTTCGGGCAAGTTTGTGATGTGTACTTAGGGTCAATCACAATAACAGACTGACCGTTTTCTTTGGCTTTATAGCAGAGTAATTGCTTAAACTGATAAAACGCCCACGACACACTGACATAGCGGTTTTTCAGGCGCACTTTTTCGGTAGCCTGTCTTATCCCTGTCAAATCCTCAAGCACAAATACCGTACCTTTTGGATGATTTTGAGTGAGTGCCTTTGTGATCTGATGATTAACATCAGTCATATAACGGTTTTCTCGACTCCCAATCTGCTTTAGGCGATGCCTAGCAGACGAAGTTTGTTTCTCCTGTAATGATTTGCGAATTGCTTTGAACACACCACGTTTTTGTTTAACCACTCCACCCCGATAGAAATTGGTTTTACCTTTGCTATCGTAAGTGGTTGCAAGGTGATTGATCCCAAGATCAATACCCACCACATTAGAAACTTCATCAATTGTTAAAGCAGGGACTTCTTTACTCATCGGGATATGTAGAAACCATTTCCCGAATTTATTTACCACCTTTGCAGAACCAAACTTAGCTTTAGCTTTTTGGAATTGACTCAAGGGCTTTTTAGCAAAATTAACCTTAATGCGCCCTGAGCTTACACCCACTGAAAACTGATGGCCTACAAGTGAGTAATCACGATTCCATACAAGGTCGTAATCATTACCACTAAATTTAACCAATGACCACTCATGACCATTTGACTTCGCAGACTTGTATCGAGCAACAACAGTTTTAATAACAGATTGGGTGAATTGGGCTTTTGTTCCCAATTCAGACCGCATTTCATCATAAACAAGGTGATGTAATTTAACTTGATTAAGAATTTTATTTTGAAAGACTTTTTTTGATAGCCAATTACAAGCAAGCGAGTACAACTCAAACATTTGTTTAAGTTCAATAACTTGTTGCTTGTTGGGGAATATCTGCACTTTAGCAGTTATTACTTGGGTATCATTTTTCATAACTTTATTATTAATTAAAATGTTTTGAAGATCAAGTTCATTTGACTTTATTTAAGAAAAATCCTCCGTTTCCTCCACCCCCTAAAGAGAGGTGGTTTCCACGGAGAGGTTCGATGAAAAAATAGAAATGCTATTTTTGAAACTGGATAGCGATAATATTAACTTCAAAAATTCAAACTGACTTTTGAAAGGATATTTTGTAAAAAATTATAAAAGTTTTCTATTAACTATAAAAAGAACATATAATATAGTTAAGGTTTCAACCACAAAAGCATCTACGTGTTAGCAATCACTGCAAAAAAACTTTGGTTTTGCTGTCTTATGATTTTAGTCATAAGCTGGAGTGGTATTGCCTCTGCCGTACAGAAGCCTATACACTGCATGATGATGTTTCAAACTTCAATGCTTCAAGAAAATAGTACGAAGACACTTCAAGATATACCTTTTTTAAAAACAAGTTCCGAAAACAATTGTCATGACACGATGTCTATAGAACACAATTCATTAATGCATTGTGATTTAATGGCAAATGAAACTTTAAACGAATGTAATGATTGCACCTTATGGCATTGCCAAACTAATGCCTTTTCTTTAGATGTTTATCAACCGCAGTTAAGTACCTTAAGCGTTCATGAAGCCTTAGATACTGCAAATTCTATTTATAAAAAACAATATCTAAAAGGTCATTGGCAGAAAGTTATACGCCCCCCAAAAGCTTAATTCATTTTTTAGAAATTTATTTATTTTCAAAAATGAAGGTTAAGCTATTATGTCTTATAAAATGAGTTCGTGCCTATTCGTAGGTATTTGTATTACTTGCTCGTCTTTGGTTTTTTCCCAAGTACGTGAATATCAGCTTGTTATTGATGAAGCAGTTGTCAGCCCAACTGGAAAACCTGTAAAACGCATTACCGTAAATGGTCAATTTCCTGCACCTCTACTTGAGTTTGAAGAAGGTGATGAAGCCATTATTCGGGTAAGGAATAATTTAAAAAATCAAGATTCATCTATTCATTGGCACGGTCTGCTGTTGCCAGGCATTATGGATGGTGTGCCCGGCTTTAATGGCTTCAAGGGTATTAAGCCAAATACAGAATTTGTTTATAAATTTAAAATCCGTCAGAGTGGCACGTATTGGTATCACGCCCATTCTAAAGGACAAGAACAAGATGGTTTGTATGGCTCTTTTGTGATTTATCCTAAAGAGAAAAAACCACTTGCTACACATGAAAAAACTGAGCGGGATTATGTAGTAATGCTGTCAGATTTTCATGAACAATCCAGTGAGCAAATTCAAAAAAACTTAAAAATTTCTGCTGAATACTATCAAGATAAACGTGAAACACTAGGTGATGTTTGGAAACAAATTAAACGTGATGGTATAAAAGCCACATGGTCTGACCGAAAAATGTGGAATCAGATGCGTATGCTGAAAACAGATATGTCAGATGTCACAGGCTACACCTTCCTCATTAATGGTAAAACGCCTGAGCAAAATTGGACAGGTATGTTTAAACCGAATGAAAAAATTCGTTTGCGCTTTGTAAATGCCTCAGCGATGTCCTTTTATGATGTCAGCATTCCCAACTTAAAAATGACCGTAGTCAGCGCAGATGGCCAACCTGTAAAACCGGTTACTGTAGATGAGTTCCGTATCGGCACAGCAGAAACCTATGATGTGATCGTTGAACCCAAAGATGGGCATTATCAAATTGAAGCGGAGTCTATTGACCGTTCAGGTTATGCCATTGGCACATTGCACAATGAATTGAACCCTGTGACACATGGCATACATCTACCCGCACCTCGTCCACGTTCACTTTTGACTATGGAGGATATGGGGCATGGTAGCGGTGATCATGCCGCTATGGATCACTCAAAGATGAACCATGGTGCGATGCAAGAAGGCATGGATCATTCAAAAATTGATCACAACCAACATGGTGCAGTGAAACCAGAAAAAAATGATCAAGTAGCTTATGGATGGGCAAATGCATCTACACCTGCGGGCAATAAAGCACTTCAATATGCCGATTTAAAATCTTTAGAACCGCAAAAAGATACCCGTGAAGCAAGCAATGAATTAGTTGTGCGTTTGGGGGGGACTATGGAACGTTATATTTGGACTATTAATGGTAAAAAGTTTAGTGAGGCTGAGCCATTGAAAGTGAAATATGGCGAGCGCATCCGTATCAAATTTATCAATGACAGTATGATGGCACACCCTATGCATTTACATGGCATGTTTATGCAGCTGGAAAATGGTCAAGCATCGGTAGATATGCCAAATAAACATACGCTGATTGTGCCGCCAGGTAAAACGGTTACCGCTTTACTGACTGCGGATGAATTAGGTGAGTGGGCAATCCATTGTCATCTGCTTTACCACATGAGCGCAGGGATGATGAATAAGTTAATTGTAGCAAATGTTAGCGATGGACAGCTTTCAACAACTCAAGTTCAAGGCATAAATACAACTCCATTCAACCAAGCAGCTTCCTCACAAGAAAATGAAAAAAAGCAAGGTAAAACGGCACAGAAAGGAGATCAGCAGCATGCGCACCATTAATCTATTTTCTAAAAGTGCTTTAGCAGTATCATTATTAATAATCAGTGCAATGAGTTTTGCACATCATGCTGAAGATCATCATGCATCTGTAACAACCGCAACTCCCCTTGTTACTTCTTCTAGCCAAAATATACAGATAGATCACACTAAGCATGCTGTATCTAATAGCTCAAAAACATTTGAAACAGTACATCAAGACTATGATCATCGTAAAGAACATGGAGCACAAGTTTATGCAGTCACTACTGTGGATAATCAATGGTTAGTCAAAAAAAATGGTGCGGGCGATTTGAAGTCAGAGTTTGAAACTCGTATTGGCACAGATGAAAATAAAGTTTTTATCAAGATTCATGCAGATAAAGAAGAGTCGCATGAAACAAATTATAATGCCAAATTTTTATATAGCCGCATGATTTCAGACTTTTGGGATGCTCAGTTTGGTGCACGTTACCGTAGTGAAAAAACTGAACTAGACCATCATCATAAAGATACTCAAGAATATGTTGATGCAGTAGTTAGTTTACATGGCATGGCACCATACTTCTTTGAAACTAATATGTATCTATATGCAGGTAAAGACCGCTACGCAGGTTTTAGTCTAGAAACTGAGCGTGATTTATTGATTACACAAAAGCTAATTGTACAGCCGTATTTAGAATTAGATGTGATTTTTAGTGATGATTCTAAATACCCTAAAAAGACAGGTTTAAGCAATGCAATAGCTGGCATTGAAACCCGTTATGAAGTCAGTAAAAAGGTCATGCCTTATATCAACATTGCTTACGAATACTCGCAAGACAATAATGCAATAGCATCTATTTCTGATAAAAATTGGTTATATGGAGTGGGTACTAGATTTAAGTTCTAAATTTTTAATAATGGAATAGCCTTGTTTGAAATGAGGCTATCCACTAATGAAAGTATACTTTTCTCTGCATTCAACTATCTTTAGACTGCAAGTGAAATAAAGAAAGTAATTGCGACTCTAAATGTTATTTAACGTGAGTTAGTTTTAAACGGATTTTAACTTAATAGGCTTTAACATCTGCTAAACTCCAAATCTGTGTTCATTCACAAGTACCAGAGCATACAAAATCAATGCAAAAATATTATAACTAATAAACCTTTTTTAGACTTATGACGATTATGCCCAAGAGCAAACACTTTTTTAATACTTTGGATGAAGTACAAGATTATGTAACGAGCGGTAGTGTTCAAAAAACTGTGTCATTTCTTTAAACTGTTAAAAACAGGAATGATGCATTATGGCAACTACATTTGATTTTGAAACAGCCTTAAAAAAACTCCAGTCAGGACAAGCACTGACTGGAGAAAACGGCATACTCACCCCTTTAATTAAACAACTGACCGAAGCTGCTCTTGAAGCAGAAATCGAGAATTACATTGAAGCGAATCCGAAACAAGGTAATCGCCGCAATGGCTATACTCGCAAGACAGTAAAATCTACATCAGGTTCA
>JASLHF010000271.1 GCA_030152275.1 Acinetobacter sp. | reverse complement strand
AGACTGGAATGGGCATTGGTATATCACGGCATTACACAAAGAACACATGCTGGATGCTCAGCCTTAAACGCAAACAGTGAATTTTAGACAAAAAAAGGGAGCCTCAAGGACTCCCTATAAACCAAGAAAAACTACAGCTCTAGGTTCTGAAAAATGACCAGTACATATACAAAAACAGTTTCGCAAAGCGCCGACTGCCCGCCTTACGAAATAAAATATAAAACAAGGCGCAGCAAAAATATTGACAGCAAATAAATAGATTATTGACAAAACACGACAAAACCGTGCTTTTTACTCGGAATTTTGCGTATTTCTGACCAATGGCAGCGCCTGTACCCAACGCGCTGGCCTGACTCGGCTGACGGCTTGTGTCAGCGCCTTAGATATCCCCGAAGGCAATGCAATGCCTAAAGGGTTAGCTTCCTGCAAATCAGCAGAAGAAATGACCCGGGTGCCCAAAAGATAATCAAACCATGGTTTGGTCACGCACCAGTTGGCATCCTGATTGGCGTTCATGTGATGATCATAATGCCATGGAATTTTCGTCTTGGCCCATTCTGGCTCTAAATGCGCGCGCCGGTGGATATAGTAATAATTGCCGGCGCAGTAGAGCACAGACAGACTCATGCCTTTGGACAGCGGATAAAACAGCGGCGCAAAAACGCCTGCAACCACGGCCAATGAAATAATTTCATTTTTAGTGCGCCAGTTTTGAATGCCTTCCACATAGCCATGATCATGAAAATCAGTTTTGCGCACCTCACGGTGATGCTCCCAATGCGACTTCATGCTGTCCGGCACAGGGCTGTAACGCGGCTGCCCTGGGCGGTGTGTACCGTGCAGCACATATTTATGCGCCAGCCATTCAAAGCCATTGGCCACCACTAAACCTGCTAAAAAACCTTTCCACATAAGTGTTCACTCCCTTCATCTTTTTGACTATAGAGAATTTAGAGGACTAGATATTGACCCTTATTTTGAATATCATTGACAAATTACGACAAAATTCAAAATAACAATATGCAGCGCATTAAAGAATATTCCGGCTCAGTCTATGGCGGTTTAGGGCATTTGCTCTATGCCTACTGTCAGGCAAAATCACTGCCCATCTCTGAACAGCTTAAGCAAATCCAAAATTTGGAACGTTTTGACTATATTATATGGCGCGACCTGCTGAATGATTTAGATCAGCAGCTGCAGCGTCCGGCATTGGGACTGGAAATTGCCGAATTTGTACAGCCAAAGCATTTAGGCATCATTGCGTATATTGCGCTGTCCTGTGAAAACTTGGCAGAAGCCCTCAGCCGCTATCATGCCTTTCACCGCCTGATTTATGACGGTACGCCGCTGCAGGTGATTGTACAAGATGGCATTCTGTCCATCCGCTGGGCTGAACTGGCCAAAAGCATGTCCAATCAGCTTACAGATGAAATTGCTATCGCGCTGATGATCGGCTTTTTAAAACACTTTATGAATTTTCAGGACATAGGCCTGCATGAAGTGCATTTCCAATATCCTGCGCCTAAATATGCTGCGCTGTATGAACAATATTTCCACTGCAAAGTGCGTTTTTCTCAGCCCCACTCTCAAGTTCTTCTGCCAGTGCAGGAACTGTCCAAACCTTTTTTGCAAGGCGACCAAACCCTGCAGCAGCTGCTGATGCAGCAGGCTCAGGCGCTGCTGGACAAGCTGCCCAATACCACCCAAACCGATCAGCGGCTGCAGCAGGTTATTTTAACCGGACTGCAAAAAAATCAGTTTCAAATTGATCATGTAGCCACACAGCTGAATATGTCTGTACGCCAGCTGCAGCGCTACCTGCAGCAGCAGGGAGCAAGCTACCAGCAGCGTATGCAGGAAGTGCGTAGCATGATGGCAGAAGAATATCTGCGTGACCCGCACCTCAGCCTTCAGGAGATTTCCTTGCTGCTGGGCTATTCCGAACAAAGCGCTTTCCAGCGCGCTTTTAAACAATGGCAAGGCCTTACACCGCTGCAGTGGCGCCAGCAGCAGGCGAAGTGATGTTTTTTTATCCAAACCTAGCATTGCCAACCGCTTTATGGCATTGTGTTTTTCATTATCTTGCTGTCATAAAAATCAATTAAATTTTTCACTGTAAAACAAAAACTCCACACAGAAAAATACAGCTCAAGGAGCAGAGGTATGAATAAATATATTGCGGAACTGATCGGCACATTTTGGCTGGTCTTTGGCGGCTGCGGCAGCGCTGTACTGGCGGCAGCTTTTCCTGAACTGGGTATCGGTTTTGCAGGAGTCGCGCTGGCTTTCGGTCTGACTGTGCTGACTGGCGCATATGCGCTGGGCCATATTTCCGGCGGCCATTTCAACCCGGCAGTCAGCATTGGCTTATGGGCCGGCGGGCGCTTTGGCACCAAAGATTTAATCCCCTATATCGTGGCGCAGGTGATTGGCGCAGTCTTGGCTGCATGGGTACTGTATTTAATTGCCAGCGGCCAAGCGGGCTTTGCCGGCACCGGCGGTTTCGCGACCAATGGTTTTGGTGATTTATCGCCCGGAAAATATTCTATGACTTCAGCGCTTTTAATTGAAGTGGTGCTGACAGCCATGTTTTTAATTGTGATTATGGGCGCTACAGACAAGCGCGCGCCGGCAGGCTTTGCCCCCATTGCAATTGGTTTGGCTTTAACCTTAATTCATTTAATCAGTATTCCGGTGACCAATACCTCTGTAAATCCTGCACGAAGCACGGGTGTTGCATTTTTTGCAGAAACAGCCGCTTTAAGCCAGTTGTGGCTGTTCTGGGTTGCGCCGATTATTGGCGCAGTGATCGGCGCATTAATTTATAAATTTACCGCTAAAGAGCAATAGCGCCTGCCTATAAGCAAAAAAGCGCAGATAACTGCGCTTTTTTATGTTCCATGTGGAACATTTTCTAAGCAAAATTTTACGTTTTTCACAGCGCGGGCAGGATTATCAGCAACGCTTTTACAGAAAAGGATTTTCAATTTCACCGCCAGCAGCAGTGTCTATTTTTTCCGGCAGCGCAGATTCACTTTCAAGCGCAGCCACCACATCATTCAGTAGCGCCTGCAGCGTCTTAGCAGCCGCCAGGCCAGACTGATCTTTAGTCAATTGCAGATTGCCATAAATGCTGACGCAGTCTGGGGCATTTTCAACGGTTAAATCATGGATGGCATGTGATTCTATGCCATTTTCAAAAGGCTTAAACATCGTTTTTTCCTGCTGTTGTTGTTATTGCATTGAGGTGCCGCTATGTCATCCTAATGCAGGAGGCTTATTTCAACAACTGCAAAATATACTGCAGCAGCGACTCAATCAGCTGCTTCACCATCGCGTCTTGCGCTTCGGTATTGCCGCCAGCGCGCGCCGGCTGATCGGATGATACAGATGCGGCGGCTTTGGATGAGCTGAATTGCTTTTGCGCTGCCTGCAGCTGTTCATTGCTGACTTCTTCGGCGCATTGGCTCTGCGCATCCCAATATGAATATTCAATTGGCTTGCCGGCTTTAACGGCAGTGGCTTTCAGCGGCAGCTGGTAGGTATTGCGTTTCTGCTCCTCTGTCAGCTGCGGAAACAGATTGATGCCCAGCTGTTCTTCCAAATAACAAATACTGACCACTTTAACCCGCAGCGAATTGTCATTCGGCGCATAGTAGGCGCCAGCCGCGCCAGTTTTCGGCAGATAAACCGCCTTATAGGTTGCAGTCGGCACAATCACGCCCTTGCCGATGGTTTTCAGTTTTTTCGCTGCAAATACCGGCCCCGACACCACATACACATCCTGTTTTTGCCGAGTGACCATAGCGCGGGTCGCCTCTTCCAGCTCACGCCACACCTGCTGATTATTTTTAGGCGCCTGAGGCACCATATTGGCCAGCGAAAAACTGTCAAACTGCGACTCTTTGCTCGGCATATCCGCATTGGGCGCCATATGTCCGCGGTCATAGCCCGAAGCGCGGTAGTCTGACAGCAGTGCGCGGTGTTCAGCGCTCACCCGCTCTTCTTCATGGAAGCTGTCTTCACGCGGAATTTTTTGGCTCAGGCGCTCTGGGGTCAGCGCTTCGGCCACCCAAAGCGGCGTCTTGGACACACCTGAATACATGACATTAAAGCCATTAAAGCACAGCGGATAACTATTTTTGCCGAGGCTGTCTTTCATCAAATACGGCGGCACATCGCGGTAAAACTGATCCAGACAAGCCGAGCTGGACGGTGTTACGGCACCGACAAACTGCTGAATTTTTTCCTGCCCAAACGCAAAGGCAAAACTGCCGGCCGCCACAGCGCCTAAAATCATTTTGATGCTGTTTTGATTGAACAGCTGGCCGAGGCCGCCTGAACTGCGCTTGTTTTTTGCCATTAGATACAACAATTACTTTTAAAAAGGATAGTTTTTCGCGAGCTTAGCAAGCGCCCTGCATGAAGTATATGCAGTGTTTTTTGCTTTGCTTAACAAATGTCCAAAAACCGTCCAACAAAACAGCAGTTGGTGTAACAAAATGTCGCGCTTATGCAGGACTTTGTCAGGAGCATTGGACCTTTTGCGTATGTTTGATTGAATCCGGCAGTTTATCTATGACAAGGTAAAAATACGAAAAAATGCCATCAAGAAGAATGAAGTGGAGTCCGTATGCATTTTAAAATTATCGGCTGCAGCCTAATCACTGGTTTAATGAGCGCAGCTGCGCTGGCGGAACCCGCGGTTCAGCCCGGCGATACACTGGAAAGCCTGTCTAAAGTCAAAATCAGCACCACGGTGAATGGCCAGCCAGGAAGTCTGGAAGAATTGCTGTCCAGCGGCAAAATCCGTTTAGCCGACAGTCAAACAGCTGCAGTGCCGGAAACAGCCCAGCAGAGTGCTGAAGGCGCGCCGCAGCAAACTGCCAGCAGAGAGACCGGCAGCAGTGCAGAACTGCCTCAAGGCGCTGACATGCAGCAAGCCGCCCAGCAGGAATCGCTTAACAGCAGTCAAGATGAAAGCGCGATGCAGAATGCGCCAGCTATCGCGCCTCCAGCTCAGCCTGCTGATCAGGACAGCGCGACACAAGCCATGCAGCAAGCCATGCAAAATGACGCGCAAAGCGCAGTGCCGGACAGCGCAGCCGCAGCGCAAGAGTCTGCACAAGCTCAGGCTCCTGCCGTCATGGCAGCCGACGGTGAAGCCGCAGCAGCCCCAACTATTGTGTCCAGCGCCGATGCGCCGGTAAATGCTGAAAGCGCAATGCCAGAAGGCGCAGACCAAGCCATTCAAGCTGCGCCTGAAGCGCCTGCTGCCGAACAGCCATTGCAAGTTTCGCCAGAAGCGCCAGACAGTTTAGCCGTGCCGGAAACACAGCAATAACAGCGCCCATCCGCGCCTATATCACCAGCCTAAAAAACCAGAGCAAAGCTCTGGTTTTTTATTGAAACAGATGGAAATTTTAAACTCAAAATAGTTTTAAATTTCGATTTGACTGCCCAGCTCCACCACGCGGTTGGTCGGAATCTGATAAAAATCGCTGACCGGACTGGTGTTGCGCTGCATGGAAATAAACAGCTTTTCCCGCCACGGCGACATGCCCTCACCCAAAGTATGAATAATGCGGTCACGCGAAATAAAGAAGCTGATTTGCATTAAATCAAATTCAAAGCCCAGTTCTTTATAAGCGCTTTCCAGCGCCTCTGGAATATTTGGCTGATCTTTAAAGCCGTAATACAGCGTAATGCGGTAAAAACGCTCATCCAGCTTTTCGACATTGCTCCGCTCATCTGCCGGTACAAAAGGAATATCACGGGTGATAACCGTCACCATCACATTGCGCTCATGCAGCACTTTATTGTGCTTAATATTATGCAGCATGGCGTGCGGCACAATATTCGGCGTGCCGGTTAAAAATACGGCGTCACCGGGCACAAATTTGGTTTCAGTCCCCATGCTGATGCTTTTGATAAACAGGTCAATCGGCAGCGCGTCTTTTTCCAAACGCTTCAACACCAGCAAACGTCCATCTTTCCATGTCATTAAAATGGTAAACAGGGCTGCGCCAATCAAAATCGGCACCCAGCCGCCGGATACAATTTTCAGTGAAGTCGAAGCGACAAAGACCATATCAATCAGCAGGAACGGCACAGCAAAAATCGCCACTTTCCAAATTGGCCAGCGCCACAGGCCATAGGCCAAAAGCGAAATCAAAATGGTGCCGCACAGCATGGTCATGGTCACGGCAACACCATAAGCGCTGGCGAGATTGGCGCTGTTTTCAAACAGCAAAATTAAGATCAGTACAGAAATGTACAGCGTCCAGTTGATAAACGGCAGATAAATCTGTCCGCGCTCAACATCTGACGTATGGCGCACAGTCAGGCGCGGCAGATAACGCAGCTGAATGGCCTGATTGACCATTGAAAATACGCCGGTAATCACGGCTTGAGATGCAATCACTGCAGCAGCCGTCGCTAAACCAATCATTGGATACAGCGCCCATTCTGGGATCTGCATATAAAATGGATTGGCCAATGCATCAGGATTGCGCAGCAGCAGCGCGCCTTGACCTGCATAGCTGAGCAACAGGCACGGCAATACAATAATGAACCATGCCAGACGAATCGGCAGCCGGCCAAAATGCCCCATATCGGCATACAAAGCTTCACCGCCAGTCATGGTTAAAATAACAGCGCCCATGGTTAAAAACGCCACATAAGGCTGGTTAAATACAAAACTAAGCGCCCAATACGGGTTCACCATCAGCAGCACATGCGGCGTTTGAAAAATGCTGAGCAGGCCGAATCCGCCAATGGCTAAAAACCACAACAGCGTCAGCGGACCAAAAAATTTACCCATGGTGCCCGTACCGTGGCGCTGAACTAAAAACAGCCCAGTCAAAATGCCAATCGACAGCGGTTCCAGCCATTGGTTGAAAATGGGTGTGGCAATACTGAGCCCTTCAATTGCAGAAAGCACAGAAATGGCTGGCGTGATAATGCCGTCACCAAAAAATAGTGATGCCCCGATAAAACCCAGCGCAATCAGATAGACTTTTTTCTTTTCGCTGATGAGTGTAGTACGCAGATTCAGCGCCAGCAAAGACATAATGCCGCCTTCGCCATTGTTGTCTGCGCGCATAATGATGGTGACATATTTAAAGCTGATAGTGAGCATCATGCACCAGAAAATCAGCGACAGGATACCCAGCACTGAAGCTTCTGAAATCGCAAGATGCGCGGTGAGGAAACACTGGCGCAGCGCATACAGCGGACTGGTGCCAATATCGCCGAAGACCACCCCAAGGGCCGCTAAAGTAATAGCGGGCAAGGCGGCTTTTTGTGCAGTACTTTGCATATTATTGTCATCAATTCAGACAGTATTTTTGCGAATCATATCACCATGGCAAAAGTTTTTCTCTAAATCAATTGTTTCAGCTTGGCAGTATGGCTTTTTTTGGGTATTATCCACGGCGCATATGGTGAGGTGTCCGAGTGGCTGAAGGAGCACGCCTGGAAAGTGTGTATACGTTTATAGCGTATCGAGGGTTCGAATCCCTCTCTCACCGCCA
>JASLHF010000091.1 GCA_030152275.1 Acinetobacter sp. | reverse complement strand
CGATTTTAGAACAGTCTTTAAAAGAACTGATCAACCGTAAGCAAGACCACGATTTCCCTTGGTATCCTGCACGCGTCGTGTGTCATGACATTTTGGGGCAAACGGCATTGGTTGACCTTGCAGGTCTGCGTGATGCGATTGCTGATCAAGGTGGCGATCCTTCTAAAGTCAATCCAGTTGTTCCAACACAGTTGATCGTTGACCATTCGCTTGCTGTGGAATTCGGTGGTTTTGATCCAGATGCATTTGAGAAAAACCGTGCTATCGAAGACCGTCGTAACGAAGACCGTTTCCACTTCATCGAATGGACAAAAACAGCATTTGAAAATGTCGATGTGATTCCTGCGGGTAACGGCATCATGCACCAAATCAACTTGGAGAAAATGTCTCCTGTGGTGCAAAACCGTGAAGGCGTGGCATTCCCTGATACCTGTGTGGGGACAGACTCACATACACCACATACTGATGCGCTTGGCGTGATCTCGATTGGTGTGGGTGGTTTGGAAGCTGAAAACGTGATGTTGGGTCGTGCGTCTTGGATGCGTCTGCCAGACATCATTGGTGTGGAGTTGGTCGGTCAGCGTCAAGCAGGCATTACAGCAACAGATATCGTTTTAGCATTGACTGAATTCTTACGTAAAGAACGTGTGGTGGGTGCATATTTAGAATTCTTTGGTGAAGGTGCTGACAGCATGTCAGTGGGTGATCGTGCAACGATTTCCAACATGACCCCTGAATATGGCGCAACTGCGGCAATGTTCTATATCGATCAAAATACGATTGATTATTTAACATTGACAGGTCGTGAATCTGATCAAGTGAAGCTTGTAGAAACGTATGCTAAAGAAATTGGTCTTTGGGCATCGGATATGAAACAAGCGGAATATCCACGTGTATTACGTTTTGATCTTTCAACGGTGACTCGTAATATCGCAGGTCCATCAAATCCGCATGCTCGTGTATCTACAGCTGACTTAAAAGCCAAAGGTATTGCAGGTAACTTAGAAGCTGCTCGCGCGCAAGAAGCTGAAGGCTTAATGCCAGATGGTGCTGTCATCATTGCAGCGATTACCTCTTGTACCAATACATCAAACCCACGTAATACCGTTGCAGCAGGCTTGTTGGCTCGTAAAGCCAATGAGTTGGGCTTAGTACGTAAACCGTGGGTAAAAACTTCTTTTGCGCCAGGTTCAAAAGCAGCTGCTTTATACCTTGAAGAAGCAGGTGTATTACACGACCTAGAAAAACTTGGTTTCGGGATCGTGGCGTATGCATGTACGACCTGTAACGGTATGTCAGGTGCGCTTGATCCAGTGATTCAACAAGAAATCATTGACCGTGACTTGTACGCAACTGCGGTACTTTCAGGTAACCGTAACTTCGATGGCCGTATCCATCCTTATGCAAAACAAGCGTTCTTGGCTTCGCCTCCATTGGTTGTGGCGTATGCGATTGCAGGGACAATCCGTTTTGACATCGAAACAGATTCTTTGGGTAATGACAAAGACGGTAATCCAATTTACCTCAAAGACATTTGGCCGTCAGATGAAGAAATTGATGCACTGGTAAAAGTTGCTGTTAAACCTGAGCAATTTAAGAAAGTGTATATCCCAATGTTTGACTTGGGTGAACGTGTTAAATCTGCAAGTCCATTGTACGACTGGCGTCCACAAAGTACGTATATTCGCCGTCCGCCGTATTGGGAAGGGGCTTTGGCTGCACCACGTACTTTGGCGAATATGCGTCCGCTTGCAATTCTTCCTGACAATATCACGACTGACCATTTGTCACCATCGAATGCGATTATGATGGATTCGGCAGCAGGTGAATACCTACACAAAATGGGCGTGCCTGAGGAAGACTTTAACTCATACGCAACGCACCGTGGTGACCATTTGACTGCGCAACGTGCAACTTTTGCCAACCCTAAACTGTTCAATGAAATGGTGGTTCGCTCTGATGGTACGATCAAGCAAGGTTCTAAGGCACGTGTTGAGCCTGAGGGCGAAGTGATGCGTATGTGGGAAGCGATCGAAACCTATATGAATCGTAAGCAACCGTTGATCATCATCGCAGGTAAAGATTATGGTCAAGGTTCTAGCCGTGACTGGGCTGCCAAAGGTGTGCGTCTTGCTGGTGTTGAAGTGATCGTTGCGGAAGGTTTTGAGCGTATTCACCGTACTAACCTTGTAGGTATGGGCGTATTACCGCTTGAGTTTAAATCAGGTACTGACCGTAAGACGTTGAAGCTTGATGGTACTGAGTTGTATAGCGTGATTGGTAATATTGGGCCGCGTTCTGACCTGACTTTGGTGATTGAGCGTTCAAATGCCAATGGTCAAAATGAGATCGTGAAAGTGCCTGTTACGTGTCGTTTGGATACTGAAGAAGAAGTGCATGTGTATGAAGCGGGTGGTGTGTTGCAACGCTTTGCACAGGATTTCTTCGAAGGGAATGTGGCTTAAATTTTAAGCTGAAAGTTATTGTAATTGTTATTAAAAAACCCTACTGTTAAGTGGGGTTTTTTAATAGAGATAGGAATGGAACAACATACAATAATTTTGAACTGGGAAGGACCATTTACTTTGGATGAGGTTTTGGAAAATAAACAAAAATCTAATGGTCTGTATATTATTACTGGGAAAGGTAAATATGAGAGAGATTTAGATATTCAATATTGTGGAATTACAGAAGGTAGTTTTTATAATAGATTAAAAAATCATCACAAGGCTCCATTAGTAACAAGAGAACAAGAAATTTGGTTAGCAAGAGTTGAATACCCATTTGAAGCGACTAGAACATTCCTAGAAAAAGCTGAATCAATAATCGTGTATTTTTGGCAACCAAATTTAAATGATAGAAAAAAAGTTTATCCTCCGACACCTATCACACTTATTAATAAATGGTATAAAAAAGATGGATCACCAAGATTGAGACAACATTCAATAATGAAAAATTTAGCAGATGTTTTATGTTGGGATGGTGAGATGTGGAGAACAGGTAATCTAAGTATTTATGAAAATTAATAGTCTATCGTCTGGATGCTGAAGAAGAAGTGCATGTATATGAAGTGGGTAGAGTGTTATAACGCTTTGCACAGGACTTTTTAGAAGGGAATGCAGCTTAAGGCTTTAAGTTGAAATAATTGATTTTGTTGTAAAAACACCCTGTCATAATGAGGGTTTTTTTTTAGGGGCGATGATAATGAAGAGGTACTTTGCTGTTTTTTTACTTTTCATAGGGCAAAATACTTTAGCAGGTTATGAAGTACATATTACCCATAAAGAAAATTGGTTTGATGAAAATACGATTTGTATCAATAAGGATGATTGGCAGTCATACTTAGAAAATAACTCTGTAATTCAAGATGATTCTAATAATGGAATAGGAAATTATCTAGTCCATATAAATAATAATGAATATTCAATGTGGTTTGATTACAATAATTGTGATTTGCAAACTAAAAATCCTAATGCGGAGTTACTTGGTAAATTTATAGAAATAGCCAAAGCATTAAATGCCAAAGTACAAGGTGATGATGGTGAAGTCTATATAACACCTGAAAATTTCTATTACGAAGAAAAATAATATAAGTGAGGATGGGTGGTTTATGAGTTCTATTTATTATGGGCACATAGTTCTGGAAATGAATGAAAGCAGCCAAATGACAGGTCAGGAGGTTTTAGACAACTTACATGAAAGTGGTCAATATTGTATTAAAGAAATTTTTCATTTAGTACCTTATTCAAGATGGCATGCTTATTATGGTGCAATGATCACATTTTCTTGGTATTTGAAAAACTCGTATGCTGTAGATGAGAATTTAATAGAAGAATTTGAACGGTTATTGGTATCCTTGGAGTGGACGAGTGCTGAAATGGTAGTCACTTGGTCAGGTACAATCATTAAATGGGACGGTTATGGGATAAAGAAAATAATGAATGGTTAGCACCAGATCAATTTGGAAGAAGTATTTATGGTTCTATATGGGATCTAAAAGAATTGAATGAAGGGAGTATTCTTTAATTTTTCATATGATTGTTTTAAGCAATTGATATTTATAAATAAAATAATAATAAACCTATTCCCTGAATAATTATATAGATGGAGTATAAAAATGCCCACAATCAAACCCTACATGATAGGAGAAGATCAATATATTGATCTTCCTGAAGAATTTAACTTTAAAGGTTCAGAGGTCGAAATTTTTCGTAATGGAAATGAAGTCATTCTGCGAGAAAAACCAATTACAGCAGAACAAGCTAATACTGTAATAGAATAAGTACCTACTGATTTAGCAGTAGAAGTAAAGGAAGATCAACCACCAAAATAAAGAATTCAAAGAGAGCCTGTATGCCCCCAAAATCCCCCAAACAAAAAGCCGAAGAAGAACGCCGCTATATTTTGGCAAGCGGCGCAGCCAATACAGCCGAACTCGAACCTTTCCTAACAGACCCAAACCAAGCGATTCGAGCAACAGCCGCCATGAACCCCGATGCAGATGCCGAGATTCTCGACCGCTTTGCAAACGACAAATTCTGGGGTGTACGCTTGGAAGTCATCCACCATGCCAACGTCAGCGAAGCCACATTAAGCAGATTACTCGAAGCCAAAGTCAGCAAACGAGGCGTTATCCATCATGCAGCCTGTGAAAAACTCAAAGAACGAGGTGTGCTGTTTGGCGACGATGGAATGCCAATTTCTGTACAGAAATAAATTGAAACAAATAGAATTGCATAGAAAATTCGATTCAATTTGGAAAAATTAGTGAAGAAAATATAAAATTAAGAAAACAAAATCACAAAATAACGGAAAATTTGACAAGAATTTTACCAAATCATTTTTTGCCCAAATGCCATCATCAATTGTCGAAATGACCAATAGACAATCATCACGATAGGGGTATACTGGTTCTACCATTTCTAAAACACATGGAGAACAAAAATGGTTACTGCTGGCTCTAAACCCGGAACAGGCTTCTATTTTTGTGTCAAATGCGGGCACCGCACCTACTTAGAAATTGGTACTGATCGTTTACCACCGTGTACCAAATGCCAAGGCAATCAATTTAACAATAAGAATGCCTAAGCTGCAAAACACTTACAGTTACCCGCTGTTAAGAAAAAAAGCCCTATCACCTGATAGGGCTTTTTGCTAATTTATAAAAATACAAGGAAGGGGTAGCGTTATGGAAACCATTTTAGGTTTATGTATTGGCATTGGCTTAAGCGCAGCCTGCGGCTTCCGTGTTTTTGTCCCTTTACTCATCATGAGCATCGCCTCACTCATGGGCTGGTTTGAACCCATGAAAGGCTTTGAATGGCTGGCCATGCCGGCTGTTTGCATAGGCTTGGCAGTGGCGACCGTCTGTGAAATCGCAGCGTATTACATTCCGTGGGTCGACAATGCGCTGGATACCATTTCTACACCTGCCGCCATGGTGGCCGGAACACTGGCTACTATGGCGGCCAGCAGCGGGGAAATGTCACAATTTGCCAGCTGGGCCGCGGCCATTATTGTGGGAGGGGGAACCGCCGGCGCTGTACAAATGAGTACAGTTGCATTGCGCGGTGTTTCTACTGCAGCCACTGGCGGTGTAGCCAATCCAGTTGTTTCGACAGGAGAATGGATGGGCGCGTTAACACTGTCTGTTTTGGCCTTTTTAGTGCCTGTACTGGCAGTCATTGTGATAGTGATATTTGCTGTATGGGCAGTGCGCTGGCTGCGCAGTAAGGCACAGCTTAAAGCGCCCAAGGATCCGCTTTAACGGCTGTTTTATCAATGATATAAGTCAATACGCTATCGAGTCTGATCTTCAAGATCGGATTGAAAAATAAATACTTAAAACTTTTATAAAGTGATTGATTTTTACCCAATAAAAGCATAATTTTAATATGGGATTAAAGCCATAATTATTATATGGTTTTGCCTTGCTGTACATTTAATAAAAATTATTCGGGGGAAGAGCAATGATTAAATTTATCGTCGATGAACAGCCCGGCGCAAAGGGCATACACAGCATTCACAATGCAACTAAAGGTTGTGAAGAACTGCCTAAATTTGATGATCAGATCTTGATTGGCTATTTTGCCAACTATGAACTGGCCTACAAACGCGCACGCATGAATTGGCCCACAGAAAAAGTAGAAGGGTGCAGCAAATGCTGTACAGACTAAGCTAGTCCATGCCAGAACTGCCAGCCATTTACAGCAGACATAAAAATAAAATAGCACATGTATATTTTCAAAAAAGCTTTGCCGTTTGGCAGGGCTTTTTTATCACTCAAGCAATATTAATAGACTGGGCCTCTTTTACGCTGATTGTTTAAGCAAAATCAGGCTGCAAAAAATTAAGCTGCGCATCAGCCAAAGCGCATAAAATATATTCACAACATCTTGAGCCCGTCACCTAAAACAGCATCATTGCCCAAAGAGGAGAGATGCCATGCAAATCACTCAATTGACCGATTTTTTACTGTATAGCCTGCTGCTGAATTACGCTATTTTAATTATTTGGTTTCTGTTTTTCGTGTTTGCCAAAGACTGGATGAAACAGATTCATGGGCGCTGGTTTCACTTGAACAGCGCACAGTTTGATGCTGTGCATTATGGCGGTATGGCCATATACAAAATAGGCATACTGCTGCTGAATTTAACGCCGTATATTGCCTTAAAAATGCTGTATTGACTAAGCTGACCGTAACGCGCAGCTTTTTAAACATAATCTGCAGCGCAGATAAAACAGCGCTTAAAGCGCAGACTAAAAGATTTAAAAGAGGGCTTGGTCTGAATGAATGGAAAATTGGAAACCCGGCCATGCGCAGTGTGTAAAAAATGCCTGCCGGTCAAAAACATGGTGCCTTTGGGAACTGTGCGCAAAGTGATTACGGAACAAATTGTGAAAGACTACCCGCAAGCTGCCGCAGAAGATTACATTTGCCAAGCTGATTTAACCAAATATCGTATGCAGTATGTTCAGTCGATTTTGAGTTCAGAACAGGGCGAAGTATCTGACCTGCAGTATGAGGTGATCCGCAGCATGCAGCAGCATGAAGTGATCAGTAAAGACACCGAAGATCAATTTGAAGACAAATGGACTTTTGGTGAACGCATGGCTGATAAAATTGCGACCTTTGGCGGCAGCTGGATGTTTCTTATCTGCTTTTCTTTATTTTTGGTGGTCTGGATTATGGTGAATACGGTAGTCATGGTGAAGCATCCCGCAGACCCCTATCCATTTATTTTACTCAATCTGATTTTGTCTTGTTTAGCGGCGGTGCAGGCCCCGATTATTATGATGAGCCAGAACCGGCAGGAAGCCAAAGACCGTGTGCGCTCGCAAAATGATTATCAGGTCAATTTAAAAGCGGAACTGGAGATACGCCATCTGCATGAAAAAATTGACCATTTGCTGATGCACCAGTGGGATAGGCTGGCAAAAATTCAAGAAATTCAATTAGATTTGCTCTCAGAAATGAACAAAAAGAAACAATAACCGCAGCCTGAAATTGCTGAACAGCAGTTGAACTGGGTGCTGTCGCGTCTTTGGCGCATGGTCAGCGTTAAAGGGCAGGATGCATTTTTGTATGACTGTCGGTTTAATTTAATCAATCTATGACGTATCTAGTCCATATTGAATGCAGCGCTCAAGGGTTAAATTCACCAGCAGAAATGGATATCGAAGATGAATCTTTTTTTATCAATGCATAATAAGCAAGAAAATATTTCCAAATAAGCCTGAATAAATGCAATTAAAATGAGCTTTTTGACATGGTTTGGAAAAATATGCTGAGTTTAAAAAAATCTGCGGGAAAAAATTCTAAAAAATGCCAAAAACAGTAAATCTTCGGGAATTAATCCCTGACGCCTTTCGCTACTATAGATCTCAAGGGTGTGATAGAGATCGAAAAGAACAGCATGCTGACAGCGGCGCAAAACGCGAGAGCAGTACTTACCCACAAGGTTTCGATTCGGCTTAGGACGCTATAAACCATAAGTTTATAGGCTATAAGATCAGGACTTACAAAGTCAGGATAGTTGAAGTAAACATCACGTTTTCTCTTAGACCCCTTAAAAATTCATGTGTTTTAAATCACTTAAAAATAAAATTCTTCTTTCTTCTTTCTTCTTTCTTCTTTTAAATCCACTTCATTTTAGTTCCTGCAGTTCGGCTGCGTTGCAGCAGTGTTTCTATTTGATGCGTGGCTTATTTCAATTCTATATTATGCGCGTTATAGAGAGAGTTTTATTCGTATCTCAAGCTTAGGGACTTAAAACGGTATGCAGTTTCTGAACGCTGATATACACAGCATTGACAGGACAAATGACAGTTGCTATGTTGCGCCCAATTTCTCCCCAAAGCCGCACACTTCATGCCACTAGATGATAATTTTGTATATATGCCGCCGCAAGGGCCGCTTGCCGTGCTGTATGAAGATGATGATTTGGTGGTGATTGATAAGCCGGCAGGGCTTCTTTCTGTCCCGGGGCGTTTGCCGGAGCATCAGGACAGCGCCTATTTGCGGGTGATTGCACTGTATCCGCAGGCAAAAATTACCCATCGTTTAGACATGGCTACTTCAGGCATTTTAATGTTTGCCAAGCATCGCGATGCTGAAGTTGCCGTCAGTAAAATGTTTCAGGCGCGCACGGTCACAAAAAACTATATCGCGCTAGTTCAAGGCGCGCTTATGGGTGAAGGAAGTGTGAACGAACCGCTCATTACAGATTGGGAAAACAGGCCGCGCCAAATGGTGCATTATGAATTGGGTAAGCCTGCACAAACCCTGTATCAGGGCTTGAGCTATGATGAAGCACAGGACATCAGCCGTGTTTTACTGACGCCTATTACCGGGCGTTCGCATCAGCTGCGCGTGCATATGATGCATATTGGACATCCGATTAGCGGCGATAAAATTTATCACCCCAATGCCGCGCGCTGCCCTCTGGGGCGCATGGCGCTGCATGCCTGCTATTTGGCTTTTCAGCATCCGCTGCGCCAACATGCCGTTGAAATCCGCGGCGCGGTGCCATTCTAATTTAAATGGCCGGAATTTCTTTCTGGCATTTTCTTTAACGCACTAAATTTTGAATTTTGAAACATCATCCGCTGTCTGACCGGCATATTCAAGCGATACAGCTGCCGGACTGGCTAGGTCTATTTTAAATTTTTGTGCTGTTATGCTGAAGCTAAATACTGTTGCAGATTTTTAATATTAAGCTGCGGCATAAACACGCTAAACATCCTCCCATTGATTTTTTAATGCTTGCAGTTCGCTGTACTGGCGTCAGCTGGCACATCGCTTCGACGTTTTTTTCTCGCGCCCGTAAGCAATACAAATGCGCTGCTGAATAAATCTCCAAACCGCAGCAAATTTAGGCTAATCTAAAGATGCTCAAATCATAAAAGCATAACAAGGACAAGATATGACACGTGACTTCACACAATACCCTGACGATGATAACGGCAACGTGCTTTGGCAAATGCATCAAGACGGGGATGATCTGACTGTAGCGCATGAAATAGAGTATTCCATTGCTTTTCAAAAGGAAGAAAATGCAGATCAGTGCGCGATTTATTTGCTGAAAGAAGAGCAGAAAATCAGCCTGTTTGAAGATGAAGAATCCGGAGAATGGATCATTACCATCTATGTGTATATGGAACCCGAATATGCCGATATTGTTGATCTAGAAGAATGGTTCAGCAAAATCGCCAGCCAGTTCAATGGGGAATATGACGGCTGGGGCTGCATGGCTTATGTCTATGACGATGAGGATGATGAGCTGGAGTTTGAGGAAGGCGATAAAGCCAACTGAAAAGTGTGATTTACACAGTCTTATACGCCCAGCATGATGTTAAATGCTGGGCTATTTTAATTCTAAATGTATAAAAAATGTAAAAATAGCCTGCTAAACTATGCCCCGCTAATCCATCATGCGAAGGCGTTTAGATGTCAGAAGTCATCCTTAAGTTGTCGGCAATTTTGCAGAAGATTATTCAAGAACAGAGCTTAGTTCAAAGCTTTGAATGGGCTGTGCCTAAAAGCAGTCCTATTGCAGTGCCGCATTTTGACGGTGATTTTTATCAGCAAAATGTATATCTAAAACAAAATTTTGCTGTGTACCTGCGCGCTGACAGCAGTCTGCGTTCGCATTATTGGCTGATTCAGGAGTGGGGCGGCATTAAGTCATTTAAGCAGTCTCCGCAAAATGATAAAAAAATCCGCTATTTTTTAGAAATATTGTCCACTGGTAAGCCGTCTTCGAAGCTGTATGATACTTTGCCGTCTTTGTCAAAAGTGTCTTCGTTCCTGCATCCGGAAGATTATGTTATTTATGATGCCCGAGTAATCTATAGCTTAAATTGGCTGATTTTTTCACATGATTTGGACATGAATTTTTTTCCGCAGCCAGTTTCGCGCAACGCGCAGCTGTTGAAATTTGAACAGCGTACCATTTTTAATTTGTTTCATAGCGCTCGGGACTTTGTGCCCAAGCCCGAAGCTTATTTAAAACTGTGCGTATTGATGAAAGCGCTGACTGAGGTGAAGGATTCGCCATGGCGCAAGCCTTATGAAATTGAAATGCTGCTGTTCAGCATTGCGCCAAATTATATAGTTAATGATATTCAGCGCCGCATCGGCATTTGCATGAAATAGGATATGTAACGTCCGGCTGCGAAATAGTACATGCGGGCGGTGAGGAAAGTACTTATACTGCATAAGCAGCCGAAAAGGCAGGCTGAGAAGAAATGACAATCAAGAATAAAAAACGGAGCTTAATTATGAGTACTACTGTCCGGCTTCACCGTATTTTTTCAGCACCGCCAGAGCGTGTGTTTCGCGCTTTTACCAATCCGCATGCCTTGGTTAAATGGATGGCGCCACATGGATTTATTGCAGAAGTTGAATATTCTGATGTGCGCACGGGCGGCAGTTACCGCATGACATTTACCAATTTTTCGACCGGCACTAAACATTCTTTTCACGGTGAGTATCATCAGGTCATTGAAAACCGCCTATTGCGCTATACCGACCAGTTCGATATGCCAGAACTGGCGGGCGAAATTGAAGTTACCGTTGAACTCAAAGACGTTAGTGTGGGTACAGAAGTGAACATCACTCAAGCCGGCTTGCCGGATATGATTCCGCCAGATGCCTGTTATTTGGGCTGGCAAGAATCACTGCAGCTGCTGTCTTTTTTAGTTAATCCTTCCATTCCTGATGAATAATATGTCATAGAGCAATGAGCAGTTGCCTGCGCCGTTGTATTAAGCCGGCAGGAGCTGGATGCAGGACTCTTGGCTGAATAGGGCGGACGCTCAGTGTTCAGCAGTGTCAGTTTTTTGATTTGGAGTGGCGTTTAGGCAATACGGGAGCGCAAGTATGCAAATTAAAATTAAGCGGATTTATGATGCGCCCGAGGCAGCGGACGGTCAGCGGATTTTTGTAGACCGCTTGTGGCCGCGCGGCTTAAGCAAGCAGTCGGCTCAGCTGGACGGCTGGCCCAAAGCGCTGACTCCGTCTACAGAACTGCGCAAATGGTATCATGCAGACCCAGTATCACGCTGGCCTGAATTTCAGCAGCAGTATGAAGCGGAGCTCGACACTCAGACCGAACACTTACAGACCCTGCGGGCGCTGGCGCAGCGGGGCGCAATCACTTTGCTTACTGCAGCGCAGCTGTCTGGCCATACGCATGCGGATGTGCTGAAACGCATACTGGAGCAGCAGGCTTAATTGATTTATATAAGCATCACTTTTTCTGCGATGAGGTTTAGGCTTTAAAAGCCATAATTAAATTATGTAATTTAAGAGATTGAAAAAATTAGAAATGCTATAGTAGGTGTGTATG
Organism: Acinetobacter sp.; assembly: GCA_030152275.1. Classification (GTDB taxonomy): domain Bacteria; phylum Pseudomonadota; class Gammaproteobacteria; order Pseudomonadales; family Moraxellaceae; genus Acinetobacter. The sequence continues at coordinate 25,111 of JASLHF010000091.1, read as the reverse complement.
ATGCGCTGCATGCGGCGCCGCGTTTTAGTTTAGTTTTTTGAGGTTGATATGTCTTTAGCCCCATGTCCGAAATGCCAATCTGAATATACCTATGAAGATGCCGGTCTGCTAATTTGTCCAGAATGTTCCCATGAATGGAGCGCTGCTGAAAACGAGGCTGCCGAAGCGGCCGCTGCGGTGAAAGATGCGCACGGTAATTTACTGGCAGACGGTGACAGCGTTACTGTAATTAAAGATTTGAAAATTAAAGGCTCATCCGCTGTCGTGAAAGTCGGCACGAAAGTCAAAAATATTCGCGTGCTTGCAGATGCTGCTGATGGTCATGATATTGACTGTAAAATTGACGGTATTGGCGCTATGAAGCTGAAGTCCGAATATGTGAAAAAAGCTTGATTGGGGCAGACGGCCTGCAATACAGTCAAGCGCTGCATTGAAGGCTAAACGCTTGCTGTAAAATTGCGCGTTCTGATGTAAATCGGGCGCGCAATTTTTTTGCTCAAGGCATAATCGTATTTACGCAATTACAGGATTTTATGTATGCCGCATATTCATTTGGAATATTCTGACAATCTTCAGCCTTTTGACGCCAAACCCGTGTTGAGCGCTTTGAACCGCGCTTTATTTTCATCCGGCCATGTCAGCAGCGCGCTGGATATTAAGAGCCGCGCGTTGTGCCAGCAGGACTGCGTCATTGGTTTAGTGCCGGACAGCGCGCAGGCTTATGCTCATGTGAAAGTATCACTGCTAGAGGGGCGAAGCTTGCAAGTGCAGGAGCAGATTTCAGCACTATTATTGCAGGCGCTGCGGGAACAGATGCCTGAGCGGCCAGAACTTCGCATTCAGCTTTGTGTCGAGATGCTGGAAATTACTTCCAGTACGTATGCTAAAACTGTCATTGTATAAATGGACTCAGGCTGCTTTGGCATATGCGGCGGTATATCGCATAGCGCCATTGCAGTTGAGCCGATGTTTTACCAATGAACTGCGTTTTTTATGTGACAGGCTGAGCGGTTCTTTCATCAAAAGCATTGTCATTTTTTGCCTATACAGGGCAAGGCTTTGGCCTTGAAAAAATAGGGCTTCCGGCATCATTGCGCCCCGCGGTGACTAGGTTCTCTACTCAATTTTCACTATAAATGGGGCCGAATTTTGATTAAAAAAACTGCGCCAGTGTGAATAAAAAAATATTGTTTTCCCGTATAGAGTTCAATTATATTCATAGAAATAGAATAATTTTTAGACAATATCATTCTATCTATAACAAGCGCAAATAATGATAAGGGGTAAACTATGGCGGGTTGGTACGAAATAAGTCAGGCCAAAGACGGTCAATACCGTTTTGTTTTAAAAGCCGGCAATGGGGAGATTATCTTAACCAGTGAACTGTATAAGGCAAAAGCTTCGGCACATAACGGCATAGAATCTGTGCAAAAAAACAGTGCCGATGAGAGCCGTTACGAACGTTTAGAGGCCAAAAATGGCAAGCCTTATTTCAATTTAAAGGCAGCCAATCATCAGATTATTGGCACCAGTCAGTTCTATGGCAGCGAACAGTCGCGCGACAAAGGTATAGAATCTGTTAAAAATAATGGCTGCAGCGAAAACATCAAAGACTTGACGGTATAATCGTGCGCATCTGAAGAAAGCATGGCATTTGCGGTAGAGCCGTGTATTGTGCAGAAAAGCCTATTTTAAAAAAAGCATGTTTTATGACATGCTTTTTTATATTTTTCAGCTGGGGAATAATGCATGAAAGCTTTTAAAATTTTACTGACAGGGCTAATTACGCTGGCAGTGCTGTATGCTGCGTCTCCATATTGGACGCTGTATCAAATTAAGCAGGCTTATGCGCAAAATGATGTTTCGGGCATTGCCCGCTATATTGATTTTCCTCAAGTAAAAGCCAGCCTAAAGCCCCAAATAGAGCAAAAAATCAGCACTGTATCCGGCATGAAGCATTTGCCAAAAGCTTTGCAGGGGCTGAGTAGTGAGCTGAGCGGCGCCGTATCTGACTATGTGCTGGATGCTGCAGTCAATGAGCAGACTTTGATGCTTTTACTTCAAGGCAAACAGCTGAAACAGGCGATGCAGGAAAATCTAAAGCCTTATGCAGACCATGCGCAAAGTCTGCTGCCGCATACTGTAAGTGAGCCAGCTCCCCAAGAGGATGCATTACGTGTACGGGAAATGCCAAAAATGCAGGCGTCTGCGCATTTTACTGCGTGGAACCGTTTTGAAATTGCGGTGCCAAATGATGCTGGTGTAGAGACCCGCTTTGAAATGCAGCCGGTCGATTTCCGCTGGAAAATGACTGCTGTGCAGTTGGCGCAGCCTTAAATTTAATAACGGTCATAGCCATGGCTGGATGTGCGATTAAGGCTGCTGAAGAACAGCGCTAAGCACATTAACATCATGCATGACATTTATGGCATGAGATTTAAAGGGGGGGGGCGTAATCAACGCCATGTAGATGACAGTAATCAGTACGGTCTTACGGTGAACATTCGAATGAATCAATGTGTAAATTATGCTGTAAATTCAGCAATTTTTGTCCGTCGGACTGATGCGAATCGCTATAGCCACGGTATTCAACGGCAGGAAAGTTAATGAAAATTTCAGGCAATGCGCAGGCGGCGCAAGAAATTATGACAATGTTGAGCGGTTGGGATGTTGCTGTCTGCAGCTTAAATTTGCATGAAATTATGCAGCATTGCAGCGCCGATGTTAGTCTGTTTGATGTGACTTTCGAACTGACTGGTATTATGGCGTATCAGCAACTGTGGGAACGCTACCAGCAGTATTTTAGAAGTGATTTAAAAGTATTCCGCGATAAGATCTGCATTCATGCCGAACAAGATTTAGCGACTGTGCACTGTCTTTCGAAAATCGATGCCTGCAGCGGCATCCCGTCCCCCAATATTCCATGGTGCAGAACCACTATTTGCATGCGCCGCCAGGAGGGGCAGTGGAAAATTTTTCATCAGCATATTTCCCTGCCTTTAGCGGCGCAGGATTAGGCGTCAAGCCTATGAAAAATTGCAAATCATTACATGATTGTATTAGGCAGGTCCTGCTTTAACTCATAAATTAAAATGATGATGGTTTATTGAGGACAATAAAATGCATCATCAAAATAATAACAAAGGACAAGAATCACAGACGCATGAGTTAAAAACAACGTCTGAACAAAAAACACTGCTGTCCTCGTTAGGGCAGCATCAAGCCGCTGTGCCGGATGCTGCGCAAACACAAGCTTATACACAAAAGCTGCTGCGGATTATGGCGGGCTGTGTGATAGGCGCGCTGATTATTGCTGCTTTGGTTGTGGGCAAAGAAATTTTTATTCCGCTCGCGTTGGCGATTTTACTGGCTTTTTTACTGGCTCCTGTGGTGATGCGCCTAAGAAAATGGGGCTGTCCGCAGTTGGCTGCCATTATGCTTACGGTGGTGATGGCCGTTGGCGTACTGGCGGGCGCTACTTCGTATTTGGGTTTTCAGTTGAGCAGTTTAAGCCAGCAGCTGCCTAAATATCAGGACACGATTAAGCAAAAATTGAATTCAGTACGAAAGCTGACTCAAGGGCCCAGTGTATGGGATGGCGCATTAAGCACTTTTGATACTGTAGAGCATTCTTTTGATAGCGCAGCGCAAAATAAAAAAGATGATTCGGATGTGCAAAAAGTCAAAGTTGTCGGGCAAGAGCAGTCTGCTGCACAGTCCGTGATGGAATGGGCTGACCGTGTCCTGAATCCGCTGGCGTCAGCCGGCATCGTATTTTTATTTGTGATTTTAATCCTGTTGAACCGTAAAGACCTGCATGACCGGTTCTTAAAAATTATTGGCGGTAATTTAAATGTCGGTACAGATGCGCTGGATGAAGCCGGCAGCCGGATCGGCACCTATTTGCGCATGCAGCTGCTGGTCAATTCCAGCTATGGCGTGCCGCTGGCGTTAGGGCTGTGGATTATTGGCGTACCGGCGGCAATCATGTGGGGAATGCTGGCGGTAGTCATGCGTTTTATTCCCTATGTGGGACCGATGATTTCGGCTATTTTCCCCATTACCTTAGCTTTTGCGGTTGATCCGGGCTGGCATATGGTGCTGTGGACGGTCACAATTATTTTAGTGATGGAACTGATCAGCAACAACATTATCGAGCCGTGGCTGTATGGAGAAAGTACAGGCCTGTCAACGCTGGCGATTATTTTGGCTGCTACGTTTTGGACTGCGCTGTGGGGGCCGATTGGTTTGATTTTATCTACACCGCTGACCGCTTGTCTGCTGGTGCTCTCGAATTATGTGCCGGCTTTAAGCTTTATTAAAACATTGCTTGGCAGCGCGCCAGTGCTGACTCCGCCGGAACGGTTTTATCAGCGCTTGGTCGCTGATGAAGTCGATGATGCTATGGATGTTGCCAATGATTATGTGCATGATCAACTGCCCAAAAATGCTTCTGATGAGCTGATTGCGCGTAAAGTCAATGCATTTTATGAAGATGCTGCCTTGCCTGCGGTTCAGCTGTTTTCTTCAGGGCATAATACTGATGCTAGCGCAGAGCACCGCCTGCGCATGCATGTTGGTTTAAAGCAGTTTAATCATGCCTTCCAGCAGCAGTATCCTTCAAAAATCAGTCATCAGCAGCCAGAAGTGTATTGTGTCGGCGCTCGCTGGGAAATTGATGTGCAGGCCTCCAGCATGATTGCTCATGCTTTGAATCTGCGAAAAATACCCGCAGCTTGGGCTGATGATGCCTTAATTCTGAGCCAGAGCAGCGCAATGGAGCAGATACCATCCTCGGTTAAAATTTTATGCATTTCGATTTTTCATGCCAATCCGGAAGCTCAAATCCGTTTGTTGGCACAGAAGCTGCGCAACGGCGACAAGCAATGGCAACTGGTCTTTGCGCTTTGGAATGATTTTGACTATGACATACTCGATGGCCTGCAAAAGCAATTTGCGCTGGATGGAGTCATCAGCAGTTTGAATGATTTAATGCTGTGTATTGAAGCGCTGCGGTTGCAGGAAGGTGAAAGTTGGCTAAGCGCGCAGGACATTCCAGACATGCCGGCACGTGAGCAGGCGCTGCGTGAGCTGGAAGTTTTGGACAGCAGCAATCAGCCGATTTATGAGCAATATTTGGAAGAAGCGCAGCAGGCTTTTGATGTAAAATATACTCAGATTTCATGGATTTACCCGCAAGCAGTTTATACTCCAATGAGTTTGCTGGCTGCTGAAAGTTCAGATCCGATGCAGGCGCATTTGGCGCTGGAAGATTCGATTTGCACGCATTTAGTCTATCAGAATGAAGATTTGCTGATTGAAGATCTGCAGCGCGATCCGCGTTTTGCACAGCTGTCTGAACTGAGCGGTAACCGTATCCGGTTTTATGCCGGCGTGCCGCTTCGCGCTAAAAATGGTTTGGCATTGGGCAGTTTTTGCCTGCTGGATAAGCGTACGCATGAGTTGGAAGAAGACGATTTGGCTTTGCTGAAAGAATTGGCGGACGACTTAATGCTGACCTTATCTAATGCCAGTAAGAAAAGAGAGAAAATAGAGCAAATAAATCAATTAAATGAGTAAAAATATCAATTCACGCCTGAGATAAAATTGATATGTTGGATGCTGTGCATATGAGGAGATGCTATGGGCTTTCATGATTTTTACAGAATGAGCGCGCATGCTGTGATTTGCAATGCAGCAGGCCAAGTGCTGCTATTGAAAGCTAACTATGCGGATTGCCGCTGGGGGCTGCCGGGCGGCGGCTTAGATATGGGGGAAACTGTGCATCAGGCGCTGCACCGAGAATGCGTCGAAGAACTTGGCTGTGACGTTCGGGTGGACTATTTATCCGGCATTTATTTTCATGCTGCAGTCTGCTCGCATGCATTTATTTTCCGCTGCACGTTACTGGCGCCTCATGCAGTACAGCTGAGTGATGAGCACAGCGCCTATCAATGGTTTGAACTGAATGATCTCAGTGCAGTGCAGCGCATTCGGGTTGAAGACTGCTTGAATTTTAAAGGAGAGGTACAAAGCCGAAGTTTTGAATAATTGGAGCTTAAAGCAATATCTAAATGAGGCGGATTAAGCGCTGCGAGAAAAATAGAATAGGGCCAGAATATTTTTTCCTGCAGATGAAGCGTTTTACTGTGGATAGAAAAAGAATACGCGCGTTAAAAGGCAGCAGCTATGATTAACGCAAGGAATAGCCAGAATAAAAATGCGTAAATTGAATAGGAGGATCGGCTCATGAATACAATAATATTAGCCCAAACTGCTGCAGCATTAAAGGTCATTGAAAACATCCGTGCAGGCGCGCTGCGCCGCTTTACGCAAACGGTCAGTCTTGCCTGCTGTACTGTATTGTTCAGCAATTTCAGCTTAGCCGCCAGTATTGCAGGCCTGCATTTTATGCATAAAGATTGGGAGTTAGCCTGCGATAATACCGGCACATGCCGTGCTGCAGGCTATCAGGCTGATGAGCATTTAGACCGCCCAGTATCGGTGCTGCTGCTGCGTGCGGCCGGCGCCAATACCTCTATCGCAGCGCGGCTCAAAATTGATGCAGAACATCTGGCAGGACAGCGTAAAGCGCTGACACTGTACATGCAGGGCAAAAACTATGGCAAAGTTGAGCTGGATTCTCAAAGCGGTGAAGGAAAACTGAATGAAGCGCAAGCGCTGGGGCTGATCAAAGCCGTACAAGATGCGCAGCCCATTGTCTTGAAATCTGATCAAATGGAATGGGCGCTTTCGACAGCTGGCGCTAGTGCTGTGCTGTTGAAAATGGATGATTTTCAAAAACGCATAGGCACGGTGTCTGCATTAGTGCGCAAAGGTTCGCGCACGGACAGTTCCGGCTTGCAAACTCAGCCGATGCCTCGGGTTCAGATTCGTGATTATCAGCGGGGCATTGTTAAGCGGCTGAAAACCGGCAGTGCGGAAGCGGTGCGCATACAAACATTACTGTACAAAACCGTCAGCAAAGATGACTGCAGGATTCCTTTTGAACACAGCTATTTGCCAGAAGATCAACTGGTGATTTATCCGCTGAATACGAAAAATGTTTTGGTTGAATTGCCCTGCTGGCGTGGCGCCTATAATTACGGTTTTGGCTATTGGGTCATGGATAAGCCGCTAAAACAAGCGCGCCAATTGGTGACAGTGTCTGGCAGCAGTTTTAGTGATGGACAAATTTTTTCAATGCAAAAGGGCAGAGGCATTGCAGACTGCAACACGGTTGATGAATGGGCCTGGAATGGTTCAAGTTTTGTCAAAACCTATCAGGCCGTACAGGCGCAGTGTAAAGGATTTGTCGGCGGCGCATGGAATATGCCGGTATTGATTGCCAAAGTGCAGACTGCACAGTAAATCTACAGTCATAGCTTAAACGCATGAATTTTGTAGAACAGAATATATGGCGCGCAAAATGCGAAAATCGCTGTGCAAAATAACTGCAAAAAATCGCCATTAAAAAAACTTTTTAGATCATATGCATCATGCTTGATGTTTGGCAGTTCAGAAAATTTTATACCGTCAGTTCATCCATACCTGAAATAAAGATTGAAGGGCGCTGATCTGCATTGTTCAAAGATTATACAAACTATGAAAATTACGGATGGGTCTATAGTCAGGCAGTGGGATATTCAGATTAGCTGAAGTTTTTGTGGAGAGCTGAAAAAACCTGCGGCGCATTAACGCACTTGCGCCGTAGGTTCAAATCAAGTTTACAGGATTTTAAAAGCGTTTAGGAATTCTTTGCCCATTGGGAACAGGAGTCTCCGCATGTTTCAGCACATCAAACAGCCAAACTTCAGCATGATGCACGGCTGTTTTTAACTCATCGCCCAGCGCTAAGCGTCCGGCAATATAGCTGGCCAGCGAACAGCCTGAACCGTGGTATTCCCCGGCCAAACGCGGGCACTGTGTTTCAGACACCATTTCACCCTGAATATATAGGCTATTGCGGATGAATTCGGGGGTATTTTCATGGCCGCCTTTGACCAGCACTGCTTTTGCACCCATGGCAAACAGTTTTTTTGTCGCTAAATGCAGATCTTGCTCTCCGGTCAGCGCGCGCAGTTCGACTGTGTTGGGAGTAATGAGTGATGCAAGCGGAATTAACTCAGCAAAGGCTCTAACCAGCGTATCCTGATCACCCAAAGAACCGCCGCTGTTTGCGACCAATACAGGGTCGAGCACATATAAATAATCCGGATGTTCACGCAGAAATTCAGCCAGTGCAGCAATATTGTCAGTTGTACCCAGCATGCCGGATTTGACACAGCGAATAGGCAGATCACCTGCCACGGCATTGGCCTGCGCCAGCAGCAATTCTTTTGATGTCGCGCTAAAGCCGAATACCTGCTGTGAGTTTTGTATGGTCAGCGCAGTGCATGCAATGGCAGCATGCGCACCGCTTTGGCCAATGGATTCAATATCGGCTTGCAGGCCCGCCCCGCCAGATGGATCTAAACCAGAAAAGCACAGTACGGTTGGCCGCATAATGGAGTCCTTCTTAGGCAAAATTTGAGTTAGTATAGGCAAGTTTTAGGCAACACTCGAGCGCATTTTGCGCGGCGGCAGATAAGGTATAGCGTGATTAAAAATATTCTGATCGATTTAGACGGTACATTAACTGACCCGAAGACTGGCATTACCGCTTCGGCGCGTTATGGACTGGAAAAAGTAGGGCATCCCATTGATGCGCATTTGAATATCGACTGGATTATTGGCCCTCCGCTAAAAGCATCTTTGGCTAAAATTTTAAATGTCGCGCTGGATGATGATTTAGCGGAGCAGGCTTTGCTGGGTTATCGAGAGCGTTTTGCTGTAACGGGCTTGTTTGAAAATCAAGTCTATCCGCATGTGCCTGAAACCCTTGAGGCCTTAAAAAATCAGGGCTTTATGTTATTTGTCGCGACTGCAAAACCAACGGTATATGCCAAGAAGATTTTAGAGCATTTTAAGTTGGCGCAATATTTTAAGGAAATTTATGGCAGTGAGCTGTCCGGAGAGCGAACCAATAAAGCTGAATTGATCGCTTATATCCTGCAGTGTGAGCAGCTGGCGCCGGGAGAATGTTTAATGGTCGGTGACCGTGAATATGATATCTTGGGCGCACGCCGCAATGGTATCGACAGTATTGGTGTCACCTATGGCTATGGCGTTGCCGATGAATTGGCGCATGCGCAGCCGAATGCGAAAATTGATGCCTTTGAGCAGCTTCTGCAGGCAGTCCCGCAGCTGTGCGCTCATTCAGTCTAAATTGGCATCAAATTTTATCGGCAGCAGTACAGCGATTAAGGCAATCAAATACAGCAGAACCGCGCCAAACATCATCAGGTGAAATGTACGGGATGTTTTGACTGGCAGTTTTTCCTGTTCAAATGTTTCACCATTTTTAAAGAAAATATGTACCACTCGGGCATTGGCATTCATGGCCATGTCGTAAAGCGCTTGCATTTCACTGCTGTCCAGCTGTGATTCTGTACGGTCCATCAGCTGAATAAACACCACCGGCTGGCCAAACTCATGCCATTGCAAATTGGCCTGAAGCAGCAGCTGGCTGAAATGCAGTTCTGCAATGGCGCCATTGACGGCAAAACTGCCTAAGCTGTCAAAAGAGACAGGGCAAAGCTCTTGCGCTAAAATTTCATGAGTTGATGAACACAGGCGCATGTGCTGCTGTGAGATCTGTACCCAAAGCGCTTGAGGGTACAAGGTGAAATAATCTTGAATCATTTATTTTTTGAATATCTTATATTTTTTTAGGTGCACAGTATGTCATTGATATATGAATAAAAGAAGACATGCGCAATAAAATATTTTCTGTATTGGCAAAAGCTGCACATCTGCAGAAGAAACAGATACTGTGTTTTATTTTTTGTAAGCCGGCTTGTTTACTCAGATTGAATTTGAAAAAATTTAAAGTAACGTATTTATATTTAGAATAAAAATGACCATTCCATTTTTACAGCCACAGGCATGGCTGAAGCCTCTCGTGCCGCGTGATCCGCATGAAAAACACCGAGTGGCCACGTCTTTAGAATTGCTCTTTGATTTAATTTTTGTGGTGGCGATCGCGACAGCCGGCCAGCAGCTGCATCACGCGATTATTAATAATCATATTGAACATGGCTTGATGTTGTACGGCATGGTGTTTTTTGCGCTGTGGTGGGCCTGGATGAATTTCACTTGGTTTGCTTCGGCCTATGACAATGATGACGCGCTGTACCGGATTCTCACTTTTGTACAGATTATTGGCTCGCTGGTGATTGCAGCCGGTATTCCCAGCGCATTTCAGCAGCAGGATTTTGATGTAATTATCATGGGCTACGCCATTATGCGTTTGGGTTTAGTGACACAGTGGTTTCGCGTCGCTAAAAATGATGCCGTTAGACGAGCCACAGCGCTGCGCTATGCCTTTGGTATTATAGCCGTACAGATCGGCTGGATTTGTTTTCATTTTTCGCCTTTAGCGCTTAGCCCCTATATATTTTTGCTGCTTGCTGCGCTGGAATTGAGCGTGCCGGTATTTGCCGAAGCCAGCAATATGACGCCATGGCATCCGCATCATATTGCTGAACGCTATTCGCTGCTGACGATTATTGTGTTAGGTGAATCGATTGTCGGATGTTCGATTGCAATGAATGATGCTTTGCAAAATCAGCGCTTTAGCACCGAATTAATTTTTTTAATGGTGGGTGGCCTGATGATGATGTTTACAGTGTGGTGGGCTTATTTTGACACCAGCATTGCAGAACATCTGAACAGCCGGAAAATGGCGTTTAGCTGGGGTTATGGGCATTTCTTTGTCTTTATCAGTATTGCCGCTCTCGGGGCGGGGTTGGCAGCGGCGGTTGATGTGGTTTCGCATGAAGCAAAGATCAGTTCTGTACGAGAAAGCTATTTTGTAGCGCTAAGTCTGATGCTGTACACCACCAGTCTATATGTACTGCACGATATGCATCAGCAGAATGGATTAAAAAAACTGATTTATCCGCTTACGGCTGTGTTGGTGTTATGCATTCCACTTTTGATTAAGCCAGCAGGCTATGCGGTTTTTGCGATGGCTGTGGTGTATGCACTTCGCTTGATGTTTTCAAAATGCTACTTGGCGCGTTAAGTTAATGATATGATTTCATTGGTATTACACCATGATTTTTAGGCATGATGATTTAAAAATAAGCATAAGAATGTAGAGCAGAGGATAATATGAAAGGGCAGGTTTTAGATTTTTCTATTCAAAGCAATAGCGGCATGATTAGCGGGGATGACCAAAACCGTTATCAATTTACAGGCAGCGGCTGGAACGGGCAGACACCGCCAGCACGCGGACAGCAGGTCGACTTTGAAGTTGTTGGAACAGGGCAGGCTGCCAATATCTATGTATTGTCTTCACCTTCAGGATCTGTCGCGCAATATGGCCGAAAGAGCCGGATTGTGGCGGCGGTTTTAGCATTTTTCCTTGGCGGTTTTGGCATTCATAAGTTTTATTTGGGCCAAATTGGCTGGGGCATTGTGTATTTGCTGTTCTGCTGGAGTTTAATTCCATCCATTATCGCCTTTATTGAATTTATTATTTACCTGTGCACATCTGATGAAGACTTTGCGCGTAAATATGGTTAAGCTGGGCTGACCTAAAAAAAGGCGCTTGAGGCGCCTTTTATTGCTGCAGATCCCGTGCGGGCTGTCCCCATTGATTGTTTTGCGCTTTGGTATCAGTTGCCCACCAAATAATCAGCGGGATAATGCCAATGACCGTGAAAATCAGCAGCTGCCACCAGCCGGAACGCCCAGTATCATGCAGGCGGCGCGCGCCAACTGCTAAACTTGGAATCAGCAGCGCAAGGCTAGAGAGATTTTCCAGCCACTCGCCGCTGCTGATGAGTAAATCGCACACCGATGCAATAATACTGACCAAAATACAAAATAGCCAAAAAAACCAAAATTCTTTGCGGCGCGCGCGGCCTTCAAAGTCGGCAAATTTTTTGAGCGGTTTAAATGACCATGCAAAAAAGTCATAGTTTTCCTCTTCTTCGCTAAAATTCGGCCGGGCATTATGGGCAAAATTATTTTGCTGAAACACGATATAGACTTGTACCGCTTTTCCCGTATCATCGATTGCAAAGTCAACCTGATCACCAGGCTGCGGGGCATTCTGGCTGCGCCATTCTGCACCGCTAAATTCATAGCGGTTTTGATCATCGGCGCTGATGATGCCGCTATTGGTTTGAATGGAAAAATCTAAAACTTGACCTTTCATATTATTCTCAAGCTGTCGCGTTAGTAAATCGATTATGCACTCGAATACAGGGGGTGCTCTGAAGCATCCGCGTGTTTCAATTATTTAGCAGGATAACCCCATTGGTTGACGTCCGCTTTGGTTTCTGTGGCTAGCCAGACTAAAACCATGATCGGCCCTGCGATAGGAATCATTTGTATCAACCAGTACCAGCCAGATTTATGAATATCATGCAGTCGGCGCACCGCTACTGCAAGTGATGGAATGATCATGGCTAAAATAAAAATAGCGCTCAGTATGCCATTGGTGCCTAAAATTGAATCGATGATGATCATCAGGATGAGCGCAATGAGATACGTCAGGGTGAAAAACCAATATTCTTTACGGCGTGCACGGCCAGTAAAATTGGCATAATTTTTGAGGCATTTGACATACCAGTCAATCATATTGAACTGCAGCTCAGACTGATGCTGATCCAGCGGCTGCGCGTAATTTTGCATTGGGGCGCTATCGCCCTGAGAGGTAAAGACTTGAACGGCCTTGCCTTCGGCGCTAATTTCAAAGTCAACACGGCTGCCGGCTTGCGGGGCATTATGACTGCGCCATTCTGCACCGCTAAATTCGTAGCGGTTTTGGTCATCTGCGCTGATGATGCCGCTATGGGTTTGAATTGAATATTCTAAAATTTGCCCTTTCATTGTTTTCTCTATTGTTTAGTGAATTTTTATAAAAAATTGAAGTATTTTTAAGCGGGTTTATCTTAGCAGAATCATTGTAAAGCTGAAGAAAATTCCATACCTAAATTGATATAACTTTATTATTTTTAAATAAAAAGCGGAATCCTAAGATTCCGCCTAATCTATTTTATTGTGACTGAGCGCCAGTTCTTACCAGCTTAACGCGCCGCCAGTTTGATAGTCAGTTACGCGTGTTTCAAAGAAGTTCTTCTCTTTACGCAAGTCCATCATTTCTGACATCCATTGGAATGGATTGTTTACGCCAGCAAATTGTTCAGGCAAGCCCAATTGGCTTAAACGGCGGTTACAGATGAATTTCAAGTATTCTTCCATCATGCCGGCATTCATGCCCAATACGCCGCGCGGCATAGTGTCACGCGCATATTCGATTTCAAGCATGGTGCCTTCAAGAATCATTTGAATAATTTCTTCTTGGAATTCAGGTGTCCATAAAGCAGGATTCTCGATCTTGATTTGGTTAATCATGTCGATACCAAAGTTCAAGTGCATGGATTCATCACGCAGGATGTACTGGAACTGTTCTGCAACACCATTCATCTTGTTGCGGCGGCCCATCGACAGGATTTGGCTGAAACCGCAATAGAAGAAGATGCCTTCAAGCACGCAGTAGAATGCGATCAAGTTGCGAAGCAGAATCTGGTCGTTTTCAGGTGTGCCGGTTTTGAAGGTAGGATCACTTAAAGACTGAGTGTATTTCAGGCCCCACGCTGCTTTACGCGCAACGCTTGGCACTTCACGGTACATGTTGAAGACTTCGCCTTCATCCATGCCCAAAGACTCGATGCAGTATTGATAAGCATGTGTATGAATAGCTTCTTCAAATGCTTGACGCAAAATATACTGGCGGCATTCTGGGTTGGTAATGTGGCGGTAAATCGCTAAAACCAAGTTATTGGCAACCAATGAATCGGCAGTCGAGAAGAATCCGAGAGAACGCATAACAATGGTGCGCTCATCTTCAGTCAAGCCATTTTCAGACTTCCACAGCGCGATGTCGTGGTTCATGTTGACTTCTTGCGGCATCCAGTGGTTGGCGCATCCGTCTAGGTATTTTTGCCAAGCCCATTCATATTTGAACGGCACCAGCTGGTTTAAGTCCGCGCGGCAGTTGATCATCGCTTTATCATCAACTTGAACACGCTGTGCGCCCATTTCAAGCTCTTCTAAGCCCGGCGCAACATCAAGCTGTTCTAAGGCAGCAGATGCTCTTTCCATTGAATTGGCTGGATGTGCTGCTGTTCCTCGGGCTGCATTGGCTCCAGCGGGTTGTGCAGCTGCCACATGCGCCGATGATGGGTGTGCATCAGATACCACTTGCGAATCAGCCGCTTTTTGCGGGTTGACGGGCGCAGGCTGGTGAGCTTGTGCAGCTTGTTTCGGTTCATCATCTTCGAAATCGTCCCAACTTAGGATAGACATAACAGTTCTCTCTTCGTTGCTTTATATCTTTTATATAGACATCTATATAATGGACATCCAGCTTTCGAAGCTAAGACGTCCTACTATACGCTTATTCTGTGTAAGCAAAATTAAGTTTTGTCGATGGATGCTCTAATTTTATTCGGAAGAGCAAATATCCCCACTACTTATTTTGATTACGCTGCTGTTCGCGAATCTTGACCCATGCATACGTCAGGGGTACATAAAAACAAACAATAAAGGAAACCACCAAGGCAATCAGCCCTAACATGTAGTTGTGCGTCATATGAGGCATTGGAGCTTCCTTTAGTGTTTTTTAATTTTTTAAATCTCCCCAAACCCCTCTTTAAAAAAGAGGGGCTTCCTTGAACCCAAACAGGTTTTCGGAAGTCCCCCTTTGGAAAAGGGGGATTTAGGGGGATTAGAACCCTGTCAGATTATTGACAAGCTTCACAATCAGGGTTGTCAATTGAACATGCCATTGGCACTGGAGCTGCTTGACCGAAACCTTCTTCTTCAGCAGGCGCTTCAGCTTTTTTCGCTTCAACCGGTGCAGGCGCTGCCGCAGGTGCTGCTACAGTTGCAGGCTTAACTGCATTCAATGCGCCAGTGTTAATGGTCGATTTTTCTGCAGAAGTTGCGCCCAATGCACGCAAGTAATACGTAGTTTTTAGACCGCGCAGCCATGCCATTTTGTATGTCATGTCCAGTTTCTTACCGTTTGCACCAGAGATGTAAAGGTTTAGAGACTGAGCTTGGTCAATCCATTTTTGACGGCGTGATGCAGCGTCAACAATCCAGCGCGGTTCAACTTCAAACGCAGTCGCGAAGATCGCTTTAAGCTCTTCAGGAATACGTGCAATTTTTTGTACAGAACCTTCGAAGTGTTTCAGGTCATTGACCATCACAGAATCCCACAAACCGCGATCTTTTAACGCACGTACGAGGTACGGGTTGATCACTGTGAATTCACCAGAAAGGTTCGATTTCACATATAAGTTTTGGAACGTCGGTTCGATTGATTGCGAAACGCCGCAAATGTTCGAGATGGTTGCAGTCGGAGCAATCGCCATCACGTTCGAGTTGCGCATGCCGTCTTTTTGAACTTTGGCACGTAGCGTGTCCCAGTCCAAACGCTGTGTGCGGTCAACCTCAAACATACGGTCTGGACGCGCTTTAGCCACGATATCCAAAGAGTCGATCGGCAAAATGCCTTGATCCCACAATGAACCTTTAAATGTTTCATATGTGCCACGTTCAAGCGCTAAGTCGCTAGAGGTTTGAATCGCGAAGTATGAAATCACTTCCATTGATTCATCTGCAAAATCAACAGCAGCTTCTGAACCATAAGCCAGTTTCATTTCATATAATGCATCTTGGAAGCCCATGATGCCCATACCCACTGGACGGTGTTTCAAGTTCGAGTTGCGCGCTTGCGGTACAGCGTAGTAGTTGATGTCGATGACGTTGTCGAGCATACGGACTGCTGTTTTAACAGTGCGGGCCAGTTTTTCACGGTCAAGAACGCCGCCTTGAACGTGCTGTACAAGGTTGATCGAACCTAAGTTACATACTGCGATTTCATCTTCATTGGTGTTCAGCGTAATTTCTGTACACAAGTTAGATGAATGCACTACGCCAACGTGCTGCTGCGGAGAACGCAGGTTACAAACGTCTTTGAATGTGATCCAAGGGTGACCAGTTTCAAACAGCATAGACAGCATTTTGCGCCATAAATCTTTTGCACGGATTTTCTTGTGCAATAAGTTTTGTTCTTTGGCAATGCTTTCATAGTACGCATAGCGTTCAGCGAATTCTGCGCCAGTCAAATCATGCAGGTCTGGCGTTTCAGACGGAGTGAACAAAGTCCATTCAGCATCTTCAAATACACGCTGCATGAACAAATCTGGAACCCAGTTTGCAGTGTTCATGTCGTGTGTACGGCGGCGGTCATCACCGGTGTTCTTACGAAGCTCTAAGAATTCTTCGATGTCCAAGTGCCAAGTTTCAAGGTACGCACATACTGCGCCTTTACGTTTGCCGCCTTGGTTAACTGCAACAGCAGTATCGTTGGCAACTTTAAGGAACGGTACAACACCTTGTGATTTACCGTTTGTGCCTTTGATGTATGAGTTCAATGCGCGAACTGGAGTCCAGTCATTGCCTAAACCGCCTGCCCATTTAGACAGCATTGCGTTGTCACGCATAGCGCCATAAATGTTGTACAGGTCATCGCCAATCGTTGTTAAGTAACAGCTCGACAATTGCGGACGCAATGTGCCTGAGTTGAATAGAGTAGGGGTAGAAGCCATGTAGTCAAAGCTAGACAATAAGTTATAGAACTCAATTGCACGCGCTTCTTTGTCATCTTCATTCAATGCAAGGCCCATAGACACACGCATGAAGAACAATTGCGGCAATTCGAAACGAACGCCGTCAGAGTGAATGAAGTAACGGTCAAATAATGTTTGCAGACCGAGGTATGTAAACTGGTTAGAGCGTTCTGGCTGAATCGCGGCTGCCAATTTTACCAAGTCAAAATTCAGCAAGTCTTCTGACAGAAGATCCAGCTCAACCCCTTTTTTCAGGAATGTTTCTAAAGCGTCATTCTCTAAAGTATCTGCCGGTAAACCTAAGAATTCTAAGCCAGTTGCAACCAAGTTGTCGCGAAGCAGGCGCGCAGTGACATAAGTATAGTTAGGCTCTTGCTCAATACGGGTACGCGTCGCCATCATCATGGTTGTTGCAATGTCAGACTCTTTTACGCCGTTGTATAGGTTTTTTACGGTTTCGTCGATGATTGCTTGAACATCAATACCTTCTAAGCCTTCAGCCGCTTTAGCAATGTGTGCTTCCAAAGCGCCAAGATCAAGCGGTTTAAGCTGACCATTTGAACCAGTGACTTGTAATGTAGGGTGGTGATGTGCGCCAGTTTGTTTACGCGCTTCAGCGCGCTGCTCGCGGTAAATCACGTAAGAGCGGGCAACTTTCTGTTCGCCAGTACGCATGAGCGCCAGTTCAACTTGGTCTTGAATCTCTTCAATATGAATTGTGCCGCCAGACGGTAAGCGGCGCTGGAACGTATTCAATACCATCTCGGTAAGTTGAGAAATACGGTCGTGGATACGGCTAGAGTCAGCGCTCTGCTGTCCTTCAACAGCCAGGAACGCTTTGCCGATTGCTACAGAAATTTTTTCTGCGTCAAAAACGGCAACATCGCCGGTGCGTTTGATCACCTGCAATTGGCCCGGGGTAGACGTGATTACGCTCATGTCAGCATAGCTCCATTGTCATCTATTGTTATGTTTATAGACCGTTTGAACCGGGCAAAACTATGCCGCAGTGTTTGAGGTTTAAACACAAGACTTAGTGGTTTAAAAATGAATTAGACACAAGATACGGGAAAATTTAGGCTAGATCAATATTGACATTTTATTAAATACTTCGATCTGTTTTGGTGAAAATCCTTCTCCAAAAACTCCCTATTTTTTATCATTCTTGTTTAAGCCTTATTGGACAAGGGCATAGCATAGCAAAGCTCGGATTAAGTGCTTATAGATAACCTTGTGGATAACTTGAAAAGCGTAAAACTAATTTGAATGACTGGTCATTCGATTGTTGTAAATATAGGCATTGCAAAAAAATATTCATTTGTAACGCCGTGTGTTTTAAATTGGGCTTAAATCGTGATTCTAGAAAATTGCCAATAATTCAATGCTTAATAATTTTTAACAAAAAGCAGCCTACATGTATCAGTTTGGTGAACAGCATCTTGTTTACAATGTAAACGTGTGTATATTGCAAAATATATTGACGCGTATCTGCTGGATTTTTACTGAATTTTTAGCCGATGCGTCCAGACCAATAAAGGGGCATTCTATGAGCCAAGAAGAAAAGTTACCAAAAATTTTAATCGTAGAAGACGATGAACGTCTTGCTCGCTTAACACAAGAATATTTGATCCGGAATGGACTTGAGGTTGGCGTAGAGCCAGACGGCAACCGCGCGATCCGCCGTATTATTGCAGAACAGCCTGACATGGTGGTGCTGGATGTCATGCTGCCGGGGGCAGACGGCTTAACTATTTGCCGTGAAGTGCGTCCGCATTATCATCAGCCAATTTTGATGCTGACTGCGCGCACAGAAGATATGGACCAAGTGCTAGGTCTGGAAATGGGCGCAGATGACTATGTTGCCAAACCTGTTCAGCCGCGTGTACTGCTTGCGCGAATCCGCGCATTATTGCGCCGTACAGACAAAGCGCCGGAAGATGAAGTAGCGCAGCGCATTGAGTTTGATGATCTCGTGATTGATAACGGCGGCCGTTCGGTCACTCTAAATGGCGATCTGGTCGACTTTACAAGTGCAGAATATGACCTTTTATGGCTGCTGGCTTCAAATGCGGGCCGCATTTTGTCACGCGAAGATATTTTTGAACGTCTGCGCGGCATTGAATATGACGGTCAAGACCGCTCGATTGACGTGCGTATTTCACGCATCCGTCCAAAAATTGGCGATGATCCTGAAAATCCAAAACGTATCAAAACCGTACGCAGTAAAGGTTATTTATTCGTGAAAGAAACTGGCGGCATGTAAGTCATGCCGTTTTCTCATGATTAATTTGCAGGACACGCTTTAGTGTTAAAACACAGTATTTTTTTGCGCATTTATACAGGACTGGTCATTTTGGTGGTTCTGGTGGCGCTGTTTGGCTATTTGCTGGTGCAGATTATCAATTATCAGCGCGCGCAGGAATACCGTGAATCTTTGACTGACGGCATGGCGTATATCATTAGTGAAGGCATTGCCCGTCAGCCCAATGAACAGCAGCGTATGGATTGGATCTCCGATGCTTCCAATCTGCTGGAACTGCCGATTTATTATGTAAAATCCGATAAAGTAGAGCTGACCCGCACAGAATCCAAGCGTATAGAGGAGCGAAAAGCCGTAGTACGCTGGGATGCGCAGACCAATGTGGCTTATATCATTATTGGGCTGAAAAATGATCCTGCCCATCTGCTGTATATTAAAGCTGAAAATATTACAGAGCGCCAAATGAAGGCGCTGCCTGTGTTTGTGCTGGATTATCTGGTTTATTATCCAGGACAGGAAAAAGAATATCTGGAACGCATTCAGCATTATTTTTCTTATCCGATGGAAATCGTCAATGTGCAGAGTCTGCCGCTGGATTCAGAGCAGATCGGCCGTTTGCGTTTAGACCACAGCATCATTTTGTACCGCGACAGCGCTTCCGTACGCGGTACGACCATTTCAATTGTATCCCCAATTCCAAGTTCAACCTCAGAAGTGCTGGTCATGGGGCCAGTGCCGCTGTTTAACTGGATGCCGTTTCAGCTGGCGGCGGGTATCACCTTACTGAGTTTGTTTGTGCTGAGCTTGGGGGTGTATGGGCTTCTGGTGCCGATGCAGCGCAAGTTGCGCGCAGTCAACTATGCCTTAAATAAAATGAAAACCGGCGATATGTCCGTGCGGCTGCCGGTCGAAAGCTCAGATGAAGTCGGTATGCTGGCTTCTAGCTATAACTCGATGTCTGACCATATCCAGCGCTTAATTGAGTCGCAGCGGGAACTAATGCGTGCGGTGTCGCATGAACTGCGGACACCGGTTGCCCGTATCCGTTTTGGCATGGAGATGATGGCGGATGAAGATGATCATGAGTACCGTCTGCAGCAGGTCGAAATGATTGATAAAGATATTGAGGCGTTAAACACCTTGATTGATGAAATCATGACCTATGCGAAGCTGGAGCAGGGCACACCATCACTTGATTTTGATCAAATCGTGCTGTTTGAAGTGCTGGATCAGGTAGTAATTGAAACAGAAGCGCTGAAAACTGGTAA
Organism: Acinetobacter sp.; assembly: GCA_030152275.1. GTDB lineage: Bacteria > Pseudomonadota > Gammaproteobacteria > Pseudomonadales > Moraxellaceae > Acinetobacter. The sequence goes on along the minus strand of JASLHF010000091.1, from coordinate 4,826 downwards.
AACTTTAGAGCTTCAAGCGCCTCCGTTAACCGTTGTTGTTGATGCTGAACGCCGTTATTTGCACCGCGTAGTGCAGAATCTGGTGGGCAATGCAGTGCGCTACTGTGATAACAAGGTAGCAGTTAGCGGCGGTTTGGATGATAAAGGTATGGCTTACATCTGTGTTGAAGATGACGGTCCCGGCATTCCGGTGGAAGAGCGTGAACGCATATTTGAAGCCTTTGCCCGTCTAGATGACAGCCGAACCCGCTCATCGGGCGGTTACGGTTTGGGGTTGTCGATTGTCAGCCGTATTGCTTACTGGTTTGGCGGCAGTATCACAATTGATGAAAGCCCTAAACTGGGCGGTGCGCGCTTTATCATGACATGGCCTGCACGGCGCTTCAAAGGGGGTAAAAAAAATAAAGACTCTGACATTGAAGCGGCGTAATGCGCTCTAGCAAGCAGCTGTTGTTCCAAAATGTATGAATAAGATGCACAGCGGGTATCTTTCATTCATTAGGGTATAAAGAGCGGGTTATATCTTAAGCTGTATAGCTGCGCTGCTAAATAATGAAAATAGTTCGAGTGTCTAGTTTACAGATAATAGGCGCAATAAAAAAGCCATTCTAATGAATGGCTTTTTTATGGGTTAAAATTATTCCTGCAGCGTTGCATCTGGCGCAATGATTTGCTTGCCGCTTTTTAGACTGTCCAGCGCATTAGGATTGAAATCGAGGAGCAGGGAATTGTTTTTGGCATCAATTGCATAGCGGCTGATGAGCTTTTCATCTCCATTCAGGGTTTCCACGCGGTATTCATCTGCGATATTCATGATGCCTTCTAAGTTAGTGGTTGCAGACGCTCGGTCTTGTCGGAACAGCTCATAAATGTCTCGCAAATCAAAAATCGCATTATTCGCATCTGGATGTTTTTCAATATAGTTTTCCACATGGCGAATAATCAGCTGGGCAAACAAAAAATAGTCTGGTTTATGGGTAAACTCTAAGTTCATGTATTGCTCCTTATAGCGGATGATTTGATTGCTGGTTGGCTGTATGTTTGAGTCAATCATTTGGTTGTTTTCTATAGGAATAGCACGAATTTTTTTAAATGCGCAATGTTTGGGCGAATTTGCAGCAAAAAGATACATAAGGGTGAAAATGCGGCTTTTTAGGGGAATGGTGCCGCGGGTACAAAAGGCAGGTAAAAAGCAGGTATGCGCTATAAAATAATTTAAAAAATATTAAGAATTATCATAATGTGAAAATTTAATGATTTTTTTCAATAAGTCTTGTCGTTCTGAAAAAAAATGAATCAAATTTGGGCTTAAATTGCACCTGTTTGGCTGAAGAAGTGTTTTTTAATAATTGAAAAATATATAAAAACTGTAAAATTAATCATAAGTATATATTTTATTAAATAAAGCGATTACCGCGCCCAGTATAGGCATTTGGCCTTTAAAAAGGGTAAAAATGCTTAAAAAATCATCCCAAAGACTAAGACTGATAAGCTAGCAAGATGAGTCATCAATCAGGTACAATTGGCGGGATTAATTTTGTGTTTGGTGTATTTGAAGGCCAATACATACATTCTTTGTTAAAAATAGGCCTGCCAGGAGTTATCCCCGCATGAGTGCCATTACTCCATACGATTGGGCGATTATCGCCTTCGTGATCGGCGTTACATTTCTTTGCGTTTTTATGCTTACAGTTCCCTTACTCCTAGGGGGTAAAGCATGGGGGCGTGCGAAGCAAGAGCAGTTTGAATCAGGTGTAGTTGGTGCGGGCGGTGCTCGTATCCGCTTGTCAGCCAAATTCTATTTAGTTGCAATTTTCTTCGTTGTCTTTGACTTGGAAGCTCTTTACCTCTACGCATGGTCGACATCAGTTCGTGAAGTAGGTTGGTTTGGATTTACCACGGTCGTTATTTTTGTTGTGGATCTTTTGATCGCTTTGGTTTATGCAATTTCTGTAGGCGCGCTGAATTGGGCACCTGTAGATCGTCGTAAATCTGCTGGTGTGACAACAAAAATTGGTTCACCGAATATGAATATTGCTGACATTACTCGATTCAATAATATTGAAGAGCTTGTTGTCGATCCTACTGGTCATATTCCAGCACAGTCTTCTGGTCGTGTTAAGTCTAAAACACCGACTACATCATCATTTGAACAGGAGTAAGTCGGGATGAAATATACTTTAACCCGTGCGAATCCAGATGCCGATCAGTATCCATTACAAGATCGTCAAATCGTAACTGATCCTCTTGAGGAAGAAGTGAATAAAAGTGTGATGATGACACGTCTTGAAGATGTGTTGCATACCGCAGTGAACTGGGGACGTAAAAACTCTTTATGGCCTTTTAACTTCGGTACATCATGCTGTTATGTTGAATATGCGACGACTTTAACTGGTGTACATGACTTGTCTCGTTTTGGTGCTGAGGTTATTCGTGCTTCACCACGTCAAGCAGATTTAATGATTGTTGCAGGAACCTGCTTTGTCAAAATGGCACCTGTAATTCAACGTTTGTATGAACAAATGCTTGAGCCTAAATGGGTCATTTCAATGGGTGCTTGTGCGAACTCAGGTGGTATGTACGACATCTATTCAGTGGTTCAAGGTGTAGACAAAATTATTCCTGTTGATGTGTACATCCCAGGTTGTCCGCCACGCCCAGAAGCATTGATCCAAGCATTGATGTTACTTCAAGACCAAATTCAACTTGAGCGCCGTCCACTTTCAGCGGTTATTGGTGATGATCTTCAGCCTGTGTATAAGCCAAAGATGATGCCAGAACGTGACCGTAAAAATGCGGAACGTATTGCGGTGAAAAACCTACGCTCTATGGATGATATTAAATAATTTTAACGATGAGTTTTTGACATATTCCATGAGGGATATGGTCGTCGGGAAAATTGCCAGAATTTGTATTAAATAGGAAGCCAAGCCAATGGCTGAAACTGAGATTGCTATGCCAGAATCAACTCCAGTTGATTCCCGCCCAGCATTTGCAATCGTAGAAGAACTCAAAACCAAATTTGGTGAGAACTTCTACGTGCAGGCGACTTTTGAAGAGTTTCCAACAGTCTGGGTTGAGCGCGCACGCGTGCAAGAAGTCCTCATGTTCCTCCGTAAAGTGGAACGTCCTTATGTCATGCTGTTTGACTTGTCTGCGGTAGATGAGCGTTTACGTGTTCACCGTGACGGTTTGCCAGCATCTGACTTTACTGTGTTCTATCATTTGTTATCGCTTGAGCGTAACAGTGACATCCGTATCAAAGTTGCGTTGAATGAAAATGATTTAAGCATTCCAACGGCAACTAACATTTGGCCAAATGCCAACTGGTACGAGCGTGAAGCTTACGATATGTTTGGTATCGATTTCGCAGGGCACCCAATGCTCCGTCGTATCTTGTTGCCAACCTATTGGGAAGGTCATCCGTTACGTAAAGAATATTCTGCGCGTGCGACAGAATATACGCCGTATATGCAAGACCAGGCAAAGCAGGATTTCGAACAAGAACACTTACGCTTTGTCCCTGAAGACTGGGGTCTAAAACGCGGTAATGATGACGAAGACTTCATGTTCCTGAACTTGGGTCCTAACCATCCATCTGCGCATGGTGCGTTCCGTGTGGTGTTACAGCTGGACGGTGAAGAAGTCAAAGACTGTGTGCCGGATATCGGTTATCACCACCGTGGTGTGGAAAAGATGGCTGAACGTCAAACCTGGCATTCATTCATTCCGTATACCGATCGTGTTGACTACCTCGGCGGTTGTGCGCAAAACATGCCATACGTGATGGCTGTTGAGCAAATGGCAGGAATTAAAGTCCCTGAGCGTGCACAAGTCATTCGTGTGTTGTTGAACGAATTATTCCGTATCAATAACCACTTGTTGTTCTGTGGTACCGCGATTCAGGATGCTGGTGGTATGACACCAGTATTCTATATGTTCGCAGACCGTCAAAAAGTCTATGACATCGTTGAAGCGATTACCGGTTACCGTATGCACCCAGCTTGGTTCCGTATCGGCGGTACTGCACACGATCTTCCAAACAATTGGCAAAAACTGATTCGTGAGATTCTCGAATGGATGCCTAAACGTTTGAAGGAATACCATACTGCTGCACTTAAAAACTCAGTATTTGTAGGTCGTACCCGTAATGTTGCGCAATACGATGCAAAATCTGCATTGGCTTGGGGGGTAACAGGTACTGGTCTACGTGCGACAGGTATTGATTTTGACGTTCGTAAATATCGTCCATACAGTGGCTACGAAAACTATGATTTCGAAGTGCCATTGGAGTATGAAGGCGATGCGTATGCACGTGTGATGGTTCACTATCGTGAAATCGAAGAATCATTGAAAATCGTCAAGCAGTGTTTGGATAATATGCCGTCTGGTCCATATAAAGCGGATCATCCTTTGGCAGTTCCACCACCAAAAGACAAGACTTTACAAGATATTGAAACTTTGATTACGCACTTCTTGAGCGTGTCATGGGGTCCTGTAATGACAGCAGGCGAAGCGTCTGTGATGGCAGAAGTTGTAAAAGGTGCATCGAACTATTACTTGACTTCTGATAAGTCAACGATGAGTTATCGTACCCGTATTCGTACACCAACTTTCACGCATTTACAGCAAATTCCTTCCGTGATTAACGGCAGTCTTGTATCTGACTTGATCATTTATTTAGCGACTATCGACGTCGTTATGGCTGACGTGGATCGCTAAGGGGTACGCATTATGATGATTTTGACTGATAAAAAGCCACGTGTGAATGTTGAAGGGATTTTAACTGCTGAAGAAATCCATGAAATTGAACATCACATTGGTCA
>JASLHF010000088.1 GCA_030152275.1 Acinetobacter sp. | reverse complement strand
AAACTAAGGATTCGATTCTGATTTTTTCTGAACATAATCACAACTTTAATTACATTATACTTGTATGATATTTACACTAATTAACGGTAATTAAAAGAGTTATATTAAATTTATGAATTCTTTTTGACCATTTGTTAAATTTTTATTAATAAAAACTAGTTCATTTTTAAAAAAAATAAACAATATAAAAAAAACAATCAATTATTATACAATTCTAAAAACACTATTAATCCCCACTTAATATTATGGTTTTTTATATATGTTGTAATAAAATGCCAATCTTTTTTTGTTATTAAAGAAAATAATTGCTTAAATTCCATTTTCCCCATCGCAAAGTATTCAATAAAATGCACCTGCATTATTATTACTTCCGTTTACTGACGAATAGGTGACTCACATAAAATATATGACGGTTTCAATAAAACTTTAACTTCTCAGATATCAAAGCGAAAATACCCACTAAACATTGCCGGATCCTTCCATTTCGACGGCTTTGAATTTTTAACAGCTCATGCCTAATCACATCAGAGCATAAACTTTAGTGCTGTTTGCGCTTCCACATGTAAAATTCCCTCAGCATCACTTTTTCATGTGCAGCAGCAAAATAAAAGCCATAAAAAAACGGGCTAAAAAGCCCGTTTTTTTACTGCTACAGCAGATTAATCATCAAGATTTTCCGGATGGCGCACCAAATGCAGCACTGCCAGCGCTAAACCGCCCCACAAGAAAATTATCGAGATTGCCATCATAATAATTGCTGAAGTTTCCATAAGTCGAACTCCTAACGGTCTTGCATTTTAGTTAATAATAATGCGCCCAACGCACAGAAAATAATACAGCCCCAGCCAAACCACATTTGCAGGCCAAAGGAATAATCACCATAGCCTTTTTGGAGCAGCGAAATTAATGCGAGTACCAATGTCGCCAATAGCACCACTGGCGTAATCACAGTCAAGGTAAATTCCCAAGTGCGGCCCAATTGAATGGTCGAAATACTGTTGATATGCCCTTCCAGCTCTTTCATCAATGAACGCTTAAACCAAGACACCATAATAATCGATACTAAAGCGCCTGAAACAATACCCAAGTTGTTAATGAAATGATCAATAATATCTACGAGCTTAATCGCATTAGTGGTCGAAAATAAAAAGATTGAAACAGCGCCTGTACCGCCGCCTACAATTGTTACCGCCGCTTTACGGCTGAGCTTCAGCTTATCCTGCAATGCTGAAATCGGCACTTCCAAAATGCTGACCATTGAGGTGATGCCCGCCACAAATAGCGACATAAAGAATAAAATACCAAATAAATCCGCACCGGCGCCCAAGCTCGAAATAAGTTTAGGAAATGCAATAAATGCCAGTCCAATCCCTCCGCTAACCACCTCTTGTACAGAGGTGCCGGCAGAATGCGCCATAAAGCCCAAAGCTGCAAATACACCAATGCCTGCTAAAATTTCAAAAGAAGAATTCGCTAGTCCAACAATTAAACCGGAACCAGTCAAATTAGTTTTCGGTTTTAAATAAGATGCATAAGTCACCATAATGCCGAAGCCCACAGACAGGCTGAAGAAAATATGGCCATAGGCTGCCAGCCACACTTTGTAATCCATCATAGCTGACCAGTTTGGGGTAAAGAATGCATTTAAGCCTTCTGCAGCACCCGGCAAACGTACTGCTTGAATAACCAAAATGGTAAACAGCACAATCAGCAGCGGCATAAAAATTTTATTGGAAAGCTCAACACCTTTTTTAACACCGCCGTATAAAATCGCCAGCACAGCCGCCCATACAGCAACTAAAGGCCAAAATAAATGGCTAACAAAGCTCATATCAAAATTAGCGGATGCAGAAGTCTGTAAATAAGTGTTAAAAAAGAATGCTTCTGGATTATCTCCCCACATTTGTCCCATAGAAAAATACACATAGCTGCCTGCCCATGTTAAAACACCGGCATAATACAGGCCGATAATCAAACATACGCAGACTTGCCACCAGCCTAAACTTTCTGCTGGCTTAAACAATTGCTTATATGCTTTTGGCGGGGAACCCGTGCCGCGGTGGCCAACTGCGTAATCTAAAAACAGCAAAGGCAAACCGGCAGTCAGCAGTGCAATTAAATAAGGAATTAAAAACGCTCCGCCGCCGTTTTCATAAGCCACATAAGGAAACCGCCAAATGTTTCCCAAACCAACCGCTGAACCAATAGCGGCGATAATAAATCCGGACCGTGCGGACCAATTTTCACGATGATCTGACATACAACACCTAAAGCTCAGGCATCTTTTATGCTGCTTATTATGGTTATTTCGCAAGCAAAAAAATTACCAAAAATAAAATTTCTGAGTGTTTGAGCTTAGCGCCTCGCCTTGTGAGCAAGAACTGCCAAATGCAAACAGGAAAATTCTGTTAAATCTTGCCTAAAGTTCTTCACAGAAATCATCCTTTATATGGACTTAACAATACCGTTTTTTAGCTGAATTTTCTGTAATTTCTGCCCCTAATATTCACTATTCATAATATATACGGATTCATTTGCACAAATTATCAGCTTATTTTTTATACACTAATTATTATATATCATCAAACTTTATGGAATATGTCTACAGATAGGCCATATTGATGCTTTACAAAAACACATTCTTATATAAAACTGTGCGCACCCCTGCCCTTATACTGAATATATAAAAATAATAACTAAGGAATCAAGTTGTGCTCATATTCAGGAGCTTTGCGCTATGTAATGACAGAAGATTTAGACTGACAAGCTCCCCCTTTAATTATCTATTGGGTCATCAATACCACGGCTGATAAAGAGCCGTATGCTACGGCAAGCCTTTCGGCAAAGTATGCTAAAAGTTGAAAGCGCTGCACAAATACATGTTGAAATATAAGTGAAATATCTGAAGAAACAGCATCAATAAAGGAATATCACATCATAAAGTGCATCTTCTACAAATGAAATTTATGCCTTTAGGATGAGAATAAGCAATGTTAACTCCCGAATCTAAGCAATTAAAATTCTATACTTCTCATAATATTTTCGGCTTAGTGTTTATTTAGCCTCTTATACAACTCATTTTCGTCAGCTTTGTGAGGCATTTACAACATTTCATCTGAAGCACACTGAGTATCTGTACAATCACGTTTCAAGTCTAACAGTATGCTGAAAGTTAGCCTGTAAGTGTGCTTCTGCATTCGCCCACATCAAATGCCTGGACTACTAGAATCATTGCAAAATTATTAATACATTTACTTTATTCAATGGGAATCCCTTATATTGACAATACCGCAAACTAAATAGATATAAAAACTTAATCCAAAAATAAAATTTATTTAAAACTGTTGTTGAGCCACGGCAAACCTTATAGATGGTCAGCTCCTACTGTGTGTTTATTTTATCGATAGCTGATAAGGTAAATTTTTAATGATTTTAAACTCCCCTATTAATACATCATAGATGCTTTGTATACATATCTAAATTTATTCAATTGATTGATGTAATTCTAAAACGCTCAAAACAAGACTTTCACATCCATCTATTTTAGTTTTTGGAATGATTTTTAAGCAAATTGTATATACAAAAGAATTTTTAGAGGTATAAAAACCAGCTGACTGCTTGCACATCATACATTTCGAATCTAAGAAAAGTATAAATCTGTGTTGAGATCAATGAAGAGCATGCTGCTCAAGCATTAGAAATAGACGGGTATTTCGCTGATGCTTATAGCGCTTGGCAAAGAGGGATAAATGAAAATAAAATTGCAGAAATAACTCAACGCTTGAGTCACCGCCCGAGAAATGGTGTTTCACGTCAAATGCTAATCTAAGATTTTAAAATCTGTTTTTCATATCTTTCCCTTTCTTATTTATTTCTTTTTTATCTTTCTTTTTCCCGCATAAAAAAATCCCCCTCAGCCATTTAGCGGAGGGGGATTTCGAATAATGAGCTGGCGATGACTTACTCTCACATGGGTAACCCCACACTACCATCAGCGCTAAGAGGTTTCACTTCTGAGTTCGGGAAGGG
>JASLHF010000065.1 GCA_030152275.1 Acinetobacter sp. | reverse complement strand
TTGATGGCAAAGACGGTCTTAACGGTATTAATGCCTACGAGGTGGCTGTAGAACAGGGCTATGACGGTAGTGAAACAGAATGGCTGGCGAGTTTGAAAGGCGATACTGGTAATACTGGCTCAACAGGTGCGAATGGATATAGCGCTTATGAACTTGCGGTACAAAATGGTTTCGTGGGTACTGAAACTGAATGGCTATTGAGTTTAAAAGGTACAGATCCGTACGTTAAAATCCAATCAAATGTGGCAAATACAGCGCCAAAACCGACTGCGAACGGCCAAGATGCAGTTGCCGTGGGTGCTGGCAATCAGGCTGATGGAGATCAATCTGTTGCGCTGGGTGTGAATAACACGGTAACAGGCAATGGATCTGGTGCAGTGGGTTCGGGTAATACGGTGTCTGGAAACAACACTTATGTTGTGGGTAATGGCATTAACACCGCCGCCAATAATGCAGTAGTGTTAGGGAATGGCTCAAGTTCAACACGCGATAATACGGTTTCCGTAGGCTCGGCTGGCGCTGAACGGCAAATTATTAATGTTGCGGCCGGAACAGCAGACACAGATGCAGTCAATGTTGCGCAAATGCGGCAAGCTGATGTAGAGGTTTTGAATAACTCAAAAGCCTACACAGATCAGCATGGAACTAACATACTGAACCAAGCTAACAGCTATACCAATCAGCGCGTGGACGATTTGAACCGAAGTTTTGACAATTTTAAAGACAAAGTACATGGCGCTGTAGCATCCAGCATTGCCATTGCGTCATTGCCTCAGCCGACAGATGCTGGATACAATATGTTCAGTGTCGGTATGGGAACATGGGAAGGTTCACAAGGCTATGCTCTTGGATTTAGCGGTGTGACTGACAGCAATAAATATGTCTATAAAATTGCGGCAACTACAAATTCAGAAGGTGATTTTGGCGCCGGCGCTTCAATTGGCTGGCAATGGAAATAACGCTAAAACCTAGGCTGAACATGCTGCAGCTGTCCGCAGCGCAATGTAAAAGTTTAAGGCTTTTATATTCTGCAAAGGCAGCCTGTGCTGGAGATAAGCTGCTGTTTATTCATATATTTTACTTTTCATGCAAAAAAGTCCGCATTTATGCGGATTTTTTGTATTGTGGATTTAATAATGCTGATGCGGTAAAGCGCAAAGTCGTTTTTTATAGCTCGTAAAAATAAAAAAAATGATCCACATTTAAAATATGCAGACTTTTTACTGGAAATGAGATGCATGTATTTATCCGAGTTCTAATGGCTGTAGTTTGAATGGCTAAAGCCATGTGATCTGCAAAAAAAAAAGCGATGTGGCTTAATACAGATGCAGATTTGGCGCAACTGTAAAAAGAACGGGGTTCTCCATAATGATGAATAAAAATGGCTATTTCGCATTAATAACAATACAAAACTTAGTCTTTTCACTCATTTAAGGCAGAGAAATTGGTTTAAGATGGGACAATTAAACAAATTGCAATTCGGCAAATATAAAAAGGTGAATGTATGAATATGCTTCGTAAAACCGTGTGTGCTATAGCATTAGGTGCAGCAGCATTGGCGCCTGTCATGAGTACATCTGTTTTGGCAGCGCCTGCTGCAGCGTCGGAGCAGCAAGCCGCGGCTAGCTTGGTGGGACAGTTAAACGGTCTGAAAAGCTTTACTGCGAATTTTGAACAAACCACCAAAGCCAGCAGCGGTAAAACTGTGCATAAAAAAGGCCTGAGCGCACAGCACATGAATCAAACCTTTAAAGGTGTCATGAAAGTAGAGCGTCCGGGGAAATTTTATTGGCAAACCACAACACCTGCAAAACAAACGATTGTGACATCAGGCAAAACGGTTTGGATTTATGACCCAGATTTACAGCAGGCCGTACGCCAAAGCTTAGATGACCAAGTGGCCAATACGCCAGCACTTTTACTGTCGGGCAATACCAGTCAGATTATGAAATCTTATCGGGTTACACAGCCTAATAAAACTAAAACCTACTATACATTGTATCCAAAACAGCAAGATGGCGCTTTTCAAAGCCTAACCATCAGTTTTGGCGCCAATAAAGCGCCAACTTTAATGATTTTGGCGGACTCTTTAGGGCAAACCACTTATGTACGCTTTAATAATGTAAAAGTGAATGCCTCTATTCCAGCATCGACATTCAATTTTGCGCCGCCTAAAGGTACAGATATTATTGATCAATAAATTTTAGACAAATTTTATGCCTAGGTGCCCGCCCGCACCGCAATGTACATGAAATATGCAAAACAAGCAGGTGAGAGCCTGCTTTTTTTGCGCTGATAAAAAAATGAACAGCTGTATCGGCGCAAGGGCTGGAGATACATTTAATAATGTCATCATTGAGGCAGAGTGCGTATAGTGAACCCCATATAAAAATTGAGCTGCAAAGGGCGATAGGGATTTACAAATGAATAAGATTCGGCTGAATGTGCTGGCTGCTGTAATGGCGGCGCTTTCTTTAGGGTTGCTGACCGCATGTCATCCGCGCAATGAGCCTGTTGAAGGTTCAGAAAAAACAGCGAGTCCGGCGCCTGTAAAAGCCGAAAGCATTCCGCTGATACATTCTAAAACCGTTGCAATGAAACTGGAAAAACCGGAAGCATGCGATACAGAGGGCTGTACGCGCTATTCAATACAAACTGTGCAAACTAATGTAACGTGGATTGATCAATATTTTGCAGACCGTTTGAAAAAAGCCGATCCTATAGCATTTTCAACTTCTCCGAATGAAAAAGTGGATTTGTCGCCCGATACGCATGCCGGTTTAAGTCAAAGCGCTGCGGCGGTACGTTATATTAGTCAAAGGGAGAATATGGCGGCGTTCGCTTTGGAAAGCTATACCTATTCTGCCGGCGCTGCCCACGGCATGTCACATGTGGAATATGTCAATTTTGATCTAAAAGCTAAAAAACGTCTATCATTACAGGATATTTTAATGAGCGGCGCAGAGAAAAAAGTTTTGGACGCACTGTATGATTCCAATCAGAATTGGCTGGCCAATCATGACATTTCAAGAGAGAAACTGCAGCTGAGCGATAATTTTTATTATGGCGCCAACGGGATTGTATTTGTTTATCCGCTGTATGAATTGGCCAGCTATGCAGAAGGCATGTCTGAACTAAAGCTGCCTTATTCGGCTGTAAAAGGACTGTTTAAGCCGCAATATCTGCCATACTTGCCGAATTATGAAAATCTATAGGCGCTGAAACTATAGATTTATTGTTCTATTAAGGTGCAGCTGTAAGCTCGGTTACTGTATTTTTTAGCGTTAAGAGCTTACACTATAGCCAGTTTTTTTCTTTGCAAATGATTGGCTATGATCGACCCGAAATTACTCAGAAATAATATTGAGGCTGTAAATTTAGCCTTGGCAAAACGTGGTGTGCAGCTCAATGCTGAAGAGTGGGCTGCGCTAGAAGCGCGCCGTAAAGAAATTCAATCCAATACTGAAACCCTGCAGGCAGAACGCAATGCGGGTGCAAAACAAGTCGGTCAAATTAAAAAATCGGGCGGTGACGCTTCTGAAATTATGGCGCGTATGGCGTCTATTGGCGATGAAATTAAAAGCGCTGAAGCGGAGCTTGCTCAGCTGCAGGCTGAAATTGAAGCTAAATCGCTCACAATTCCAAACTTGCCGCATGAATCTGTGCCTGCCGGTAAAGATGAAAGTGATAATGTTGAAGTTTTGAAATGGGGCACACCGCGCGAATTTGATTTCGACATTAAAGACCATACCGATCTAGGTGAAATGATGGGCGGTCTTGAGTTTGAAACTGCAACTAAGTTAACGGGTACACGTTTTAGTGTATTAAAAGGGCCTTTAGCGCGTTTACAGCGCGCGCTTACACAGTTCATGCTCGATACGCATACCCTGAAAAACGGCTATACAGAAGCGTATGTACCGTATTTGGTAAATGCGGATTCACTGCGCGGTACAGGTCAGCTGCCAAAATTTGAAGAAGACTTGTTCAAACTGCAAGGCGAAAAAGAATTTTATTTAATTCCAACAGCAGAAGTGCCGGTCACTAACTTTGTACGTGATGAAATTATTGATGCTGACCGCCTGCCATTGAAATACGCAGCGCATACGCCGTGTTTCCGCAGTGAAGCAGGCTCTTATGGCCGTGATACACGAGGTTTAATCCGTCAGCATCAATTTGATAAAGTTGAAATGGTGCAGATTGTTAAGCCTGAAAATGCGATGGATGCATTGGAAGAATTAACTGGCCATGCAGAAGGCATTCTTCAAGCGCTGGGCTTGCCTTACCGTAAAATCGTGCTGTGCGGCGGCGATATGGGCTTTGGCGCAATCAAAACTTATGATTTAGAAGTTTGGGTGCCAAGCCAAAATACCTACCGTGAAATTTCATCTTGTTCATGCATGGGAGATTTCCAAGCCCGCCGCATGAAAGCGCGTTACCGTGTTGACCAAAAGAAAACTGAATTGGTGTATACCTTAAACGGCTCTGGTTTGGCGGTAGGCCGTACCTTGCTGGCGGTAATGGAAAACTATCAGCGCGCTGACGGTTCGATTGAAATTCCGGAAGCATTGCGTCCATATATGGGCGGTACAGCCTTCATTGACTAATACAGCGCGGCGCATCTAGCGCTTTTAATGCTCTGTTGCTGCTTTTCAGAATGAAACTGTTCAACAGGGCTAAAAAGCGGCTAGGCTGCTGTCAATGAGTATTGAATACAGTCGCTTTGAAAAATGCCGCGCTTTTTCAAGCGGCCATGCAAATCATATCGAAGTATTTTGCAGGTGAATGCTGATTCGCCCGCAATTCATCATTTGGCCTCAGTCATCCTCTCTCGGAGTTTATGTGGATATTTTCCCAATTTCGCTGAAACTGCAGCAGCAGCCGTGCCTGATTGTCGGCGGCGGTCATATTGCAGGCCGAAAAGCTTTGCTGCTGGCTAAAGCAGGTGCTGCGGTCAGTGTAATTGCGCCCCAAATCGATGCGTCAGTGCTGGAAATAGTGCAGGGCAGCGGCGGGAAATATATTCAAGCTGAATTTGATCCGGCGATAGATTTGCGCGCGTATCGGCTGGTCATCGCTGCCACCAACAGCAAGGCGGTTAATCAGTCTGTATTTGAGTGCTGTGAAGCTGAAAATGTGCTGGTAAACAGTGTTGATGATCCGCCGCACTGCCGTTTTATGGTGCCGGCAATTGTTGACCGTTCCCCGCTGGTGCTGTCGATTGCGACCAATGGCGCATCGCCTGTACTTGCCCGTCAAATCCGTACCCAGCTGGAATCCAGTATTCCGCACGGTATGGGCAAACTGGCCGATTTCTCAGGAAAATGGCGGGCTGCGGTTAAAGAAAAAATTGGCAATCCTGATGAACGCCGAATTTTTTGGGAAGATCTGTACGCAAGTCCACTCAAAGAACAGGTCTTTCATGACAATTTGGCAGAAGCTGACCAAATGATTGAACAGGCTTTGCAGCAGTGGCAGAAACCGAAAGGTGAAGTCTATTTGGTCGGCGCTGGGCCGGGTGATCCTGAACTGCTGACATTGAAAGCGTTACGGTTAATGCAGCAAGCAGATGTTGTGATCTATGACCGATTGGTTTCACAGCCTATTATGGAATTGTGCCGCCGCGATGC
>JASLHF010000033.1 GCA_030152275.1 Acinetobacter sp. | reverse complement strand
GCGACTTGTTCAATCGCGCCGGAAATGCCGTATTTTTGCTTCATTTGCTGGCCGTGGCTCATTGGGTTTCTGTCCAGTTTATTCAGCAGGTCTAGCTGCCACTGCGTCATAATTTGTCCGCAGATATTGGCAGCATTGATGGTTAAACCCTGCCGCACACACTGGCCCAGTCCGGCGCTGGCAAAACCGAGATTAAAGATTGCGCCTTTATGCGTATTGACCTGGCGGGTTGCCTGCATCATGCGCTGTTCGCAGTGCAAGCCGGCCTGCTGCAGCTGCTGAAAGGGCCGCTGCTGAAAGCCCAGCGCAAACAGTTCCGCATAGTAGCCCTGCATGGCGTCAATGCTGGTCAAAAAAAGCGCATAATCCATGTCCTGATGGCTGCCTCGACTGGAGGGGCAGACCAGCCCCGGCTTCAGCTCAAGGCTGACTTCGTCCTGCAGTGCGGACAGCGCCAGCCGGTCAACCTGCGCGGCGATTTCATGCAGCGCTGTGCGCTGTTCAGGCTGGGCAAACGCAGCTGTGGTGTAGTGCATGTAGGTTCCCTCCGAAAATCTCAGTGCTTTTTTTCAGGCTGATGGCGCGCAGTTCCTTGACAATAATGCTGTCCTGCTGATGGGTTAGAGCGAAAATCAGTTCGTTGAATGAAATATTGCGTCCATGAGTCAAGGCTATTTCACCGTCCAGCGGCACGGCAAGCTGAGATTTCAACTGCACAATCGCGCTTAAAATGGCGCTAAGATCCGCTGCGCTGCTGGCTTCAATCAATAGATCCAGATCGGACTGAGCATGTACAAAATTTTCCTGATACAGATGCTGGCAGGCATAGGAGCCGTAAACGTGCACGGTACATCCCAGCTGCTGCATGCGTAAAATGAACTGCTGCATCAGGCGCTGCGCAGGCGGATCAAAATCATCCAAAATTTCACAAAGCTGGAGCGGGCTGCGGCTGAGCACAGGAGCAGAGGCTAAGCCGAGCGCCACACGGTATTTTTGCCCGTGGACAAAACAGTTGGCCGCCACCTTAAAATAAGCGTCAGTGTCTTGACGGCAGACCGTAAAAGGCATGTGCTGCTGAATCATCTGCTGTATTTTTTGCTGTACCGATGCATCTAAGGATGAATCGAGAAAGCTGAAAACATCCTCTGGCTGCAGCTCAATCAGATGGTGGCGGTTCATACATTGCGCTCCTTAAGCTGAAAGCACAGCCTGCATAATGCCGCTGCACAAATGGCGGCCTTGGCGCTGCTGTGCAATAAGATGCCGGTCATCCTGCAGATAGTGTGAAATATCTGCCCGCTGCTGCTGAATAGCATTTGGCACGAGGCTTTCCTCTAATTCATGCCAAACCTCTGAAATGGCGCCCATTTTGTAAAAATTTTCGACCCCGGGCGCAAAAATTGCAGAGCTTTGCGACAGCGCTTTCAGCCGTTCTGCCGGAATTTTAGTCACGCGGGCCATGGCGTTTAAGTCCATCACTTTGACTTGGCTGTCTTCCAGCGCAAACACTTGGTTGGCCATTAAGCCGTAAGACAGAAAACCGCCGCTCACTGCCTCGCCTAAAATAATCGCGAGATTAGGATGCTGCTGCCGGCGCAGCAAGTCGACACAGCTGGCCAAGTGGGCAAAAGTGCGGTTCAGGCAGAGCAGCTCATCTGAACGCGACAGCGCCTGTCCTTGGGTATCCACAATGAAGACCACCGGAGTTTGAGCATCTTCAGCAATAATTTTCAGCACTTCAGATGAAATTTGCATGGCGATCTGCTGGTTGATCGGGGCCGAGTCGACTGTGCCGACGATGCGTACTTTTCCTGCGCCTGTTTCGGCTGACCCGCAGATAAAGTGTCCCTGAGTTTCATAGCGCAGTTCATGCGGGAACAGCTTTTTTAGAATAACTTCAGTTTCCATAACCACATCCCTGTTTAATATGCGCAACTTCCGCGGCGCTCAGCATTGGAATTTGCGCTGCATTTTCAATATTCATGCCTTTCCAGATATCCAGCCCGTCTTTTTGGCCGAACCACTGGGCATATTGCCGCTCAAGTGACTGCTGGCGGTTCTGCAACGCCGCTAAATCCAGCGCCGGAACCGGTTCTGCCAGCGCTTTAATGATGCAGTGCCGGATATCATCAGTGTCATCTTCACACAGCTGCTGTACATGATTGAGCAGGAAACGGTGTTTGCCGCCAGTGACCCGCCAAACCAGCGCGCGGTCTTTGGAGTCGAATTCCTCTACACCTTTAACAGTTTCGATCACTTCCGGCCCAGAAAGCGCCAGACGGCCTTCTTCAGTCATAATGATGTGGCTGCTGAGGCAGGCGCTGATGCCCATACCGCCGAAAGCGCCGCACGTACCGCCAATCACGGTAATGATTGGAATGCCTGCGTTTCGAACCTGAAGCATAGCGCGCATGATTTCAGAAATGGCAATCAGTCCGGCATTGGCTTCATGCAGCCGAACACCGCCCGAATCTGCAAGGAAAATGACCGCAGCCGCCTGATCCTGCACCGCTTTCAGCAGCAGCCCCACTATTTTTGCGCCATGAATTTCTCCTACAGCACCGCCCATGAACTGGCCTTCCTGCGCAATCACATAGACCGGCGTTCCCTGCATATGGGCTTTGCCAATAATGACGCCGTCATCGAAGCTGCCTGGAATATCCAGAGCTTTTAAATTCGGGCTCAGTTCCAGTGTTCCCGGTTTGAGAAATTCGGTGAAGCTGTCTGGGTCAATTAAACTGCTGATTCGGCTGCGTGCGGTTTTTTCATAAAAACTGCTTTTAAGCATGTGATACATGATCTCACTCCTTGAGTAACGCGACGGCTTGGCTTAAACGCAAGCTGACGACGGCAGGCGTGGCGCCCATATCATTTAGCTGAAATTTCAGGCCGCCGGCGCTGTGCCGGCTGCAGAACTCTGACAGCACGGCATTCCAGACATTTTGAAAGCCTGTGGCAGAAGTGTTGACGGCAATTTCGCACACCTGCTGATCCTGCAATGGGCTGACCAAGACTTCCAGATTGCCGGAGCCGACCACGCCGCAAATCATGCTGCGTTCTGCCGCGGCTGCAGGTTTGGATGACAGTTTAAAATTCAGTTGTTCCATATCCAGTGCTCCATCATTACCAGTTTCTGAAACGGCTTGGCGGGGCATACATGCCCTCAGACCATTTCACTAAATCTTTAACCGACTGAGCAGCCAGCAGGTCACGGGTGGCTTTAGACGGATCGATGCCCAGATCTTCCGGACGCTGGATAATGCCCCGGGCGCGCAGTTCTTCGACCTGCGCATGATCGCGCTGCATGCCTGCAGGGGTGTAGCCGGCAACGCCGCGGATGGCTTGTTCGCGCTCTTGCGGTGTACGGCACAGCAGCAAATTGGCAATGCCTTCTTCGGTCACAATATGCGTGACATCTTCGCCATAAATCATGATTGGCGGGAAATCGCTGCCCATTTTTTCCTGCAGCTGCCATGCGTCCAGTTCGTCGACAAACACCGGATGCATGTGCTCGCGGTAGGTTTCGACCAGCTGGACGACCAGCTTGCGTCCCTTAATGGCTTTTGGGCCGGCAGCTTCTTGGCCAGCCTTGCGGTAGGCGTAGCTGGAATGGCGCCGACCATGCGGGTCAGAACCCATATTCGGCGCGCCGCCGAAACCGGCAATGCGGTCAACCGTAGCGGTCGAGCTGTTGCCCTGCAGGTCAATCTGCAGGGTAGAGCCAATGAACAGGTCACAGGCATACAGTCCGGCAGTTTGAGAGAAAGCGCGGTTAGAGCGCATGCTGCCGTCGGCGCCGGTAAAGAACACATCAGAACGGTTGCTGATATATTCTTCCATGCCGACTTCAGAACCAAAACTGTGCACCGACTCCACAAAACCGCTTTCAATTGCGGGAATTAGGGTCGGATGCGGGTTCAGCGCCCAATTGGTGCAAATTTTGCCTTTTAGGCCTAATTCTTCGGCAAATGTTGGGAGCAGCAGTTCAATGGCGGCGGTATCAAAGCCAATGCCGTGGTTTAGGCGCTGAATCTGATAAGGCGCATAAATGCCTTTAATCACCATCATGGCCATTAAAATCTGCACCTCGGTGATCTGTGCCGGATCACGGGTAAACAGCGGTTCAATATAATTTTCTTTTGGGCTGACAATAAAGAAGTCGACCCAGTCTGAGGGAATATCTACCCGCGGCACGCTGTCAACCAGTTCATTGACCTGCGCAATCACAATACCGCTTTTAAATGCCGCTGCTTCAACAATGGCCGGCGTATCTTCAGTATTAGCGCCTGTATACAGGTTGCCTTGAGCGTCAGCGGCATGCGCGGTAATCAGGCAGACATTTGGCGTCAGATCTATGAAATAGCGCCCGTACAGCTCCAAATAAGTATGAATCGAGCCGATGGATATTTTCTGCTGCTGTACCAGTTGCGCCAGACGCAAGCTTTGCGGGCCGGCAAAGGAGAAATCCACTTTGGAGGCGATGCCTTTTTCAAATACATCCAAATGGCTCGGTAGCGCTAAAACAGACTGCAGCATATGCAGGCCGTTCAGCACGTCTGGATTGCATTGGCTTAAAGCTTTGGATAAAAAGTCCGCCTGCTTTTGGTTGTTGCCTTCCTGACAGACTTTGTCGCCGCAGGAAATCACGGTTTCAAGCAATTCAACTGCGCGTGAATGACTAACCTGCTTTTCAAATCCCTTCAGCTTTGCCTGTTCAAGTTTTTGCGCGCGTCTGGTTTTTTGCGTATCCCAGAGGCGTTTATTCATCATGTTATTCATTTCATCACCTGAGGTTTAACCGAACATTGCGTTGACGGTCAGGAAAAATACCGATGGGCCCAGTAAGCAGCCTAGACCGGTATAGAATGTTGCAACCAGCGCGCCATAAGGCACCAAGCGAACATCTGTGCCTGCCAGACCGGCTGCAGTGCCGCTGGTTGTACCGGCCATGCCGCCGAAAATCATGGCGGAACGCGGGCTTTTTAAATACATGAATTTGGCCAGCAGCGGCGTGCCGACCATGAAGAACACTGATTTGATCAGGCCAATGGCAATTGAAAGCGCAATCACTTCAGAACTTGCGCCAATGGCAGAGCCGGTAATCGGGCCAACAATATAAGTCATCGCCCCAGCGCCAATGGTGGTCATGGAAATGGGGTCTTTATAGCCCATCATCCATGCCACGGCAGCGCCTGCAACAAAGGGGATAATGCAGCCGAGGACCAGCGCGATCAGGCCGACTTTTCCGGCTTTTTTGACTTCTTTTACATCGACTTCAAAGGCTGTAGATGCAATGGCAAGGTCACGCAGCATGGCGCCGCCAAGCAAAGCAAAGCCAGAGAAAACCGCAATATCTGAAACGCCTTTGCTGCCTTGGGTATATACGCCGGCAAAATAGGCAATCACCAAACCCATGGTGATGGCAATAGCAGAACTCTGCAGCTTGCCGCCGGTGAGGTATTTAGACAGCAGGTGCGAAACAAACATCATTAAGCCGGTGACGGCAAGCGCGGTAATCAGCGCATTTTTGGTAAGTACATCAATTAAAACATCCATATGGTAACTCCCTGAATTCCTTTATATATGAGGAGTGATTGGCGTTAAGCTTCCGCCACCGGTTTTGTTTGTTCAGCAGGCCATTCATAGGTGTCGTAGTCATTGCTGAATTTATTCAGCCAGCGGATCACCAGCACAGTGGCGATTAATGAAATAGCTGCGACCAATAAACCCGTCATGCCGCCGCTAAGCGCCGCCACCACGTTTTGGCCCGCAGACATTGCCACGACAATCGGGATATACATGCCTGACCAGTACAGCACGCCGAACTGCGTCACTTGAGGCAGATAGCCTTTTTTCGCCAGCAGTTCTTTGCTGATAATCAAAAGAATCATGGCAATCGCGACGCCGCCGACATTGGCTTTAACGCCAAGCATAATGCCGAGCGTATTGCCCAAATAGTCGCCGAGCAGATGGCAGATTGCGAGCAGAGCCGTTCCGTAAATAATCATCTTGATCCTCCATGGACTGAGATTTAGTTGTAATCAACGTTGTTATATTTTGATATAGTTATAACGAGAATGTATTCAAATAACAATAAGTTTGTACTCAAAATACAAAATATTGTATACAAAATGGTGTGAGATGAATTTAATCAAAGACTTACCGTTGTCTATCCAAGTCAGCAAAAAAATAGAGGATGACATCATCTTTGGGCATTTTTTGCCGGGCACAAAATTGGATGAGGCAGAGCTGTGTGAGCGCTATGGCGCATCCAGAACCCCAATCCGTGAAGCATTAAAGCTGCTGGCTGCTGAGGGCCTGGTGGAAATCCGGCCGCGGCGCGGGGCGATTGTGCCTGAAGTGAACCCGATGACGCTGTGCGAAATGTTTGAAGTTATGGCTGAACTGGAAGGAATGTGCGGACGGCTGGCGGCGCGCCGCATTCAAGAGGCAGAAAAGGCCCAACTGCTGATTTTGCATAAGCGCTGCGCGGAGTATCTGGAATCCAGCGATTCTGAAAATTATTATGAAATGAACCGCCAATTTCATTATCAGATTTACATGGCCAGCCATAACAGTTTTTTGATTGAGCAGGCCAGCAGCCTGCATAAGCGTCTGCATCCATACCGCCGTCTGCAGCTGCGGGTGCATAACCGTATGGGCAATTCCTTTGCAGAGCATGACGCGATTGTACAGGCGATTATCAGCGGGGATGAAATGACCGCTGAAACACTCCTGCGTGAGCATGTGGTGATTCAGGGGCAAAAATTTACAGA
>JASLHF010000270.1 GCA_030152275.1 Acinetobacter sp. | reverse complement strand
GGGCAGTTTTTGCTTAAATACTGGCCAATTAAAAATATAATCATTTTTCAATTTTAGATAATAATTATGCTCAGCAATATTTTTGCTGTATTAGAAAAATTAGGCTTAAGCCCACAAAAACGTGCGCTGCACATTCAATTTTCTAATTCAGCTTTGAACACTCAAGTTTTTCTGCAGCGCATTGACGGTGAACATGCATTTAATCAAGGGCTAAGCGCCGAATTGATTTGCCTGTCCACAGATGCCTGTATTCCATTAAAAAAATTCATCGGCATGCAAGCAGCGGCAGATCAAGTCACCGACAGCGGGGAATTGGTGCGAACCAGCGGCATTATCACCGATGCTGCACAAGGTCAAAGTGATGGTGCTTTAACGCTGTACAAATTGCGTTTACAGGATGCTTCATGCTTATGGCGCCAGCGTCGCAACTCGCGCGTATTTATGAATAAAACCGCCGTGCAGGCGGTTGAAATCATGTTTCAGGAATGGAAAAGCAAAAGTCCGCTATTTGCCGCCAGTTTGACTTTGGATAAAAGCGGCTTAAGCCAAGAGTACGATGTCCGCCCATTCATCATGCAGCACAATGAAACTGACAGTGAATTTATCTGCCGGCTGCTGGCTTCGGAAGGAATTAACTGGCTGATTGATGAAGCGCAACACAAAGTATCCAGCTCAAGTGCGCCCATTCAAGCGCAAAAACTGCGTTTGATTGACAGCAATTCGGCATTTTGCGCCTTAGGCCGGCGCAGCATCCGCTTCCACCGCAGCAGCGCGGTCGAGAACAGTGACACCATCACTCATTTTACAGGACATCGGACTCTTCAGCCGACAGCTGTGCATATACAGCGCTGGCAGGCTGATGCGCTGGAAACCGAAGAAGGCGCAGGTTCCGTTCAAAGCGCGCATATTCACAGCAGCAGTCAAGATAATGCAAGTTTAGGTTTAGAACAGGCCTGGCACATTAGCCCAGCATGGATGCAAGACCTGAATGGTGAAGACGGCGCAACTCAGTCAGGCAGCGGCCAGATAGAGAAATTTAACGAAAACTTAAGCAAATACTGCGATTCACAAGCCAAACACTTTACAGCGGTGTCTACAGTGCGCGATGCCAATGTCGGTTACTGGTTTGAGTTCAGCGGACATCCGGAAATTGATCAGCACGAAGGCGCAGACAAAGAATTTCTGATCACGTCTAAAACCTTTTATAACCAAAATAACCTGCCGAAAGACCTAACCGATCAGGTCGCAGCCCTGCTGAAACAAAGCAATTGGCCGTTAACCGAAATGCGGACCAGCAATCCCGATGAACGCCAAGCCAGTCAGCTGATTTTACAGCGCCGTAATATTGCAATTGTTCCAGAATTTAACCCTTTATCCCATCGTCCAGCCACGCACCCGCAGCGCGCCAAAGTGGTTGGGCCTGCAGGGGAAGAAATATACGTGGATGAATGGGGGCGGATAAAAGTACGTTTCCTGTTTACCCGCAATGATGACCACGGACATGATGGCGGTGCAGGAACCAATAATAATGACACCGACTCGGCTTGGGTGGATGTTCTGACTCCGTGGGCCGGCGAAGGCTATGGCGCGCGGTTCCTGCCGCGAATCGGCGAAATCGTGGTGGTGGATTTCTTTGACGGCAATATTGACCGGCCATTTGTGGCGGGGCGGATTCATGAAGGGCAGCGCAGCCCGGCCAAGTTTGACCAAAAAGGGCAGCTGCCTGATACCAAAAAACTTGCAGGTATTCGTACGAAAGAAGTGGCGGGCGAAGGCTTTGGGCAGCTGCGTTTTGATGACAGCACAGGCCAAATTAGCACCCAGCTGCAAAGCAGCCATGGCGCCAGTCAGCTTAACCTGGGGAACCTGAGCCACCCAAAAGAACAAGACACCAGCGATGGCCGCGGAGAAGGTTTTGAATTGCGTACCGATCAATGGGGTGCGTTACGTGCTGGCCAAGGCTTATTGCTGTCGACCCATAAGCAGGATCAAGCAGGCGGGGTACATTTAGATGCGAATGAAGCGCATACACAAATTGAAGGCGCGCAGAATAATGCCAAAGCGCTGAGTGATGTAGCGAAAAACCAGCAGACTGACCCGCTTGAAGTCTTAGAAAGCCTGCAAGCGTTTATTGAAGAGTTAGCTCAAGCGGATCAGGCAAAAGCGGCAGAGTTTAAGTCTGCGGTCATGGTTTTGGCTGCGCCAAATTCAATTGCAATCAGCTCTAACGAAGATGTACATATGTCTGCAGCTGGCCAGATAAGCCACACTGCGGGCGATAGTCTGAATTTTTCAACGCAAAAATCCTTTATTGGGCATGCAAGTCAAAAAATAAGCTTGTTTGCTGCACAAGCAGGTTTGCGTGCATTTGCCGGGAAAGGAAAAGTCGAGATTCAGGCTCAAGGTGATGGACTGGATCTGATTGCGCGTAAAGGCATTCAAATTATTTCCACAGAAGACACGGTATATATCAGCAGTCCGACAGAGATTAATCTGACTGCGGGCGGTTCTCAGATCAAAATTAATGGTTCGGGTGTATTTCCGACTACGGGTGCAAAGTTTGAAGCGAAGGCAGGGCAGCATATTTTTACCTCTCCAGCTTCAGTGAACACGCCTGCTTTGGATTTACCTGATTGTTCAGCCAAGCAAGGTCAGGCAGCGCAGAATGGATCAGCGAAGGTGATCTTGTGATGAATGAGCACGTTTTACAGCAATTTGCTTTATCTCCTGAGTTAAATTCAGTCGAAGTTATTTATAAAAGGATGGAAACTGTATTTGAAAAGCATAATCGGCTCTTAGTTTTACTGGATCAAACTTTAGCCCCGAATATTTTTGATGATTTAAAAGCCAATTTTAGAGAAGAAAATATTATTTATATTCCTTTGGCAAAAGGAAATAATTATAAAGATACTAATTTGTTTTTTATAGAAATCGTAGATAAAAAGATATTAGAGGAAGTTGGAGCAGAGTTGGCTGCGCATTTATTGAATAACTTTGACATAAATAATGATCAATATTTGGTTCATGGATTTGGTTCATCGAATTATGAAAATGACGAATTAAACAGAAAAATTAAGAAAAGTTTAGTGTTGGATGATATTGAATCAAAAGTTTTATTCCGTTGATATGACCCTAGAGTGATAATTTATTTAGATGATATTTTTAATGAGCATCAAATGAATAGCTTGCTGGGAAGTTTTACCCAATGGCAATTTGTTCATCCATCT
Organism: Acinetobacter sp.; assembly: GCA_030152275.1. Taxonomy (GTDB): domain Bacteria; phylum Pseudomonadota; class Gammaproteobacteria; order Pseudomonadales; family Moraxellaceae; genus Acinetobacter. The sequence continues at coordinate 4,288 of JASLHF010000270.1, read as the reverse complement.
GGATATTTTAAATGGGAATATTTAGGTCAGAATAAATTGCAAAGCAAGACAATAGTAAAAATAAATAAACAGCAATCTTTGGCTCTGGATTTAATTGAAATCGCAAATATTGTTCTTAGAAAGTTTCACGAATTAGAAAAAGTTGATACAAGTAAATTAAAACCAAAACAAGTTCTTAAAAATATATATCAAGGCCATGAACAATATCAAGTCACAAAATATGCTGATCTAGTGTCTTATGGTTTATATGCCGAAGTGCTTGGGCGCCATTTTATGGTGCATCCGTATATCCAAGAAGTATTGCAGAGATATTGGAATACAGAACCTGAAAATTATAATTTTACTGATGCGATGGAATTTGTTGGTGAAGAATATTGGGTTTCATTAAAACAAGACTTAAAACAATTAGAAGATGAATATCATGGCTGAGAGTAACAATAAAATACCAACACTTAATAATTTTGATTATTTGAATACAAAAACATTCCAAAATCCAAATTCTGAGCAACAGAAACAATTTGGAACTTGGGCTGGAAATCTAAAAAAGTATTCTACAGTGGATACTGAAAGAAAGAAAATTGAAATTGGGAAGAATTCTAAAATTAAAGAAACAGTGAATTCAATAGATCCTAATCAAAAGCAGTCTGAGATTAAAGGTAATAAAGCGAATTGTAATTTTTGTCGTAAAAGCGGTTTACAAATATTGCCTTTACGGTACACCGTGACACAAAGTAAGGCTCCTCAACTTCCACAATTGCTTGGTAAGAATGTTAAAGATGTTCCGTTGTCATACTCGAAGTATACAACTGAAATGGTGGATACTGGCTATATCTATGCAATGATCAAACGTAAAAAGGGGTTTGAGTGGATGGGGTATATTGTTACCCCACTGGGTTATTTGTCATCATTTCCTTTGGATAAAAAAAGCACCAACATCTGTACAAGAGTTTGCTTGTAAGGGCAATGAGCATGCTGTGTTTGCGTCATTTGTAACGGTTGAAACGATTCCAGATAATTTAGCGGAAAAAGCATATTTGATTTATACCCATGCACCTATGACCAAAGCGAAAAGGAATGAGTACCAAAGTAAAGCGGATGAATATGTAACTTCTGGAAAGTGGCAAAAAGTAGAAGTTGCTGCTTGGCAAGGGGGTACCGCTCAACAAGAGCATTGTTTAAATCATACAACTTTAAATGGCGCAGTGAATCAAACTGCGACTTTTGGTGCTAATCGTTGGAAAGATATTATTAAGAAGTTTGGTCAAATGCCTAAAGCGTTTGCTTCGATTGCTTTGTATGATCCAGTGGGGATTACTTTAAAATTAAATGAATATCGGAATGAAGCTTACATTCCTGTTGATGATTTTTTAGAAAAAAAAGATAAAGGCGTTTCAAATCAAAGAAAGGTTCATGCTGTTCAAATGTTGGATACCTTAAAAGGTAGTTTAGAGAAAAAAGCAATGGGTTCAATTGCTCAAAATGTACAAAATACTGCATCTCGAATTGACTATTTTAAAACGACTGACGGTAATATTATTAGACGTATAGATGATGAAATAGCACAAGCAAAAAAAGAAAAGGATTTTCAAAGAGTAGCTGAATTGGAAAAGGCTCGTTTGATAAAAATTGAAGATATAAAAAGAAAAGAAAATGCTCAAAATACGCAGTTAGAAAAGGATAAAGAGTCTCGGCTTGTGAAGTTGAAGGCTGATTGGCAAATTTGTGATGATAATATTAACTATAAAGAAGTAGATGATTTTAAAAAAGCGGCTGTTACACAGTTTAATGTAGCTTTGGAGCTAGCCAATAAACGTTCAAAAGATCATTTAAATTGGATAAATTCCAATTTTTTACATAATGGTTTAGATGCTTATGATCCTAAAGATTTGCAAAGTGGTTGTGCATTTAAAGCGCATGTTGCGTGTTTGATATTTGGTATGGAGGGTTCAATACAAAGTGAAAAGCAATTGGATGAATGGATGAAAAAACCTCAATTTGAGCGTAAAAATTTGTTTATTAGGGGCTTATACGGTAACCAAGATGAAATAAAAGAAAAACATAATGAAATGGCAAAAAGTCCAAATGATACTACTGCACTAGGAATAAAATTGTTAAAGACTTTAACAGATTTTATGAAAAAGATGGATACGGCTTGGGATGAATATGCTCGTGTTCAACTCAGACCTGAGAAACTAGAAGGCTTAAAGAAATATTTTACATATACTGAAAAGAAAATAATGTTTTATATTTCAAATCTGTCTAGAGCCTTTTTTAGATTTGGAGTAGGTACAAAAGCCGAAAATTTATTCGTAAATTCGTTATGTAAAAAATTGCTTTACCCTCAACTTGGTAAATTGACTGAAGAATTACGGTATAACGAACTTTTTTATGCTATTGATCCTGAAACTTTTAAAAAGGGCGTAGTTCAAGATATTACGCATGCAGATGCAAGTAAGATGTCAAAACTTACGAAAGCTGAAGTTGATCAATTATTTGATAAATTAATAAATGATGCAAAAATTAAAAGTGCAGAACCTGCTAAAAAAATAACAGAGGTTTTAGGCAAGGAAATGAAGGATGCAACCAATAATTATCATCAGGTACGAGCATCAGGAATTCTAATTATTATTGAATCTTTTAATTTATTTTATTTGTTCAACTCCTATGATATGGAAGCCATAGCTAGCGAAAAGAAAATAGCATTACTTGCTTCTATAACTGGACTTACTGCTTTAGCTTTAGACATTTTCTATGGTATGGCGAAAGCACTGAGAGAAACAGCGACACAAACTATAAATAAATCAGTAAATTCCGCTGCAATAAAAGGGGCTGCAAATATACAACGTGGCGCAATAAAATTTGCTTCAGGGTGCTTAGGTGCGACTACTGGTGTGTTAAGCGCAGTTATGGATTTTCAGAATTTTAATAAGCAATTGGATAAATCAGGTGGTAGTGCTTTAACATTGGCAATAATTTACTTATCAAGGGGGGTTACTTCTGCATTCGGAAGTGTATTTTTGAGTCTTTGGGCAACAATCACGTATTTAGAACCTGTTTTAAAATATGTTCAACATAAAAAATGTAGCCCATTACTGATGAATCTTGGTGAAAGGGCAATTATTAAGAAATTGGCAACTGATACTGCTAGGGCTGCTTTATTACGTGTGGTAGCTTGGGCTGGAGGTATTGGTTTAGTTCTCACTGTACTTGAGGTTGCGATATATATTTATATAGAATTTCATAAGTTAGAAACATGGTGTAAAACGTCAACTTTTAGAAAAAATAAAAATGAAAAAATCATGTCTGAAAAAGATGAAGCTGAAGGCTATCAAGCTTTATTTGTATAAAAGAGATTAAAATGCTAGCAATCAAAAAAAAGAATGAACTTATTCAAACCCTTTCAAAAGATTTTAATATTATAGAAGGAAAAATTACAGATTTATTGACTCATGAAACTTTAGAAAATATTAATCATAAGATACAACCTACAGCTGGAACAATTGCAGTAGGTTCAGCTATTTTAGGTCAATTGGGTACGGCGGTAACTTCTAATATGGTGGCAAGTGATGAAGGGATAGATGTAACTGTATTTGCTGTTGAAGTAACTGATAATAATAATGTGAAACATTATTTTAAAGGGGTTTTTCCTGAAGTAATTTTTAAAATTGGTGATCAGATACAAGTGGTTACAGAAGAGATTGAAGGAGAAAAAGGCTTTGCAAAGGCTAATGCAGTTATTGATATTCAAAAAAATTATATTTGGACGAGTCAAGAAGTAGCGAGAGGGCGGTTGCGATATAGATTATGGGGGTTAAAGTTAATTGCATGGGGACTTATATTTACTTACGCATTTTTTTTTATAATAATGTTTTTTCTTTCTGCCGATCTTAGCAAGATAATAAGTCATTCGGCAACACAAATAGTTTTTCTATTTTTTTCGCTACTAATGGGTTTTGTTGGGTGGCGTGTTGGTGCAAGTTTTGATGAACAAAGTATAGAACTAGAAGCGATATTATTAAAACTAGGTTTTAATAAACCTACAATGATGAGTTTATATGACTTTTCAGTATTTAAAATAAGATATAAAAACACAGATGACACTAGAGAATATGGTGATCGTTGGGCTATGTATACTTACTGTTTAGACTTAGCCAAAAAAGCAGATGAAGAAAAATATGGAAAGAAATGAGCTATAAAAAAAATAATCAAATTATAGATGAGTTAGCACAACGACTTTTTATCGTTGAAGGTGAAATCACGGATTTGCTGACCAGTGAAACAATGCAGA
>JASLHF010000242.1 GCA_030152275.1 Acinetobacter sp. | reverse complement strand
CCGTACAACTGACGTAACTGGCGCGATTCAATTGAAAGAAGGCGTTGAAATGGTTATGCCAGGCGACAACGTTGAAATGTCAGTAGAATTGATCCACCCAATCGCAATGGACGCTGGCTTACGCTTCGCGATCCGTGAAGGTGGCCGTACAGTTGGTGCTGGTGTAGTTGCTAAAGTAACTGCATAATCATCTGATTGTGTGAAAAAAGCGCCTCGTTGAGGCGCTTTTTTTATGCTGAAATTTTATTAAGATCAACGTAAATAATGCTTATATTAGGTTGGTTTGATACGTCTGATAGAGCTTTGAGCGCGTGGAGGTTATGTATGCTTGAGTTATCGGGTGCTAGTTTTTAAGTGCTTTATTGATACGGCAGAGGCAATTTGCTTTAAAAAAACTGTTAGCTTAAGACAGTTTCAAATATTTGTAATCAGATGGGATATTAGCTAAATTTTATAAAATCATGAATCTAAATAAAAATTAGCGTATACAGGGTATTAAAATAACAGCTTGAATTATTTTGCTAAAGTTGTTCTTAGATTACATGCTCTAGAAATAATATTATTGCACTGACAAAGAATAGATATGAATAATATCAAAAAAGACAAGTAGATTAAGATTGTCTGACAATATTTTAAAAGCTGTCCTATAGTGATATTTCACTGTCCTTAACTGAAAAAATAATTAAAAAAGAAAAAAGTAAGATAAAAACATCAAAACAAGTAGAACAGTTTGAGCATTCATCTGCTCACTAGGAGTTAACGTATGAACGCTAAAGTAAAGATTAGCAACCGCGCCGGTGCAAGCTTTCCTGTAAGGCGTATGAATTTTGATTTCGATGCTGTGCCGGAATATTGGATGAATGGTTCAGCCGGACTGACGCATTTTATGACAGGATTATCTGCTTTGTTTCCCGCCGGCGAGAAATTTTTTATCGACAGCGTGCGCGCAGTGCGCAGCCATCCTGCCATTAAAGACAATGCAGAGCTGCAAAAAGAGATTAGCGCATTTATTGGGCAAGAAGCCATGCATACTCAAGAGCATGTCAGGTTCAATGCTTCCGCGCAGAAATATGGTCATGATGTCGACCGTCTGGATCAGATTACAGATCAGGTTATTCAGCGCGCGCGCAAATCATTTGCATGGATTGGCAAGCCTGCAGGCATTACACAGGAAATGGTGGATTTGACTGCGACAACGGCATTAGAGCATTTTACAGCGACCATCGCTTCACAGTTGCTGACCAATCCGCATATTCAAGCATTAATGACTGATGAAACGATGAAAACTATGTGGCTGTGGCATGCGATTGAAGAAAATGAGCATAAAGCGGTGGCTTATGATGTGTTTGAAGGTGTATTTGGCAAAGGCTTAAAAGCGTATATGTTGAGAACCGGCTCATTGGTTGGCGCTATGGTGACGCTATTCTTTGTGCAAAGCTATTTTGTACTGCGTTTGCTGCAGGATGATAAGCAGCTGACATTTGCGTCATTAAAAGATATTTATACCTATGGATATAGTCCATCTAAAGGGGTAATCACCGGCATGTGGAAAGAAATGCTGGCTTATTTCCGCCCTGGCTTTCATCCAAATGATCTGGATACTCATGCAATTTTGAACAGCTGGCGGGACAAGCTTGGCTTTTAATGAGTTTTAATCGCGCTGAAGTGGTTTTGAGCGGCAGATGCCGCTCTTTTTTTCTCGATTTTTTTTTCAAAGTTTCTATAATTCGCTATTCCTCTTGGCGATAAAAGATAAACGAAGATGATTCGTTTGATGAATACGGCAGATGTTGCAGCAGCGGCAGCCATTGAACAATTGGTGCAGAGCCATCCTTGGACGCGCAAACAGTTTGAAGAGTCAGTAACGGCTTATCAAAGCACAGTAATTGAAGTACAGGGTAAAGTAGCCGGTTTTTGTATTTTACAGCCCGTTGTGGATGAGGCGAATTTGTTGCTGATGGCTGTGCATCCAAAAATGCAAGGTCAGGGCTTGGGCTTTCAATTGCTGGAGCAGTCAATTGCTATGCTGAAAAATGATCCGGTGCAAATTTTTTTAGAAGTCAGGGAAGGCAATACGGCTGCTATCGCGTTATATGAAAAAGCAGATTTTCACCAAATTGATTTGCGCAAAAATTACTATCCTAAAGCCGATGGGACGCGTGAACATGCAGTTATCATGGTAAAAGCCTGCAGTGATGATTTTGCCCAGCTGTTTAAGTAAGAACTTTAAGTTGATCGCTGCCCAGTCTGTACAGATTTAAAATATGTGGATTTATAATAATCAGGTGTAGGATTAATTCTATCTTCAATAAAAATTAAAAATGAGACGTCTGGGTCATTCAGGACGGCTCATTTTTTATTTAATAATAGGATTGTTCCAGCCTGAAGGCAGTGTGGTCATGAGTGAGTCGCCCAGCTGGCTGATTTCATCTTGCGTCAATGGGCGGTTTAACCTGCGCCATTGGCCATCCAGCAGCAGCTCCAAAGGAATGTATTCCGATTTATAATTCATTTTATTGGAGTGGGGAACCCAATAGCCTAAATAGATATACTGTAAATTCAGCTGTTTAGCATATTCGATTTGCTTCAGCACCGCAAATACGCCTAATGAGCGCCGGTTTTCATCAGGATCAAAAAAAGTATAAACAGCAGACAGGCCGTCATCTAATGGATCGCAGGTTGAAACGCTGATCAGCTGCTCATCTTTCCACAATTCTAAAAAGAAACTGTCTGTGCAGCTGTGAATCAGAAACTTTTCAAACTGGTCACGGCTCGGCGGGAACATGTCGCCATCGGCATGACGCTCATTGATGTAGCGTTCATACAGCGCATAATGCACATCGGAGGCATCCTGCGGGCGGGTAATCTGCATGCGCAGATCTTGATTGCGTTTCCATGCTTTTTTCTGCTTGCTGTTCATGCTGAATAAATCTACAGGCACGCGTGATGAAAGGCACTGACGGCATAGATGGCATTCGGGGCGGTAGACAAAGTCGCCGCTGCGGCGAAAGCCCATACGTGATAATTCAGACAGCGTAACGACATCGATGCGGTGAACCGGATCTAAAAATACCATGCGCGCCGATTTGTTCTCCAAATAGCTGCAGTCGTGCGGAGGCGTAATGTAGTACTGCAATTCGTTTAATAGGGATTTTGGGTGATATGATTTCATGTCAAATATCCCGCTCTATTTGTTGTGATACAGCTGCGTCCTATACTGTCAGCTGCGCGTTTAACGCTATTGTTTTACTTGAAAATACACTGTCCTGATATTTTTTCCAATCAATTGGAGGGTGTTTTATCACATCTTGTAACGAAATAAGGTACGCTTGGCGAGAAAGTGTACAAGCCCCCAGGCTAAGCAAATGATCATTCACTAGCTGGCAGTCAATCCATGGCAGCTGATTTTCAAGGCCGATCAGCATGAGTGCATAAAATGCCATTTTAGATACATCTGTTTCTGTACTGAACATGGACTCGCCAAAGCACCCGCGGCCGATGCTCACCCCATATAAGCCGCCGACCAAATCCTCACCGCGCCAAACTTCGACACTGTACGCATAGCCCGCTTGAAACAGCTGGCAATAGCCTTGAATAATCTCTTCTGAGATCCATGTTTCATTGGCGTAGCTGCGGGGGAGGGCGCATGAACGGATAACCTGATCAAAGGCGCGATTCACGCTAATTTGATAATCCATTTTTTTCATGCTTCGCAGCAGGGATTTACTAGGATGATAATCTTCAGGGCGGATAATGCAGCGCGGTTCAGGGCTCCACCAGCAAATTGGATCATTTTCGGAAAACCAAGGAAATAAGCCGTTAGAATATGCCTCAATCAGTGTAGATGGGGAGAGGTCAGCGCCAATGCAAATCAGCCCTTGTCCGTCTGGATCGGCCTGAGCTGGATCAGGGAAGACATATGCGGAAGGGGGTAAATGCTGCATCATCACAAACCAAAACATAAAAAGGCTGATCTATGATCATACATAAAAAAACCGCCCATAGAGGGCGGTTTTTTGCTCGGCCAAACTTGGCCCCAGCTGCAGATCGAAATTATTGACCGAGTGCATCCAGATATTTTTCTGCATCAAGCGCAGCCATACAGCCTGAACCCGCAGACGTAATTGCTTGACGGTAAACACTGTCGGCAATGTCGCCGGCTGCAAATACGCCAGTCACTGAAGTTTGTGTTGCATTGCCTGCAGTGCCGCTTTGCACTTGAATGTAGCCGTCACGCAAGTTCAGCTGGCCTTCAAACATGCCACTGTTTGGCTTATGGCCAATTGCGACAAACATGCCGGTGACATCGACATTTTGTGTTGAATCATCTTGCGTTGATTTCAAGCGTACAGAGGTTACGCCAGATTTTGCATCACCCAAAACTTCATCAACTTGATGATTCCAGATAATGCTGATTTTGCCTTCTTTTTCTTTTTCGAAGATATGATCTTGAAGAATTTTTTCAGAACGCAATGAATCACGGCGGTGAACTAAGGTCACGTGTGACGCAATATTAGACAAATAGAGCGCTTCTTCAACAGCTGTATTGCCGCCGCCGACTACCATGACATTTTGGCCTTTATAGAAAAAGCCATCACAGGTTGCGCAGGCGCTGACACCTTGACCCATAAAAGCGGCTTCAGATTCGAGACCTAAATATTGCGCAGTTGCGCCTGTCGCGATGATCAGCGCATCGCAAGTAAATTCTTCCATATCGCCTTTTAAAACAAAAGGGCGGACATTTAGGTCGACTTCATTAATGTGGTCATACACGATTTCTGTGCCAAAACGCTCTGCGTGCGCTTGCATGCGTTCCATTAAAGCTGGCCCTGTTAGGCCTTCAGGATCACCTGGCCAATTGTCTACTTCAGTGGTGGTGGTTAATTGACCGCCCAGCTGCAGGCCTGCAATCAGCATTGGCTTTAAATTGGCGCGGGCTGCATAAACCGCTGCGCTGTAGCCGGCAGGGCCAGAACCTAAAATAATCAAGCGTGAGTGACGGGCGCTCATCTGCAGAATCCTTTTTTTATATAGAAATTTGTGGAATTATACGTGAAAGTTTATGGCTGTTGTGTGCGATTAAAGTCGATATTATTGATCATTGAAATCGATTTGAGCTATATAGGTTTCAGTAAATGGCAGAGAACAATAATCATGCATCATTTTTTTGAGAACAGGTGCATAATATTGGGTTATTGCGACGCTTATTGAAGCTAACCGACAAACAAAAACATTCATGAAGAATTGGCTACAGGACAGTATATGACAGCGGTGTCGAGTGCTTATGCACAGCGCTTTGTAATGACATTATTTTTGGTCTCATTTGGGATTTATCTGTTTCTTGCAACAGTAACCTACACGCCATTTGATCCGGGCTGGATGCATATTTCCAGTGATACGCAGCAGGTCTCTAACGCGAGCGGTGTCGCTGGCGCATGGGTTGCAGATTTGCTGTTCGGTTTCTTAGGCTGGGCCAGCTTGTTGATCCCGCTGTATTTATTTGTCGAGGCGCTGCAAGTGTGGTGGCCTCGCAGCTTTTTGAACCGTCCGTTTCGTTACGCTGCTCAATTCTTCATCTTGCTGGCAGGCGCAAGCTTGCTGTTTTTGCTGTGGAAGGTGCCGGCAGACACGCTGGATAACGCTTCTGGCGGCATTATCGGCTATGAGCTGGGCAGCAGTTTAGAAGGCCTTTTGACAGTCTATGGCGCTGTACCGTTTCTGTTCGCCTTTTTGATTTTGCTGTTTACATTGGCGTTTGGCATTAAATGGAATAAAACGTGGGTGACGCTAAAAGCCGCACCGGCTTATTTGCAGGATTTATTCTACCGCAATGTGCCGGAGTCTGAGTCTGCCTTCGACCGTACTGCCCCGACGCAAAAAAAAGCTTCTCCTGCACCGCTTAAAGCTGCGGCTGTCACTGATGTGCCGGAACATAGCGAAACACCAATTGATCCAGCGGTACGTGACCGCGCTGCTGAACGCCTATTTGATGATATCGCGCAAAAAGAATTAAACGCATCTTATGAGAAGTTCCATGAACTGGATGATGAGGATGAAGCGGAGCTTGAACGTACGCTGGAAAAAGCCCATCGTTTAGAGCAGGACAGTCAGCGTGTGGTCGCAACTGGTGAAGTTTGGCGCGCGCTGCATTCTGATGACGGACAGCGTCACAAACAAGATATTGACGCGCTTTTGAAAGCGGCGGAGGAAGATCAGCCGCAGCATCCTGCAGAACATTTTGATCATGTGGTAAAACCGCAGGTGCAGGTGCCGGAAACAGCCCAGCCAGTTAAAAATGTGGATTGGGATGATGACGAAATTTTTGATGAATTGCTGGCTGCTGTTCCGAACAGTAAAACTGCTTCAGATATCCATGCACCGTTTAATTCGCCTGCAGGCGCGTCATCTGGCGCAGGCCTGCACATCGTGCAAGATGATCCTGCTGATGGTCTGGATGATATCGCTGCTTTTGAAGCAGAGCTGAATCAGCGTTTGAGCGGCACAGCATCTTCCGCTGCAGCATTGCCATCAACTGCAGCATTATCATCGAACGTTGCCAGCGCCTCCGTGCTCTCCGCCGCTGCGCCGGCAGCAACAATTGCGGCGGTAAAAACAGCTGAAACTGCATTTGATGATTTAGATGATCTATTGGTTGATGATGAATCGCCAGCACCGCGTGTGGCCAGCAGTTATGCGCAGTCTTCTCCGCTGGTCAATGCCGGCATTCAGACACATTTTGAAGCGCC
>JASLHF010000173.1 GCA_030152275.1 Acinetobacter sp. | reverse complement strand
ACTGTAAATTCATTATTAATTAGCGCTAAGACAATATCGCCATGTTCGGCGCTTAAGCTGCGGTCAATTAAAATTCGATCATCTGCATCAATACCGGCATTTTTCATGGAAAAAGAATTGACCCGAAGCACAAAAGTGGAGGCTGGGTTATGCACCAAATGTTCGTTTAAATCGATAAATTCTTCTGCATAATCCTGTGCAGGAGAGGGAAAGCCGGCAGCTACAGATTCTAAGGGCGAGGGGATCTGCAATGTTGTGCGGAATTGTATAGGCGTCAGATCCACAGCCGTGCTGCGGTCATCTTTAGGTATAGGCTTAAGCCATTCTTTGATGGCGAGTACTTTTGATTCAGGCACACGCATGACCACAGTCTTTTCCTGATATTGCGCTTTACGTCCTGCATTGGCGCGTTTGCCGCCACGCTTTTCTTTTTCTATCGCTGAATCATTATCTTTCATAAGCAATGTAAGTATTTTTTGAAAATGTAACAAAAACAAAATGTAGCAAATTTTGCAGCAGATTAAAAGCTTTTCTTTAGTTTGGCCTATAACCTAGCCATATATGAATAATTGAACCAAAGCACCTGCAGAATAAAAACGGTCTGAATAATAGACCAGCTAAATTGAAACCAAGTCGGGCTGTCAATGTAATTGGTCAAGCATGTCTTGCGCTTCAGATTTAAAATGGAGCTGTGCATGATTTCTGCACTGCCTAAACTTGACTGCTTGTTCAATATCTGTGATGGCGGTGTAACATCAAAAATGAATAAAAAACAAACTGGGCGAATGTTTTCTATGCAGATGATTTGAATTTCACTTATCTTATCCCTAATGCAAATGTGGAAGGAGTACATTTGCAGCACCTTATAGGATATTGCAGATATTATGGCGCTCAGCTGGATACTTTTTACTTTAATAGCTGCATTTATGCAGGCTTGGCGCAATGCCTTTCAAAAACAGCTGAGCCATACTGTAGATGCCTATGGCGTGACTTTGGCGCGTTTCATCTTTGCTTTTCCGCTGGCAGGTGTCTATTTAAGCTATTTGTATAGCCAGCATCCTGTTCAGCAGATTGTTAGTTTTAATGTTAAATTTTGGCTTTTTGTCGTGATTGCGGCGCTAAGCCAAATTTTGGCGACCATTTTGCTGGTTCAATTATTTAAACAAAAAAATTATGCCATTGGTGTCGGACTGGCTAAAAGCGAAGCGATTTTAGCAGCCATTATTGGTGTGGCGTTATTGGGTGAGCATTTAAGCCTTTTGGCATGGACAGGGGTATTTCTAGGCGCTTTTGCAATTTTCTTACTGAGTAAGGGTGGACTGCAGAACAGTAAATTCTCATGGAATACGCTGCTGATTGGCACCGCCAGCGGTCTATGTTTTGCCATTACTTCGCTGTTGGTGCGTCAAGCCAGTTTGCAGTTAGATATGCTGCCGTATTTGCATCGCGCGGCATGGGTATTGCTCAGCATCACCGGTATTCAATGTGCAGCTCTATTGTTTTTTCTTGGAATCTTTAAACGCGCCACCATTACAGCAATGTTCCAGCGCACCAGTCTTATTGCGAAGATCAGTTTTTGCAGCTGTGCAGCTTCACTCGGCTGGTTTACTGCCATGAGTGTGCAGTCCGTGGCTTTGGTGACAACACTGGGGCAAATTGAAATCTTATTTAGCCTGCTTATTTCAGTCTATTTTTTTAAAGAAAAACTCGTTGCAAGCGATCATTGGGGACTGTTTTGGGTAGTTATTGCTGCGACATTGGTTATTTGGGCTTGATGCCCATTTTTCAGGCTTTTAGATTGTTGTTTGCTTTAAGTTGAAGCAATATCGTTGGCGTGGCAATTCAAAATAATAGCCAAACAATAGACAACTCATAGCTAAACCATTGCTAAAATAGGCTGAATATCAAAAATAGAATCATGAAATACGCTTACAGATATCATCTGTACTCTCTGCATCTGCGCATTTGCACTTTCTGCGTGCATCAGCACCGCTTGAGTGCCAATGCATCATTCTTAGATCACATGAATGCGCCATGATTTTATTTGTCGGCTCAATCATGATGCATTTATTTCAAAGTTTATAGACATATTAAAACAATTAAAGCCTTGTTATATCAGTCCTTTATCAATATTCAGTATTACCATAAATCAAAAGCGTAATACTGTTTTGGCATGTCCTTTGCATTTAGCTAGCTATAGACAAAGTGATCTAGGGTTCCGATACATGAACATTCATGTAGGTCTGCGACCGAGAGTTCACGGCTTGGTTTTGAAAAAAACAAGCTGCACGGAGGGATAAAAGCCCGGGAGGTTGGCAAATACCTAGCAATAGGAAAACCTTAGAGAGGTCATGCAGATGGGCGCAATAGACAATAATTACCATAACAACCACGAACTTTGGACTGAACTTTTGCCGGGCGGACATCACTGGTCTGCACGTATTCAGCGTGGTGCAGTGTTACAGCTGAAAGCTCTTGGTGAGCATGCCAATGTGTTCTTGTATTGTGTGAATAGCGAAGACAAGCTTGAAGCCTATAACATGCCAGACAGCTTAAAAGGCCAACACACTGCGTTTTTAAGTACAGGGCATATTTTAGCGTCTGATTTAGGGCGTGCGATGGTTTCCATTGTCAAAGATGATCATGGTTGGAACGATGCTTTCTGCGCGCCAAGCACTGCACAGCAAATTGAAGCGCAATTTGGCAGACACACTTTCCAAGATGCACGTAATGACATGTACAGAAGCGGCAAAGACAGTTTATTGCTTGAGATGGCTAAATTTGGCCTATCGGCAACCGACTTAAGCAGTACCTTAAATCTGTTTTCTAAAGTTGCGTCAGATGACAACGGCAACTTGTCATACGTGGCTTCAGACAATAGCAATCAAGTGATTGAACTGCGTTTTGAAATGGATTGTTTGGTGTTTTTATCCAGCGCACCCCATGCCTTAGATAATTCAACTGAATATGCACCTGCCGATATTCAATTGTCACTGTTTAAAGCATTACCTTTAGCCGACACCGACGTGTGTCGTGATTCATGCCCGCAAAATCAGCGAGCTTTCCAAAATAATAATCGTTATTACGCATTAAGCGCTTAATTGGGGGGAATACAACATGACAGCTTTAGTGAAATTTGAAAAAGAAGTGCTTAGTGAAGTATGTCCTGCCGGTGAAGCCTGGATGTGCGAAGTCAAAAAAGGTCAATATTTCCGTATTGTCGACCTAGAAGGAAACCAAGCGGTGGATACCTTATTTATCTCCGCTTCAAACCCGGAAGAACGTTATAGCGCCACCGATACTTTGGCGATGAACCGTCAAATTTATTTAGAGAAAGGCACAACCTTATATACCAACTTTGGCAATAAAATCGCGACCATCTTTGATGACAACTGCGGTCGCCACGACACTTTAGGCGGCGCATGTTCATGTGAAAGCAACACGGTGCGTTATAGCTTAGATAAATACCCAATGCACAGCTGCCGTAACAATTTCATGATCGCGCTGTCACAGCATCCAATTGCCAAAAAACACGCTTTAAATGTGCGCCATATTGGGCCAAACATTAATTTCTTTATGAATGTGCCTGTGACCAGTGACGGTCATCTCAAGTTTGATGATGGTATTTCTGCACCCGGTAAATATGTTGAGATTAAAGCTGAGATGGATTTAATCGTGCTGATCTCCAATTGCCCGCAACTGAACAACCCATGTAATGCCTACAACCCAACCAAAATTCAACTGATTGTCCGTGAAGGCGAGGAGTAATGAGCGATGTTTAATAAAGTACTTATCGCCAACCGTGGTGCAATTGCGTGTCGTGTCATCCGTAGCTTAAAAAAACTCGGCATTCAATCGGTTGCGGTGTATTCAGAAGCCGACCGTGATTCTTTACATGTGACTTTAGCGGATGAAGCGGTGTTGATTGGTGATGCACCGGCAAGCCAAAGTTATTTAAATGTCGATAAAATTTTAGAGGTTGCCAAACAAACGGGGGCGCAAGCGATTCATCCGGGTTATGGTTTCCTGTCTGAAAATGCCGAATTCTGTAATCTGTGTGAAGCAGAAGGCATTGTGTTCTTAGGGTCAAATGCGGGACAAATGAAAGCTTTTGGCCTTAAACACACTGCACGTGAACTGGCGATTCAAGCCAATGTTCCACTACTGCCGGGCAGTCAACTGGTGGCAGATGAGGCCGAAGCGCTGAAAGAGGCAGAGCGTATTGGCTATCCTGTGATGTTGAAAAGTACCGCTGGCGGTGGTGGTATCGGCATGCGCTTGGTCTGGAATGCCGAAGAACTCAAAGATGCCTACGCAACCGTGTCGTATCTCGCGCAAGCTAACTTTAAAGATGCGGGTCTTTATTTAGAAAAATTTGTGCAAAACGCGCGTCATATTGAAGTGCAAATCTTTGGTGATGGTAAGGGCTTAATTTTGGCACTCGGTGAACGTGATTGTTCGGTGCAGCGCCGCAACCAAAAAGTGATTGAGGAAACACCTGCACCGCATTTGAATGATACGCAACGTGCTTATCTGCAAAATGTAGCCATTCAGCTGATGCAATCGGTGAATTACCGTTCTGCAGGCACGGTTGAATTTGTCATGGATACCGATACACAAGAATTCTATTTCTTGGAAGTGAATACCCGTCTGCAAGTTGAACATGGCGTGACTGAGCAAGTCTTTGGTGTAGATTTAGTTGAATGGATGGTAACTTTAGGCAGTGGTGATTGGGTTGCTCCAACAGCAAAATTGCAGTCTAAAGGCCATTCGATTCAAGTGCGTCTTTATGCAGAAGATCCGATTAAAAACTTCCAACCGAGTGCAGGTTTGCTGACGCATGTTGAATTTGATGCCAATGCGCGTAATGAAACATGGGTCGAAACAGGTTCAAACGTATCATCCTTCTATGACCCGATGATTGCCAAAATCATTGTCACAGCGGCAGATCGTGAATCTGCCATTCAAGCCATGACCGACACGCTAGCAAAAACGCAAGTGGCTGGTATTGAAACCAATCTTGAATATCTGCAAAACATTGTGGATGGCGAAGTATTTAAAGCCGGCACGCAAACCACACGTTTTTTAAATACTTTTGAATGGAAAACTCAAAAGATTGAAGTGCTGCAAGCCGGTATTCAAACTGCGGTGCAAGATGTCACAGGGCGTTTGGGTTATTGGGATGTCGGTGTTCCGCCATCAGGTGCGATTGATCCACTATCTTTAAATGTCGCCAACCAGTTGCTTGGCAATGCGCCAAATACCGCAGGTTTGGAATGTACCTTGCAAGGCCCAAGCTTAAAATTCCACTGTGACAGCCAAATTGTGCTTGCCGGTGGTGACATGCTATCGACTTTGGATGGTACAGCCGTGCCAATGTGGCAAACCGTGAATGTGCGTAAAGGTCAGGTGTTAAAATGCGGCAAGATTGCCACAGGCTGCCGTACTTATATTGGCATTAAAGGCGGTCTGAATGTACCTGAATATTTAGGTTCACAAGCGACCTTTACTTTAGGTCAATTTGGCGGTCATGCTGGGCGTAATTTACTGATTGGCGATATGCTGCCCATCACTGCATTTACATCTGATGAAGTCAAAGCCCTGACACCGGAACAAGTTCCGACATTCAGTCATGAATGGGAAATTGCGGTGATGTATGGCCCGCATGGCGCGCCGGATTTCTTTACCAAAAATGATATTGACGCTTTCTTTGCCAACAGCTTTGAAATTCACTTTAACTCTAGCCGTACCGGTATCCGTTTGATTGGGCCAAAACCGGAATGGGCGCGTCAGGACGGTGGTGAAGCCGGTCTGCATCCATCCAATATTCATGACAATGCCTATGCGATTGGCGCGATTGACTTCACGGGGGATATGCCAATTATTCTCGGGCCAGATGGGCCAAGTTTGGGCGGCTTTGTTTGTCCTGCGGTGGTGATCAATTCCGAACTGTGGAAACTTGGTCAACTCAAAGCGGGCGATAAAGTGAAGTTTATCCCAGTGAGCTACCATCAAGCCAAATTGCTCAATGAAAAATATCATGCGCAATTAAGTGCAGAAGATGCGCAAGCGGTCAGTTTTGATGAATCGTTCTATCCTGAAATCAGCACCTTAAAATCAGCCATTTTAGATACCTTAAAAGGTCAAAATGGTACGCCTGATGTGGTCTATCGTCCTGCCGGCAACAACTATATGTTGGTAGAATATGGCGAATTGGTTTTAGATTTAAACCTGCGTTTCCGTATTCATGCGCTGATGCAATGGGTGAAAGATCAAAATATTCAAGGCATTATTGACCTGACACCGGGCATTCGTTCACTGCAAATCCATTTTGATTCGACTCAGCTCGATCAAATTGATTTATTGCGTTTACTGCAAGTGGCTGAAGAACGCCTGCCGGATGTGACACAAATGCAAGTGCCATCGCGTACCGTATATTTGCCACTGGCCTGGGAAGATTCACAAACTCAGTTAGCGACTGAGCGTTATATGCAAACGGTACGACCGGATGCGCCGTGGTGTCCGGATAATATCGAATTTATCCGCCGTATTAATGGCTTAAAAGACAAACAAGCCGTGAAAGATGTGGTCTATAACGCGAGTTATTTGGTCATGGGCTTGGGCGATGTGTACTTAGGTGCGCCTGTTGCTACACCGCTTGATCCGCGTCAGCGTTTGGTCACCACCAAATACAACCCTGCACGCACTTGGACACCTGAAAATGCCGTGGGTATTGGCGGTGCGTATATGTGTGTATACGGTATGGAAGGCCCAGGCGGATATCAGTTTGTCGGTCGTACCTCGCAAATGTGGTCACGCTACCGTAAGAACCCAGACTTTGAACAAGGCATGCCGTGGTTATTACGTTTTTTTGACCAAATTAAGTTTTATGAAGTGTCTGAGTCTGAACTCATGCAGATGCGTGAGGACTTTAAAGCAGGCCGTTTAAAATTGCGTATTGAAGAAGGTGTATTGAACCTCAAAGAATACAACGATTTCTTAAACGACAACCAAGAGTCGATCTCGGCATTTAAAGAAGTGCAACAAGCCAACTTTGATGCAGAACGTAAACGCTGGCATGAAGCTGGGCTGGCAGAATATGTTTCTGAAAGCCTAGATGCTGTGGATGATGGTGAAGGCGTTGAAGTGCCTGAAGGCGGCTGTGCAGTGGAATCTCATATGCCGGGTTCAATCTGGAAAATTGAATGTCAATCGGGCGATATTGTGGAAGAAGGCGCAACTTTAGCCGTGATTGAAGCCATGAAAATTGAAATTCCAATTGTTGCGCCTGAACGTATGCGTGTAGATGCCATTACTATTGAAAAAGGGCAAACGGTGAAAACGGGGCAGGTGTTGTTTACGTTAGCGCCAGTGGCTTAAAGTAATTTTTTAAGATTAGGGAGTAGTTTTTACTCCCTTTTTTATTTATATATGTGTAATCAATTAAGTTAAATGAATTATAAGATATATGTTTGATTACCAAAATGATTTCCCTTTATTAATTAATTCTTTACCTAAACGTCTTCAAAAATTATTACGTTTAGAATCTATTGAGAATCACTCAGCTGAAATTGAGGTTGCGTCAAGGTTTGTAAAAAATCAGTATGAGGACGGATATGAATACGTTCATATGTTGATGGCTTGTATTCCAGAAAAAGATTTATCAAATATTTCTGTCTTTGCTGAAACAATAACTGGACTGGTTAAAGAAGGTACCCCAAATGTAGATAATAAAGGTGGGTTAGCTCATATAAAATTAGATGTTTCAGGCTACGATTATATCGTCGCTTCATGGGGGGATGGGGCAAGGTACAGTTATAACCTAGCTGAAAAAGTATGGATGACTTTGGGGTTAACTCCTCGGTTAATTGGTAATGCTGATCAACAAGTTATTTATGATGATCTGTCAGCCCCTTTATTAAATGTTGCTAGTGGTGATGTAGCTTGTGAGTATGAGTTTACTCAGTCTAAAAATATAAAATGGACGATGAGAAATGATTATTTAAGAAATTTTCTATGGATGAGAAATTGCTATGGTTTTAGAGTGTTCTTTTACGAAAGCTATATTGGAGAAACAGAGGAATTAAATCAGCTACTAGGAAATGATGATCATTATAATAAAAACATATCTAATTGGGGTGAACTTTGCATCCGCCGTATCAAGAACAGAATATTGATTCAGCTTCATGCTGTAACGCTTGGGGTTGAACCGAATAGATGTAATTCAACTAGTGCAGATCAGTTAATATGGCCGGATCAAAGTAGACCTTATACGAATGAAGAACTTAGAAATTTTGCGATTAGGAAGTTTGTTTACGTAAAAGATGAGTTTTTAGAAAAATATGAAAAAGATCCATTGTATGAGGCAATACCATTTAAGCAATTTGGAGATAATTTTTATTGTTCACCTTCATACAAAGGTCAATGGTCATTTCAAAATTGTTTAAGAGAAGGTCGTAACTTAGTCAGAGTATCTTTGTATGAGTTATATAAAAACGTACCTGATGAAGAAATATTTCATTTATATCAGTATGCAATAAGTGATTCTGAACTTTCTCAATTAAATTTGGGTGAAGAACATATTGTGAAAAAATCTGAAAGATTTTTAATACAAATATGTAGGTTAACAAACAATTTAGCTGAAATAGAAAGACTGCTTACAAGTAATTATAATCCGTATAATTTTTCAGAGTATGTTATTGATAATTATGAAAATGAAGGTTTTAGAGCATTTCCTATTTTTACAAAATTATACCAAGTCGCACCTATTAACATGTACGAACAAGATTTCTTGAGCAGATGTAAAACAATTAACGAAATCTTAATGAGAGTGAAACCAGGAAGTATAAAAACATTGTTAGTAAAAATTGGAGTAGAAAGAAAAAAAATTAATGATTTAAAAACTTTGAAGCTATTACAAGTTTTATTAAACTTAGTGGAAAAACTTGATAATGATCATGAATCAAAAGAAACTTTTATCGGTTACTCCATAGATTTTGATACACTAGCAAGCAATACGAATATGGCACCCTTATTTGTAAATAATGATTTAAGAAATGCAGAAGCCCACGAATCAGTTGGTGAAGCATTAGAACATCTAAGGAAATTGGGTTTTGATTCTTCTTCAGTTCAAGATGGTTATGGAAAAGCATTAGATTTCATATTAGATAAAATTATAGATACTTTAGATACATTGAATTGTCACATTGAAAATGTTTTGAATCGTTAAAAATGAGTATTAGACCAATTTAACTACTGTTTAAATATCTAGGACATCGACAAGATGAACAATATTATCCATCCACGCTTAGTTCTTCCTCGGAAGTCCACGCAACCTTGGCGGTATTTATACTTTAAATTTAGTGACTTATAAACGAGTTTTCTATGTGCTGTTAATCTTCAAAACTTTACTCAGACCCACAGGTTTTGATTCAGAATGGTGTCTACAGATCAACCAACTTTTAAGACCGATTTTGCAAGATGAAAATTATCGATTCGCTTTGGGTTTTCCTAATGCATGGGAAAAGCATCCAATTTGGAGTTTGTAATATATGAAAACATTACAAGAACTTTTGGCAAGCCGTTCAACTGACAGCCGAGCGCGTATTCTGAAAATTGCTGTAGATATGATGCAAGACGAAGAACTGCTAAAACTAGCCGAAAAAGCCAAAACTGAAGAAATCATCAAACAAAAGAAACCATAAAGCTAAGTATTGATGAGTTACACGCTCGGGTTCGCAAAAACCGCCATTAAAAATTTGATGGCGCTAATTTAAAACTTTAAAACAAGTCTTTAAACACCACTCAGCTCCTTATGCGTTTTCAATTGCGACGCAAAAGCTTTCTCTAAAACATGCCGATGAATAAAACGCAGCTTATCTTTAACTTTTTCACTGAGTTTAAACGGATAAGCATCTTCCAGACCCATACTGCGGTTTAAAGCATTTAAATTAAAGGTCAGCGTTTGCCAGTTTTCTAAGATATGCTCAAAGTCTATGCCGCCAATAGGGCACTCTTTAAATTCCATCGAATTTAAGGTTGTACCGTTACCGTCAACACGCAGTCCGGCAAAATAAGCCGTTTCTAAAGTATCCATCATGTGTAGATAGTGCGACCATGTTTCTGCCCAATCTTCCCAAGGATGTGTGGTGGCATAACTGCTAATAAATGAGTCTTGCCAATCCTCTGGTGGGCCTTCTTCATAGTGTTTTTTTAGTGCCATGCCATAATCTTGACGCTCATCGCCAAAGTAAAATCTGAATTCTGCTAATAGCTCAGGATGTAACTGCGACATGATGTCAAAATAATGATGCCCGCTTTCATGACGAAAATGCCCCAATAATGTTCTATAGTTTTCACCCATTTCGACACGGGTTGTTTCCCGATAAACCACATCAGCTTCACTGGCGTTTAGGGTAATTATCCCTTCAGAATGACCGGTCATCACAGGATGACCATTAATCGGCATCAGAAAATTATAGCGCAGTCCAAAACGGTCATTATCATCCCGTTTAGGCAGAGGCATCATATTCATGCGCTGTGCTAAATATAAAAACCGACGTTTGGCTTTTTCAATGCGCTGCCAATAAATGAGATTATCATCGACATCAATCTGGGGAATGGTATGCGTAAGCTGACAGGACAGACAGTAAATTTCAGGATCATCCGCAGGGAGCATCCAGTTACAAGCGTTGTAATGGCTGTAGTTATAGCAAGGCTTATATAATTTAGCGCTTTGTTCTAAGTCTAAATCCGACTGAGCAGAAATGGTTTGCCACAAGGTTTGATCAATGGGTTTGAAACACAGAATGGTTTTCAAACAAGACACATAACCTAATTTTACATGGCAATGTTCACAATGCGTATGTTCAAAAAAAATTTGATGATCGCAGTTCGCACATGCAAAATATTTCATGGTCAATCCTTGGATTTCTAGAACCCGATTTCAGATTAAATTTTGCGCTGTATTTTTATGGTGTGCAATATCTTATCAGTGTTCAAAATGTTAAGCATCAAAGCTGTCTGAATCTACAGTTCATTGTGGCTTAGATATCACTCAAAAATAAAAAAGCATTAATCAAAAATATGATTTTAGACTAAGTAAGTTTTTGATATTGAATTTTTTTTAAAGATTCATTTTATGTGTTAATACAAAAATAAGCAGTCAGCAAAGCTCGATATTCAACTATTTTAAAGCTTTATAAAAGCACCAAAAGTGATGCAGGAGTTGTGCTGTAAGGTATTTATTGCAAGCTGTATGTGTTGAGTTAATTCATTTTATTGAGTTTGTTTTTAATCATAAGTAATCACACATGATTGCGCGGGTCTGTACATTTCGCTTGTTGCACCGAAGCTGTTTTCTATTTCCATTTCTCCTTTATCTAAATCCGCAGTGCCAAGACAGCGCACCAAATGTAAATTCGCACACTTATTAAGCATAAAAATGCTATTTAAAAAGATAAAGCACTGATTTTTGCCTTCTCATGTTGGCATGCATTCTGCATTTTATTGTTCAGGTAATACAAATTTTACGATTCGTATTATTTATACACATGAAATAGGAGATGCACATGAACGCTGCTCATAACAAACAGAAAGCAATGCATCCGTTGAAACGGTTCTTGATTGAACTTTTTAGCGTGCGTGCAGGTCTATACATCAAACAGAATCACAAATTCGGAGATTAAACGTGCCTAAACAAAAATTGGCACGCATCAGTGTGACAGTGCCAGAAATTACGTTGAGTGCTTTGGATCAAAAAATTGTCGATCAGCACTATGAAAGCCGTTCACAGGCGATTGTCGACATGATTAATAAGCATTTGATTGCGGAGCAGGCCATTTTAAATGAAGTGATGGTCGGCACATTAACCCTGTTATACGACGCAGCTTTTAAACCCTTGCGTACTCATTTACTCGATTTACAGCAGCAATTTTTAACTCAAGTGATTAGCTCGCTGCATATTCAGCTGGATGACAACAAAGTTATGGAAGTGATGTTGATGCAAGGTAAAAGCAGTGAGTTAAGGCAGATTAGCCAGCAATTTATTGCACTTAAGGGCGTGGTTAAAGGGCATTTAGAAATGATGGATGCCGTCATGCCGCCCATTCAACAGAATATTCAACGAAATACAGGAGTTGCCTGATGACAAAGCTATGGACGATTCAGGATTGGCGAGATGCGTATCAAGCGGGTCAGATTCAATTAGATGATCTTAAAGCCTATGCCGCAGCATTATTACCCAATGAGGATCATGCATGGATCAGTATTGCGTCGAATGAACAGATTCAAATGCAAATCGATGCTTTAAAAGCACTCAGTACTGAAGACCTGCCTTTATACGGTATTCCATTTGCGGTGAAAGACAATATTGATGTTGCCGGTTTTTATACCACAGCCGCATGTAAAGAAGCCCAATATTTAGCTCAGCAAGATGCAACGGTGGTGGCAAAACTTAAAGCTGCAGGCGCCATTGTGGTGGGTAAAACCAATCTTGATCAATTTGCTACAGGTCTGGTGGGTGTACGTTCACCCTATGGTGCAGTCAAAAACAGCTTTAATCCTGAATATATCAGTGGCGGCTCAAGTTCGGGCTCTGCGGTAAGTGTTGCCAATGGTCAAGTGCCATTTTCACTTGGCACAGATACGGCAGGCTCTGGTCGCGTGCCCGCAGGACATAACAATATTGTCGGTTTAAAACCCACCAAAGGTTGGTTTTCAACGACGGGTTTAATCCCTGCATGCCGAACTTTAGACGTCATTTCGGTATTTGCCTTAACGGCCTCAGACGCATGGCAAGTGGCGCAAATGATGCAAGGTTTTGATGCAACAGATGACTATTCACGGCAGCATCCGCGTACTGTGCCGACACAATTTTCTAAAGGCAAAATTGCGATACCAAAACAGCTTGAATTTTATGGTGATACCGCCTCAGCAGATGCTTTTGCCTTGGCGATCTCACGTTTAGAGGACTTGGGGTACAGCGTTGAAGCTATTGATTTTAGCGCGTTCAATGAATTGGCTGCGGCACTGTATAACGATGCATGGGTGGCGGAACGTACCTATGCAGTGGAAAAAATGGTGTCGCGTGAACAGGCGCATCCGGTCATTGCGCAAATTATTGCTCAAGCTGATGGTTTCGATGCGGTTGCTGCCATGCAGGCCGAATATCACCGCGCCAAATTAGCCCGTGTGATTAATCAAAGCTTAGCGCCATTTGATGCACTGATGGTGCCTACCGCACCAACCATTTATAAAATTGCTGAAGTTGAAGCTGATCCATTGCTGAAAAACAGCCATATGGGGGCGTACACCAATTTTGTGAATTTCGCCGATTTATCTGCCATTGCAGTACCCAATACCATTCGTGCCGATGGCTTACCAAGCGGTGTGACCTTTATTGCAGCCGCATGGATGGATCAGGCTTTGGCGAACTTTGCTCAAACTTGGCAAGCGGAAGTGAATTTAGCGTTAGGGACTTCAGATAAAAAAATTGAATCCGTGTCTGAGTGTGAGTCTGAATCTGACACTTCATCCGAGAATGCAGCCGCGATCACGTCATCGCATACGGTCAAGTTGGCTGTGGTTGGCGCGCATTTAACGGGTATGCCACTCAATTTTCAGCTCACTACACGTGGCGGAACGTTATTGCAAAAGACCAAAACCACAGCACAGTACACACTTTTTGCCCTTAAAAATACCACGCCACCGAAACCGGGCTTACAACGCACAGTCAAAGGCGGGCAGGCCATTGAGCTTGAAGTTTGGGATATTCCTGCTGCCTGTTTTGGTGACATCGTGGCTGAAGTTCCTGCACCTTTGGGCATAGGAAATGTTGAACTTGCTGATGGAACTTGGGTAAAAGGCTTCATTTGCGAAGCATACGCTTTGGAAGACGCCACAGATATTAGTCATTTTGGTGGCTGGCGCGACTACATCAAATCGATTCAAGGCACCAATACAAAATTTGAATGTAACTGTATAGGGGAAGTTGTTCAATGATCAAAAAAGCATGTTTATCCGCATCCGTATGCTGCGCCATTTTATTGAGCGGCTGTGACAATACTGCCAAAATACCTGAGCCAAGTGATAAAGCACAAGGCAGTGTCAACAGTACGCCAATTACTATTGGCTATAGCGACTGGCCGGGTTGGGTAGCTTGGCAAGTGGCAATTGAAAAAGGCTTCTTAAAAGACGCAGGCGTCAATGTTGATTTTAAATGGTTCGATTATTCAGCCTCAATCAATGCTTTTTCAGCCAATCAACTCGATGCTGTGTCTGTTTCGAATGGTGATAATTTGGTGATTGCTTCCGGCGGTACCAAAGGCATCATGATTATGGCAACCGATTATTCTGCCGGCAATGACGTAATTATTGCTAAAGAAGGCATCAATAGCATCAATGATCTGAAAGGTAGAAATATTGCCACAGAAAAAGGTTTGGTTGACCATCTATTGCTGTCTACGGCATTGACCGATGCAAAAGTCAGCATGAATGATGTCAAATTGGTCAATACCATGACCAATGAGCTGCCGCAGGTTTTCGCCAGCCCAGATATATCCGCAATCGCAGTATGGCAGCCTATAGCCAATCAGGCGCTTAAATCAGTTGCAGGTTCAAAAATTATTTTCAGTTCTAAAGATAAGCCGGGGCTTATTTACGATACTTTGACAGTGAATATGACACATTTATCTGCACATAAAGAAGAATGGAAAAAGATCATTCAAGTGTGGGATAAAACCGTGAAATTTATTAATGATCCGGCAACGCATGATGAAGCTGTCAAAATTATGGCGAATAAGGTCGGGGTTGATCCGAAAGCCTATGAGCAATTTATTGGCGGTACCCATTTACTGGATTTAGACGCCAATAAAAAGGCCTTTGTAAAGGGTAATGGTTTTGACTCGATTTATGGTTCAAGCTATCACGTGAACAAATTTAACGTCGCAAATGGTATTTACACCACTGAAATGGATGTGGATGGGGCCATCTATCCTGCATTGGTGGAGGATCTGAAATAGCTTTAAGCATCAGAGGGTATTTAATTACTTAAATTGTTGTAAAAAATGAAAAAACTCTCCCATACACATTATAAAAGTAGTATGGGAGAGTTTATATATCTGCCTCATCAAGATAGCGGAATCAACTTGAAATCAACAGCACTGTTCCAGTGAAACATGGTGCCGATTTATCCATTTTATTCCTAAGTCTTTTAATTGCGCTGATGGGCGATAGAGTACAGAGTCTCTCCTTGAACACCGCTCAGTGGGCCGAAATAAAAAATTCATGCAAAAACAGTGCACGATTGGCACGGCTGTCAGCTACAATGGCTCCATTATTGATTATCTGATGACCCTAAATATGCTGGATAAAGAACTGATTGAAGAACAAAAATTAGTCTGCGAAGAATTTGGTTCTGCCTATCTTCCAGTAAAAGAAGATGATGTTGTAGCCATCGCATTGCATACCTTAAATAAAGAGCCGATAGTGGGCTTACGTAAAGCGCCTGATGAAAATAAGGTGTCCTGGTTTATTTATGGCGGTGAGCTGGGGGAAGGTGAAGAGTTTTTTGAAATCATTACTGTTAAAGCCTTAGATAAAGAATTTCCAGATGCATTGCCGTATTTAGCTTTAGACACAGGCTACCGCTTTATGATTGATTCGGATGATTATGAAGATGTATGGAAAGAAGGCGATGAAGCTTAGCGTTCTGGCTTTTGCAGTATTCTCGACCATTTGGATTTGGCAGCCGGCCAAGGCTGAAACACTGACACAGCAGGCCTATGATGCGAAAATCCAGCAATATACGGATATCGTCAATCAAACCAAAAGCATATTAGAAGAGCACAGCGCTCAGGCGGATGGCGCTGTGCAAAGTCAGGCATTTTGCGACCGCTTAAACGCCTATGAACAGATTGCTAAACTGTCGCAAGAGAATATTCAGCTTGAACTTGCGCCAGTGATGCTCATGGCGGCTCAAAGGTATTTAGACCGGCAGCAAGCGAGCCTGACGAAATCCGGTATGACATCGGCAGTTTTTTGCGCTGGCAAAACGTCTAAATAGCCTAAGCAATTTATTGCTTTATTATAAAAGGCTCTGCATAGAGCCTTATTTCTGATTTCGGCATAGAAGGCGTGAACGTATGTGCATGCCTAGTTCTATACGCAATAGTTGGATTTGAAAATATTAAAAATCTATATTGTCAGAAAATGATATAAAAAAGGCCAACAATGATAACCCCGGTGGCTTAATATCAATTCTATTAAAGAGCATATGGCCAGTATCCCTGACTGCGCCATAGCTTTTTTAACGCTGATCCAGCTGGAAAAGCCTTTTGAACCGCCCAGATAAACGTCCGCAAGAATGTATTAATTGCCCTACAGTTAAATGCTCTTAATGTGCCGTTATGTATTTCAAAAGCCTATCTATTTTTAGCTTTGTATGGGCTGAATAAGATCTTATAGCCGTACTATTCGTACTAGTATGGAGCTATAGCAGAAATAAATAGGCATAACAGTTTGATGCAAGTGCTGTGTCCGGAAAATGCTGCTTCCTGCATACAGCCAGTTCGGCAGGCTTTCCGTTGGGATGCATTCGTTCCGTTTGAAACGGTTCTTATAAAATTATAGCTTTGATGTAATAGAATACTGTTTTGATTTATCCGGTTTGAATTTTGCTTCGGGCAATCTAAGCGGCTGTCAATTCAGAATGAACAATCCGCTTTATATTAAAATATATGATATATGTAATTGAATAATAAATTAATTTTTTAGATGCGGTGGTGCAGTTTTGAATCTATCTGATGTTGGAAACACTGAACCTATAGGATGTTATATGCATGAGTTAAAGCGCTTAAGGCAAAAGTGACTGCCGGATAAATAGACAAAACAGTGTATTATGCTAAGATAGCAATATCACAGCATGTTCAATTTCAGGAGCGACTGAATGACAGCATATACTCCGGTTATCAAAGCAGGCAAGTATGAGGATGACATGATTCCGAAGCTTGCAGTTCATGCATTTCGTCATGCATTTGAGCGTGCGTGCGCATCTTCTGAAGTGGTTTATGCTAAAAATTTACAGCTCATGCGCCGCGCTAAAAATGGCACAGAAACTGCTGTAAAAGATTTGTCGCAAGCTTATGTTGCTGCCGGACATTTACCCAAAGTATTAAAGCGCAGAAAAAAAATTGAGGAAACTGTTTAACGCATGCCACCCCGACAGCCTCGTATTCGAATGTTTGCGGGTCCTAACGGCTCCGGAAAAAGCACAGTTAAAGAATATTTATTGCCCCAGCATATTGGGGCATATTTAAATGCAGATGAACTCGAGCAGGCATTAAAGCAAAGCCCATGCCTAGATTTAAACAGCTATCATCCAGAACTAAATGCGCAGCAGCTGGCTGCATTTTTAATGCAGAAAAAGCGCCCAAAAGCAGGCGCATATACGCCCTTGCTGGCCAAAGCGCCTATTGTATTAGATCAAAGCACCATTCAGTTTGAACACAGTGAAATTGATTCCTACCTATGCGCAAGAATTATTGATTATATCCGCTTGAAATTTTTGGAATTAAAAATCAACTTTACCTTTGAAACGGTAATGTCGCATATCTCCAAAGTTGAATTTTTAAAAGAAGCCAAACGCCAAGGGTACCGTACTTACTTGTATTTTGTATCAACGGTTGACCCTATGATTAATATTGCACGTGTGCAGTATCGGGTTGCTACAGGCGGACATGGTGTGCCGGAGCATAAAATCATAGAACGCTATCAGCGCAGCATGGATTTATTGATGCAGGCAGTAGAAGCCGCCGACCGCACATATATCTTTGATAATTCAGCTGATGGTCAAATTGCCTCATTTATTGCGGAAATTGAGTCTGCAGAAATCTTAAAAATGAACCAGAGCCTAAAAGTAATGCCAAAATGGTTTGCAGAAAAAGTACTAAAAGATTTTGAAGAGTGATTTTGCTTGTGTATTTCAGTTTGAAATACGATTTTCCACGTTCTTATGTGTTCTCATAATTGGCTATAGGGTCAGTGGTCTAAAAACATTCAATACTGCAAAATTATGAAGTATATCTTAGTAAAAAAGTTTGAAGTCAAAAAATCCTCGGGGATATATTCAGTATTATTTTTATATTGTTAAATTAAAATAAATAATATTGTTTGGATTTGCTATAACGAGGCATTTAATGATCTACATCATGAACAAAAAATCATCTATATAATCATCGTCTTAAAAAGTTACCTTATGTGGTTAAATAGAATCAATGAATCTGAGTAACTCTAAACAAACATAATGGGACAAATAGCACTTGAAATTTACTCAAAAGAACATATTATAAAAACATATAATGTTTATAGGGTGATCTGACCGTGCATGATTTCATCATGGCGTTTTTCGGCGGTACATTGCTGGGTATTTCCGCTGTTGGCTATTTATACATACATGGCAAAATAGCAGGAATTAGCGGACTAATAGGGCAAATGTTCAATACAAATCAACTGTTTCAGCGTCCTGCATTCTGGTTCTTGCTGGGACTATTTGTAGTGCCTTTTATTTACGGCTTATTTATTCAACCGGATATTCATGTAAATGCCAGTCCTTGGATGATGGTCATCGCAGGTGTGCTGGTTGGCTTTGGTACGCGTTTGGGTTCAGGCTGTACCAGCGGACACGGCATTTGCGGTATTAGCCGCCTATCAAAACGCTCGTTAACTGCGACCATGATATTTATGGCTGCTGGTATGCTGACTGTGTTTGTAATGCGTCATGTATTGGGAGGCGCGGCATGAAAAATTTTCTAGCATTTATTTTTGGCGGTATTTTTGCGGTCGGCCTAATGGTTTCTGGTATGGCTAATCCAGAAAAAGTACTCAACTTTTTAGATATTACTGGTACATGGGACCCAACTTTAGCTTTTGTAATGGGAGGCGCAATTTGTGTTGCGTTTATACCTTTTCAACGCGCTGTACGTCATCCCGAAGTGAAAACAATATACGGTGAGCAGATTGATTTACCAAAGAATAGTTCTTTAGGTACTAAATTGATTGCAGGCAGCTGTATATTCGGAATAGGCTGGGGGATTGCAGGAATTTGTCCAGCGCCAAGCTTTACTCTCATTGGCCTGGGCTATTACCAAGCGCTTTACTTTTTGGCCGCGATGTTTGCCGGTGTCTTGCTGCACCGCATTTGGAGTGGAGGGGTAAAATGAGCAATAAGGCTTTAATTCAAGCGTTTTTTGATGAAAATACCAATACCTTCAGTTACGTTGCTTCTGACCCAAAAACCGGAAAATGTGCTGTCATCGACAGTGTGCTGGACTATGATGCAGCATCAGCTGTGACATCGACCCAGCATGCTGACAAAATTTTGGCATATATTGATCAAAATAGCCTAAGCATAGAATGGATATTAGAAACTCATGTACATGCAGACCATTTAACTGCAGCCCAATACATAAAAGAGCAGGCTGGCGGGAAAATTGCGATTAGCCAAAAAATTTCAGGAGTACAGCAGACTTTTAGTGAAATTTATCATTTAGACAGCAAATATTTTAATTCTAATCAAATATTTGATTATCTATTTGAAGACCATGAAACTTTTAGTATTGGTGAGCTGCAAGCATACAATATTCCTACGCCAGGTCATACGCCAGCATGCTTAAGCTATGTCATTGGCAATGCCGTATTTGTGGGAGATACACTATTCATGCCTGACTATGGCACAGCGCGCTGTGATTTTCCAAAGGGCAGTGCCGCTGTGCTATATGATTCAGTCCAAGAACTGTACAAGTTGCCAGACGATACTCACGTTTTTTTATGCCATGATTATTTGCCTGAAAATCGTCAACAGTATTTTTACGAAACGACAATTCTCGCGCAAAAACAGGGGAATATTCACATTCATGATGGCATTGGCAAGACGCAATTTATTGAGATGCGCAATCAACGGGATGCAGGATTAAATATGCCAAAACTAATCTTGCCGGCGATTCAAATCAATATGGATGCAGGGCGTATGCCAAAACCTGAAAGCAACGGTGTAAGCTATTTAAAATTACCTCTCAATTATTTTACAAAATAGTGTTAAAAACACTGAGACAGATAAAGCGCTGGATGAATGCATCCAGCGCTATTTTTATTACACACACAAAATAGCCTAAGCAAAAAAATATTTTAAAATAAAAAGCAATTGATTAAATTTCCCCAAACAACCAACATAAGTCAATATTTTAAATAAACGCTGTAATTCAATGATCTTAAATTATGAGCTTCATTCTCATTCAGACAGTACCCAGATTCCGGTTGTATTTATTCACGGCCTTTTCGGCAGCCTCAGTAATTTAGGGATGTTAGCCCGAGCATTTGCCGAAACACACAGTACTGTACAGGTTGATGTGCGCAATCATGGGAAATCAGGCCATAGTCCAGAAATGAATTATGCTGTGATGGCGCAGGATATTTTAGAAACTTTAGATGATGCGGGAATAGAATCTTTTTGCGCAGTGGGTCATTCAATGGGCGGAAAAATTGCCATGCATTTGGCCTCTGCTGCACCAAAGCGCTTAAGCAAATTGGCCGTGTTGGATATGGCGCCAGTTGCATATCAGCAAAAACATCACGAGCATATTTTTAAAGCTCTTTTTGCAGTTCAACAGGCGCAACCTGATTCACGTCAGCAAGCTGTAGAAATTATGAGACAGTTTCTTTCAGAAGATATGGTGATTCAGTTTTTGCTCAAATCCTTTTCAAAAGGACAATGGCTTTTTAACGTTGATGCACTGTATTCGCGCTATTCAGACATTTTAAATTGGTATGAACAACCTGCATGGCCTCATCCTGCATTATTTTTACGTGGCGGAAATTCCCTCTATGTCGAAAAGCAGGAATATCAAAATGCAATCATTCGCCAATTCCCGCATGCTCAAATTGAGGTTATTGAAGGTGCAGGGCATTGGCTGCATGCAGAAAAAACACCTGCAGTACTGCAGCAGCTGCTGCCATTTTTAGCGGACAAAAATTAATAGGCTGTAACTGTTGAGCTATACAGGCTTTAACGCTTTAAGCCGAGATAGACCTGTTTTAAAGCATTAATTAAATTTTGCCAGAATCACTTAAGGCTGCTGGGAAATATTTGAAGCCTGCAGCTGACCTTCAGAAGTCAGCTGTTCTGCCATTTCACGGTTTTTCTTCAAGCCTGGCATTCTGTATTCCGTATGCCCATAATCTTGAATTGATTTCCAGCGGCCGCCCCAAGTCAAACCGACCGATTCTGCAGTTTCACCATACAGCTGATAACCGCGCATCGCCCAAGGATCGCGTTCAGAAATGACCACTTTACCATTACGTTTAAATGCAACATCTGCAGCCAGGCCAAACTGATGATAGCTTTGGTAGCCAAACGCACGGGTAGTATTGATATTCTTTGCTAAATTATTTTGGCGTTCTGGACTGCGGTAACCTTCCAGCAATACCATTTCATAGCCAAATCGCTCACGCATAATTTTGAACACCATCAGCAAACGCTGTTTATAACGCGGATTAATTTTATCCCATTTGCGGTCTGCAGAAGCCAAATCATGATGAGCAAAATCGAAATTTTCATTCTGCACATTGGCATCAAATACAGGCCCAATTTGAGAAGCGCTTATTGTCGGAGCAGTGTTTTCAAAAGCCAAGGCATCGGAAATTGCATCTTGCACTAGCGTTTCATCCACTTCCGGCGGGGCATCGAGCATTTGTCCATCAAGCATAGCGTAAATTTGCGGGTCCGTTTTTCTTAAATAGTCTGCCTCTATAGTCGAAGCGGTAATAGGACGAGTAAAAGCATACAGCAACACGCTAGAAAATAAAAAAATTGCAGCAATCAAAATCCACCATTGCTGTAAATGCCAATGCGACTGAATATTATTTGCTGAAGCTGCATCATTAAAATGATAAGCAAAATTTTTAGCTGCCTGCAGTTTTGATTTGCTTCGCGGAATAAGGCTGTGTAAAACCTGCCACAGCCAGTTTCGAAATTCATAAGACACCAGCAGCGCCATAATGAATGTTATAACGATAAAACTGGTCAGCAGCAGAATAATCATGAAACTGCAGCAGTTTCTTTTTCAGGCGCATCTGCTTTTGATACTGGAGCAGGTTCTGCAGTATTGGCAACAGGCGCCGCTACTGTAGGCTCTTTAACACGTTTGGATGTTTTAATATCTAATTGAGCAGGTATATCAAATACAGGAGGCTCAGCCAATGCGGCTGGAACACTTTTTACAGCCGGCCCAGTGCTTTTAGCCATAGGCAAAGGTGGCGCCGAAGCCTTCATTTTTGCAGCAGGTGACGCTTTTGCTGCCGAAGGAGCAATAATCGGCACAGGATGTGTACTAGCAAAAGGCGAACCTGAATTTCTAGCAGGCACATTGGTTTTTGGATGCTTAAATGCGTTCAAAATATTTCCGTCATAATGCTGACTGTCATCTTCTGCAGGATTGAAATTTTTGTTTTTCTGTAAAGCCTGATTGGTTTCAGGCGCCAAACTTTCTCCATGTTTAGAGACATCTGGAGCAGCTGCATCATTAATCTCTGTATCTTCTCCAGATGTTAGAACTTGCGCCGTCCTGCCAATTTTCTGGTTTTGAACATTCAAATAAAGGCAGACTAGAATCGCAAGAAATGCCATCCCGGCAAAAAAACCTATCGCGCCATAAGCCGCTGCAGACAAATTATTTTTTTTAGTCGATTGCAGTATGCGTACTGTATTATATTTTTCGTTGGCCATTTTTATTATTCTTAAGGTAAATGAATCGTAATATATGCCTGTTCCGCCGGAACTGAAATGATATTTTGATATTGCTGAAAGGCTTTATTTTCCTGATTTGCAAGCATATATCGTAATCCTGCAAAAGAAGCTAACGCGAACATAAGCCAAAAAATAGCAATCCAAAAAAATGGCAGTTCCCGATGAATAATATGTTTAATCTGATCTGGTAAAGCTGCAAAAGGCGAGAAAGAAGCCTTTTTGCCTTTTAAATAATCAATTTCATCACCAACACGAGAGGCCAATACATTCAGATTTTCAATAGATTCAATCCGGTACTTGCCATGAAATCCAAGCAGCATACAGTAATGATAAACCTCAAGCGCAGCTAGACGTTCTTTACCTTTGGCGCGTATCTCATCGAGCTTTTCAAAAAAACGATAACCGGCAAGCTGTGATCCAAATAAGCTTAACTGCAGCGGACACATCATCCAATGATTTTGCAGATCAAAGAAGCGTGCATCCTGCTGTGTCACAATGGTTTCATCCAGCAGCGCGCAAAATGCATACTTGGCATCTTGAATATCATCATGGCTGAACTGCAATTTTTTAGCCTGACTTTCAAAACGGTTCAGCAAATTTAAAATTTTATCTCTGAAGCTTTCGGCTGAGGATGGGACATATTGGTTTTTCAATAAAAAAACAATATAAAAACCGTCATGCAGTAAATCGACTAAGTTAGCAGTATTAACTAATTTAGTTTCCGCCAATGCAGGCGCCATACCCATCCCGATTTGACCATCATCGAACAGGGAAGGCGCATTATTTGTCATATTCATCTGAATCACCCGTTCATGACTGCAATTAATTCAACAGAAGTGTCTTGGAAACCGCTTGGGATATACACGCAAATAGATTCGGAATCGAGCATGCGCTGGTATAAATCATTATTTGGCTCGATTTCAAAATAGCTGACGCCTGAACGTACTGGAATGGCGGTTGGAACTTGCATAAGATGTTGCAGCGGAATAGCCGGCAAAGCAGCAACAACCCGCTGTTCCACATCAATCGTACTGCCGGCTTTAAAACGAAGCGGTACATAAGAAATCAATTCATGTGTTGGCATTGCACCGCTTGAAACAGCCAAATACAGGCGCGTTTCACGGCTGATTTTGTCGGACTCAAGACTGCCGGTCCAGTAAGACGGACGCATTTCTTTTAAGGCAATGCTGATATAGCGGTTTGAAATAATCGTATCCAGCAAATCACGCAAAATTGTATCCAAACTGCCGAAGCTATTTTCAAGATGGTGATGCTGATATTGAGGCAGCTGCTCTACATGATAGGCTGTGGAAAATGTCAGCAATGATCCTGTTAAGCGAAGCAGCTCAAAAAACAGCCGTTCTGGATGGATTTGCGGATAAGCTAAAAGATGATTCAATGTGGAATGTGCAGTATTTAAGGCATTGACCAGCCAAAATGAAACGATATCACCAGAGCGGAATTCAATCAGCTTCTGTTCATTTTCACGATTATTTGCCTGTATTGCCTTAATTTTAGCTTTAATGATATTGAGTGTACGCTTAAGTCCGGAAACCAGTGACTCACTAGAATCGATGTGTAAAATTGGCGGAATATATTTATAATCTAAAACAAAATTTCCTGAACTCTGTCGGCTGATACGCCCAATTGGCATATATAGGCATCCATCTTCCAGTTGTGGTTCATCATTCAGCGCCAGCAGTTTAAATTCTGCACGGCGGCGAAGCAGAGTGATTTCTGCGCTGCTGGCATCAGTAAATAAATCATGTGTTTCGCTCAAATGTGAATGATAGCGGCTATGCTGGCTCGTGTTTTCAAAATTAATATTTTTCTTGTTGGGCTGTATAATCGGCAATGCTACATAGATCTGCATTTCGCCTCTTAAATTTAATTCATCCAGCAAAATAGGCTCTGGCAGTAAATCATGTGCAGGCGCTTGATATATTTCACCATCCTGCCAAATCATTTCAATCCGGCTCAGCGCCAAAACATTAATCTGCAGCTGCGCATCATCAAACTGCAAAGCCTGAACACCATAAGCGAATGGAATTGTTGCGCGTACAGTTTGATTCAGGCGTTGCTCATGATACGCATCCTGCAGCTGAAAATGCTGTGGCCGTAAAAAAAGACCTTCACCCCATAAAATTTTTTCTGCTTTAAACATTCAAATTACCATTCGCTGTTTGTTTCTTGTGTGTGTGGCTGCACGCCTAGAAGTTCGTGCACAGATTCCAATGGTTTTTCATTTTTTAATACTTGTGCAAGCCACTCATGCAGCGGCATTTGGCTCCATTTAATCGTTTTTTGCAGCATATAGCTGACCGGACTATGCGGCTCATTGGCTTGAAAATAGTCTGCTATTTCCTGCAAAACTTGCATAGCCTGTTCACGGTTGGCTAAATGGCTTTGCGGCTGTGGCTGAAAAGATTGATTGGCATGCATAGGTTCAAGATGTATAGATTTAGAAATTTGATCCACCTGTGCCGGAGCTGAAACTTGCGGTATTTGAGATTCAATGCTGGTGTTATTAAACGCGTCAGCTTTGTAGATTTTTTTTAGCGTTAAATGGACCATTTCAATTTGAGAATCAATGGCTGCAAAGCTCGGGGCATCTAAGCCCATTAACTGGTCTAAAATTTCTTTCAGCTGCTGCCAATGATTCAAAATTCCCAAAAAGTGCTGATAATTCTGATACTGCACAGATTTAGAAGTATTGAACAATGCATGCTCAAACTGTTCCAACAGGTTCACTGCAGATTCAGCACTGTCGTCATCCTGATTCATTTTCAGTTTTTGATTCTGCTGATGAAGCATGCCTTCATAATCTGAAAGGGTATAGGCAGATGCATGTGATACAACAGGAACACTTTTGAGCAGCGCTGGCAGAAGATTAATAAATCCTTGTAGCAGCCCGATACGCTGATCTAAGTCTTCATCTTCAATTTCAGGATGCAGCTGTATCCAGTAATTGCTTAAACTGACATGAGTTAATTCCAGGCCTTTTTGCAAACCTTCAAAGCCGTACAAATGACTCCAAGCTTCTAACAGCCATGTATAAAGCCTAATATCTTTGGTTTTTTCGGCCAAAAGCATTGTGCATTTTTGGTGTATAAATGCCCAATCTGCCTGTTTAGGCTCTGCAACCCAATCCCCCTGATCCAGCAATGGGTCATCCTGAGTCTTTGCTTTTTTAATTGCATGAAAGTCATTTGAAAAAGAACAGTCCGTTCCGCACGGACTGCTTTCTGAAATGGGCTGCAGTAATTCTTCAATTTCCAAACGCATAGTGTGCCTTGCTTAATCTTATGCTTCTGTTGTATTTTTCTTTTTAGCTTTGCGTTTTTTGGCTGTTTTTGCAGCAGCATCTAAAACATAGCAAATTTCATCATCTTGAACACAAATTTCAATTGTGCGCGGCACTTTTTGTTCGCTCATGGCGACTAAAATCTCAGTTGCAAGAGCAGGCAGCACAGATGAATTTAAAATGTTGTCTGCATTTCTGGCGCCGCTGTCAACTTCTGTACAGCGGCTCAGCAGCAATTCAAGCAAATCATCCTGGTAACTCACTGCTGTGCCATATTGTTTTTCAATTCGCGCGGTAATTTTATTTAATTTGTGCTGGATGATTCGAATCAGTAAATCATCATGCAGCGGGAAATAAGGCACAATACGCATGCGCCCTAAAAATGCGGGTTTGAACTGTTTATATAGACTCGGCTTCAGCTGCTCAATTAAATCTTCCGCGCTTGGACGCTCTTCGACACTGCCATTTAAGCATGCTTGCATGATGACGCTGGAACCTGCATTTGAAGTCAGCAAAATTGTGGTATTTTTAAAGTCAATCAGGCGGCCTTCACCGTCTTCAAGCACGCCTTTATCAAAAACCTGATAAAACAGTTCCTGCACATCGCTGTGCGCTTTTTCAACTTCATCCAGCAGCACCACGCTATATGGATTGCGGCGAACGGCTTCTGTTAAAACACCGCCTTGTCCATAACCCACATAGCCTGGAGGCGCGCCTTTCAGAGAAGAAACGGTGTGCGCTTCTTGATATTCAGACATATTAATCGTTATTAAATGCGATTCACCGCCATAAAGTTCATTTGCCAGCGCCAAAGCTGTTTCAGTTTTACCGACACCGCTTGGCCCGACCAGCATAAATACACCTTGCGGTTTGTTGGGATCTTCCAATTTTGCTTTAGATGTCTTGATGCCTTGCACCAGTTGATAAATGGCATGCTCTTGGCCCATTACACGCTGACCAAGCTTGTCTTCCAGCGTTAAAATTTGCTGTATTTCATCATTAACCATTTTACCAACTGGAATTCCAGTCCAATCAGAAATAATTTCATTAATAATTTGCGCGTTAACCCGTTCAAAAACCAGAGGTTCAGCCCCCTGAATATCTGCAAGCTCAAGACGCAGTGCCTGAAGCTGTTCTGCATCAATCAATGGTTCCCGCTGCAGCGCCTGAATTTTCTGCACTAGTTCAAGCTCTTTTTTCCATTTGATTTCAAGTTCAGCAATATTATTTTCCAATTGCTGAATCTCATCAGCTAAGCGCTGCAAGCGCTCATGATGAATTGGCAGATTTTTATTTTCTTGCACAAGCAGGCTGTGTTCCAAATTCAAATTATGGCGCTGGGCTTGCAGCTGATCCAAAGGAACAGGAAGAGCATTCTGTGTCAATGCAACTCGGGCTGCAGCAGTATCCAGCACGCTAATTGCTTTATCCGGGAGCTGCCTGCCAGTAATATAGCGGTGAGATGCATGCACAGCCGTCACGATTGCCTCATCATCTATCTGCAGCTGGAAATGCGATGACATTACAGGAACCATAGCGCGCAGCATATCAACAGCTGTGTCTTCAGACGGTTCATCAACTTTTACTACTTGAAAACGCCGGCTAAGCGCAGCATCTTTTTCAAAATACTGTTTATATTCCGCCCATGTGGTTGCTGCAATTGTGCGCAGCTCACCGCGCGCTAGCGCTGGTTTAAGCAAATTGGCGGCATCATTTTGTCCAGCTTGGCCGCCTGCGCCAATTAGTGTGTGAGCTTCATCGATAAATAAAATGATTGGATGGCTCGAAGCTTGAACCTCTTTTATGACTTGCTTTAAACGGTTTTCAAATTCACCTTTTACGCTTGCGCCTGCCTGCAGCATGCCCAGATCTAAACTGTGAATCTGTACATTTTTTAAAGCATCAGGCACTTGATTCTGTGAAATTTTTAAGGCTAATCCTTCGACTACGGCTGTTTTTCCAACACCGGGCTCACCAGTTAAAATCGGATTATTTTGTCGCCGGCGCATTAAAATATCCAGCATTAGCCGGATTTCAAATTCACGTCCAATTACAGGATCAATTGCGCCATTTTCGGCTTTTTCAGTCAGATTAACGGTATATTGATCCAGCGCGGGTGTTTTGACAGCAGATTTTTTGTCGATTGGCGCTGTATCCAATGATTGAGGTTGCTCAGGCTGTTCATTTTCAATACTGTTAACACATAAATCTAAAAATTTATGCTTTAAGGTATCTATTGGAAATAAATCAAATAATGACGAAGCGCGCGCCGCGATTTGCGACAAATCCTGCGCAGTAAGCAGGGCTGTCAGAAGATGACTGCTTCTGATCACTGGATTTTGTTCGGCTGAAGCTAAAAGCCATGCCTGTTCAAGCAGGCGTACAATCGATTTGGCAAAAATAGGGGTGCGGGCATTGCCTTTGGGCAACTGCGCAATGCTTTCTTTTAAATCGTCAATAAGGCCATCTTTTGAAACTTTATATTTTTCAATAAGTAAAATTAAGTCATTGCCTTGGTTTTGACTAAGCAGCTCTAATAAAAAATGTTCAATTTCGATTTCATAGTTTTGCAGCGAAATACAGCTGTTCGCAGATTTTTCCAGACATAAACGTGAATGCGCGGATAATTTTGTAATCAAAATTTTTAAATTATTCATAAATTTCTCAAAATTATTATTAGAACAAGCAAATATTGAACTTTATTTTGCAGCTTATTTTTGTTCTGTATTAAATCTAATTTGTTTTATATCAACAATTTACTTGAATGTTGTTTCAAGCAGCTGGGCCTATTCTACATATTTTTTATAAAAAAGAAAAAAAAATATGAATTGTTGAGCAAAAAAAATAACTTATTGACAGTTTTTGTCGCCTGATTTGAATTTTCCTCTTGACTTTAGATCTAAATGTTTTGTTAAATCTGCGACGTAAAATTACAAAACATAAAGAACAAAAGACACACAGGAATGTCTGTAGTGAACTTTGAATATAACGACTGAAAATTAGAGAAAATAGATGTTTAATTTAAGAAAAAGCATTGTTCTTATACCGATGTTTGCTGCTGTTTGTCTAACACAGGCTGCTTTTGCAAAAGATAAACCTTTGGAATTGTCAAAATCGTGTATTAAAGATTATCCCTTAGCCTCAGGTGACAGTTCAGGTGAACTGATCCAGCTCTACAGCCAGCTTTGCGATAAAAAAAATAAGAAAAATGCAGAACTTCTAACCGATTTGCAAACCCAAATTGCGCAAAAATATCAAGCGGAAGGCTTTAATTTAAAGGCTTTACAAACTGTAAATGAACTTCGCGGAAAAAATATTAATAGCCCTGCATTGACGGATGTAACAATTCTAGCCAGTTCAGCCATTGCGCAAAACGCCATAAACTATATGCGGACTTCAGAGTCTCGTTTTTTGACTGATGAAACTTATGCTCAAGTCAGCCCTTTAGCAGATACTATCCGATTTGCGAAGCCAGAAACTGTAATTGCAGAGCAAAAAGCTAACAGTTCATCTTCTAAGCAAAGAAATACTTATAAAACAACTGTTAAGACAACATCTAGCAATAAGTCAGCAAAATCGGCCAGCAATACGTCGGGCGCGAAAAATGTAAAAGAACCCGTTAAAAATACCAAACCCGCTGCTGCGGTAAAAGAAAAAGAACAGCCGCAAAAAACGGCTAAGCCCACAGGCGCTTCTCCATTTGAAACATTAAACAAGAAAAAATAAGCAGGAAATAAAATGGCCAAACGTGAAAGTGTACAAAAAAAATTACAGCGTATTCGTCCGCCGCGTGTTCAGCTGACCTATGATGTTGAAGTTGGCGATGGGCGTGAAGTCAAAGAACTGCCTTTTGTTGTTGGCGTAT
Source organism: Acinetobacter sp. (assembly GCA_030152275.1). GTDB lineage: Bacteria > Pseudomonadota > Gammaproteobacteria > Pseudomonadales > Moraxellaceae > Acinetobacter. The sequence continues at coordinate 15,186 of JASLHF010000173.1, read as the reverse complement.
TAGGGGACTTCTCAGCGGCTTCAGAGCTTGAAAAAACCAAGCTGAAAGATAAAAAATTTATCAATGTCGATTTAGACAATATTGATGAAGTGATTGAGTCATTAGCGCCACGCGCCAATTTTCAAGTCGATAACACACTGACTGAAGAGGGTGGAAAAATTTCAGTAGATTTAACCTTTAAATCTATGGCGGACTTTAAGCCTGAAAATGTTGTGCAGCAAGTAGATCCGCTGAAAAAACTGGTTGCTGCCCGGGAGCGCCTGACTGACTTGCGTAATAAAATTTCAAACAATGAGCGTTTAGAAGATTTACTCGACGACGTACTGCAAAACACCGATCAAGTCCGTAAATTAAGCGCGGAGGCAGAGAATGAGTAATTTTAACACAGCCGCCGCGGCCGTTTCTGATGTCGAAGAACAGTATTCATTGCTGGATTCTATTGTTGAGCAAAGCCGCATAGCAAGAACCAATGATGAGCATGACCGTGCAAAAAGCCTGATTGGTGAACTGGCCAAAGAAGTCATGGCCGGAACCATTACCGTTTCTGAAAATATGACCTTGTCGATTGATAAACGTATTGCAGAAATTGATGCGCTGATTTCACAGCAGCTGAGTCAAATTATGCATCATGCAGAATTTCAAAAGGTCGAATCGACTTGGCGCGGTTTGTATTATTTCTGCCAAGAAACGCCATCAAATTCATTAATTAAAATCCGCATGTTGAACACCACCAAGAAAGAGCTGATTAAAGACTTTCAAGGCGCAACTGATTTTGATCAAAGCACGCTGTTTAAGAAAATTTATGAAGAAGAATATGGCTCATTTGGCGGTGCGCCATATGCAACTCTAATTGGCGACTTTGAATTTGACCGTACGCCTTCAGATATGTATCTGCTGGAACAGATTTCTCATGTAGCGGCAGCAGCGCATGCGCCATTTATTTCGGCAGCCAATCCAGAAATGTTCGGCTTGGAATCCTTCACTGATATTGACCGTCCGCGCGATGTGTCCAAGATCTTTGAAACAGCTGAATATGTGCAGTGGCGTTCATTCCGTGAAAGCGATGATGCGCGTTATGTTGCGCTGACCATGCCACGCGTGCTGGGACGTTTGCCGTATCATCCAAAAGAAGGCACTGCCACTGAAGGCTTCAATTATGTGGAAGAGGTTTCAGGCGAAAATCATAATGAATATTTATGGATGAATGCAGCATATGCATTTGCCACGCGCCTGACCAATGCATTTGATCATCACGGCTGGTGCGCGGCTATTCGCGGTGTGGAAGGCGGCGGTTTGGTTGAAGGCCTGCCTGTGCATACGTTTAAAACCCATGATGGTGAAGTTGTTTTCAAATGCCCGACAGAAATTGCCATTACAGACCGTCGTGAAAAGGAATTGAGCGACTTAGGTTTTGTACCTTTAGTACATTGTAAAAATACCGACTATGCAGCATTTTTTGGTGCGCAGTCAGCACAAAAACCTAAAAAATATGATAGCGATACGGCCAATGCCAATTCTGCTTTATCAAGTCAAATTCAATATATCATGGCGGTTTCACGTATCGCGCATTACCTTAAAGCAATGATGCGCGATAAAGTGGGAAGCTTTGCGTCAGCCGGAAATGTAGAAGCATTTTTGAATGACTGGCTTTCTCAATATGTACTGTTGGATGATGGTGCTTCGCAAGAAGCGAAAGCTCAATATCCGCTGCGTGAAGCCTCTGTAAAAGTTGTAGAGAACCCGGCACAGCCAGGCCACTACAAATCTGTGGTCTTTTTAAGACCGCATTTTCAGTTGGATGAGTTATCAGTTTCTTTGAGACTTGTTACTGAGCTTCCTCAGTCCTCAAATTAATGAGGCAACATAATAATAACTTGTACTTAAAAACAGGAAAATCATAAAAATGAAAGATATATACGTTCAGTTTCGCGGAAAATATAAAGTAGACGGCGAATCTCGTGATGCGGAGCACAAGAGCTGGCTTGAAGTTAATTCTTGGTCTCACAACATCCGTCAGCCTAAATCGGCGACTTCTTCAAGCGTCGGCGGCCACACTGCTGAACGTGTAGAGCACTCAGATATGATCTTTGTTAAAGATTTGGATGCAACCAGTCCAAAACTTTGGGAAGCATGTTCTGCGGGTTATACTTTTGATGAAGTGCAAATTGATTTCTACCGTGCGAATGGCGACAAGCGCATTAAATATCTGCAAATCAAACTAAAACACGTTCTTGTATCTAGCGTTACTCCAAACGTAAATGAAGAAGGCGTTCCGCTGGAAGCATTTGGCTTGAAATATGCCGCTGTTGAGTGGACTTATAACCAGCAGGATATCAACGGCACGCAAAAAGGCGCTGTAACGAAGAAATGGTCTCTTTCTAACAACACAGCTTCTTACGCAGCTTAATACACTGACATTAGATGAACTGTATTTAGGGGCTGATGCATGTCGGCCTCTATTTTAGTTTCAGCTTGAATTAAAAAAAGAATATGAATTTAGACAAAAAATTCCCTTATGGTTTTAAAACGACATTGTTTGACCGCTTGCTTCCCAATGATCAGCAGGCGTGTCATGGCTTGTCTTTACAGGAGCTGCGGGAGTCTGTAGCGCTGGATTTGGAAGACTTGCTCAACAGCCGGATGGCTAAAATTGATTCAGATATCGATGATTATCCGCTAGCAAAGCGCTCAATTTTGCAGTTTGGCATTATCGATTTTGTCGGCCTTTCAACTGCTAATCCAACCGACCGAGATAAAATTTGCCAGTCGATAGAACAGTCAATTGCAGCGCATGAGCCTAGGCTGAAGCAGATTAAAGTTGAAATGCTGATGGAAGGCCACAATATGGGGGCACTCTGTCTAAGCATCCAAGCGTTTTTGAATATCCATCCATTATATGAACCTGTAATTTTTGATGCTTTATTAAAGCCAACAACACAACAATATGTTATTTCGCCAAGAACTTAAGTGGGTTATCTGTGATTGAAGATCTATTACCGTACTATGAAAAGCAATTGCAGGAATTTGGCCAGCAGTCACGGGAGTTTGCCCATCAATATCCCAAAATCGCCCAGCGTTTGTCTTTAAACCAAGAGCAGATAGACGACCCGCATATCGAACGGCTGATTCAGGCATTTTCTTTAATTGCCGCCCGTATTGATAAAAAGCTGGCAGACAGCTATGACGTTTTTACCCGTTCAATTTTTGAAGTGATGTTCCCGCAATATTTAAAGCCTTTTCCAGCCTGTACAGTGGTTTCTTTTGAAGATATCAACAAAATTAAACAGCTGACTGACACGCATGATATTCCGCGCGGGACAGCGCTTAAAGCTAAAAGCATCCGTGGGGTGCAATGTGAATATGCTACTGTACAGCCGGTAAAGCTGCTGCCGATTTCTATCCGTGAAGTGCAGTTTAAAACCCATCCTGCTGCGCATATGCACTTGAATCAAAACGCGACATTGAGCCTGCATTTTGACATTTTTAACCAGCAAAATGCGCTATTGGCGCAAGAGAAACTGCCGATTTATTTGGATGCGATTGCCAATTTCCCGCTTCAGGTGCTGGACAGTATCTTTAGCGCTTCTACTACTTTCTCAGTGAAAAATAGCCAGCAAAACATCGAAATTTCAAATCCTTTTGAATTAGAAGGCTTTCATGAAAATGAGAGCGTGCTTCCAGTGGACCAGCACACGCACCAGGCCTACCGGCTGCTGACAGAATATTTCTGCTTTCCAGAAAAATTCAGCTTTTTGAAGCTGAATTTAGCTTTCTTAAAACTGCTGGATTCGGCGCCGTCGATAGAATTACAAATCCATTTCAAATTAAATTTAAATGATCAGGCGGCGATACGGAATTATTCAGAATTAAACGCCGCCAATTTTAAGCTGTTTAGCTCGCCAGCCGTCAATTTGTTCAAGAAACAGGCTGAGCCACAGAAAGTCAATTATAGGAGAATGGAATATTCGTTGATAACTGATGCGCATCATCCTGAATATTTCCAAGTTTATTCAATTTTAAGCATGCACATGGTACGTGAAAAAAATGCTCAGGATCAGGTGATGCATCCGATTTTGCCTTTTTTCGCGATGATCCACTATCATGATGATCAGGTCAATTTTTTTTACAGCTTAAATCCTGCGCAGATGAAGAATAAAACACAGGAGCTGAGCTATTCAGTCATTTCGAAACATTTGCAGCCGCATCAAACTCAGTCGGATTTTATCAGTATTGAGTTGCTGTGTTCGAACCGTGAATTGCCCTATGAAAGCTACAATAAGGATCAAAATGCGTTAACGCTGAATGACAGCAGTTTGGCGCGCAGAGGGTTAATGCTGAAACGGCCCAATATTCCATATTATTTTGAGCAGCATAAGCAGGAGCAGTGGCGCATTATTTCGCATTTATCGTTAAATAATTTATCGTTGATGCAAGGGGATGCCGTGGCCCATATTAAAGAGCTTTTAGAGCTGTATAACCTGCCGAAATCTAAAGAAAATAAAATTATTATTGATGCAATTCAAACGCTGGAATTTAGTCCTTGCCAAAAATTGGTTAACAGCCAGCCTTATCCGCTGTTTGTACGTGGCATAAAAGCCAAATTGGGCATTCGATCCGATAAATTCCGTGGCCACAGCCTGTATATTTTCTGCAAGCTGCTGGCGCAAATTTTTAATTTAAAAGTGAACATCAACAGTTTTGTAGATTTAGGTGTATATGACAGTCAAACTCAGCAGGAGCTATACCAATGCGTGCAGAACGTTGGTGGCAAGAAGCTTCTGTAATTGAAGATTTGCTGAATAAGCCGTCCAGCTATGAATTTCTTCAGGCCGCGCGTTTGCTGCGCCATCGTCCTTATACGGACGGACAAAAGCATTGGTCAGCAGATTTTCAGTTTAACAGTTCGCTGAATTTAAATTTCCCGCTTAATGAAATTGAATCTTTGCGCATTGAAGGCGGGCGCTTGCAGCTTACCAATTTAGTGGTTGGCCTCACCGGCATGCAGGGTGCGCTGCCGTATAGCTATACCAATAAAATAAAACTCAGCGCACGGCAGCAGCGTTCTGAAACGCAGCAATTTTTAAACCTGTTTAACCATAAACTGACTGCTCAGTATGTAGATGCCAGCCTTAATTACAATTTGCCGATGCGCTATGAAATTGATTCAGAGAATAAATATCTTGATGTCATTCATGCATTAAATGGGTATGTGCAAGGACAGCATGAGCAATCCGGATTGGATGATTATTTTGCTGAATTTTCCGGTCTGATGCAGGGGCAGACCAATACGGTTTATGCATTAAAAACCATGCTGAGCTGTATCTTTAAAGCAGAGTTTACGGTCAGCGAATATCTTTCATCTAAATTTGTTTTAGATAAAGAAAATCAAACCGTATTAGGCGGAAAATCCCCGGGGCTGCTGGGCATTAATACGTTTTGCGGTGAAACCGTGCGGCAGATTGACGATAAAATTGAACTGCAAATTGGCCCGCTGAGCCGTCAAGACTATCTCAGTTTTCTGCCTCAGCAGCCGATGAGCAATCAATTGAAAAAATTAATTCAGACCTGGTGCAGCCCAACGCTGGTGGTGGATGTGCGCCTGATTTTAAAAAAAGAAGAAATACGGCCGGCATGCTTAAGCGCGAAGCCGTCTGCAGGTTTGGCGCAAGGCGCTTTTTTGCATTCAAGTCAGGATATTTCATGCATGTCGGATAATGCTGAAACCTGCTATGCACTCATGGGGGAAAATAATGATTAAAATAATCCTTTCGCTGTTTGCTGCGCTGACAGTTTTATGCGGCGCCAGCATTGTATTTTATTGGCGTGATACTGCTTATGATCCAAACGGATTTGAATTGTTGGGATGGCTGCTGCTGCTGCCGGCGGCACTGACCGCTGGGTTGCTGATGCCTTATTTTATTTATAAATTGGTCAAAAAAAGCCAAAAAATGCGGCAGGATCAAGCAGAACAAACTGAACAGCAGGAACAAGAGCGCCAGAATGCCGTCCAGCATCAGCCTGCAGAAAAACAGCCCAGCCGTCAATTTTTACTACATGTTTATTCGTCTGCCGTATGGCATAGCTTCGGTGAAAATGAAAGCATTATAGAACAGTTTAAACAGTTCAAAAGTCCAGAGCTGGATGCGGGGCTGCTGAATGCGTATGGATTGCCAATTTTGTCTTTGCGTATACAGGAGTTGGATGACAGCCTAATTTCTGAAGAAGAACATGAAGATGCGCAGCGCTCTACAATGCGCGAAAAGCGTATTGGCCAGTTGATTCAGCATCAGCTGCAGCAGCATGCAAACACATTATTCAGTGTTGCAGACCATCTCAAGCGGTCAGCAATGTTTTATGACAGTGAATTAGCCTATGAATACCGCATGCATCCGGCATGGCATGATCCGGATATGCAGGAAAATGAAGACGCTGGCCAGCCTGTAGCTCAAGTGCAGGAAGTATCCAGATTAGACCGCTTGGCCCTGCATATTTTGCTTCCAGAAAATTTGATTCACCACTGGAATGAAGCTGCACGGGAAAAGTTGTTGCTGCAGCTTGCAGAAGAGTATGGCATTTTGCAAGATCAAATTGAAATTGAACACCATTTCTTCAGTCAGGCCACCGCATACAGAGAATGGCTCAAATTGCTGGAACAGATTTCACAGCAAACGCATGTCTTCAGCCTGATCATCAGCGCAGATTCAGAAATTGATCAAGAGTGGATTGATGAAAAACTCTGGCAGTCTGATCATTATATCGCTTCAGAATTTTCTTCAGGATGGTGTGTGGCTGGAGCAGAAACTCAAATTTGCGATTTAATGCCCGCACGGACTTTAAAAATCTCTCTGAATGAAGAACACCCTGCTGAGTTTTTAGCGCAGCATCAGATGGAGTCTTTAGCCCAATTTGAGCAGGACGAACCGTTTATGCTGATGCTGGATGATGCTTCCGATATTAAAACTTCAAAATGCCTGCAACAGAAATTTTCCGGTACCGCTATTGAAACGCATCACTTTGTATTTACTCAGCCTCATTTTGGACATACTCAGCAGCTCGCTAAAATATGCGCCTTTATGCTGGGCATGCATTTGCCTGATGAATTAGTTGGCATGATGTACAGCACTGAACATGACTCAGCTTACGCATTTTTAAAGGCTTTTCAGCCAGCTCTAGAAATCGATTTTGTGAATTAATAGAAATAAAACAATATAAGAGAACAACGTGAATACATTATTTTATACGATGCTGGGTTATGTCTGGCAGTATGTCACTAATCCCAAAGTCATTATGGCTTTATCTTTTTTTGTAGCGATTTTAGCCATGCACAATACTGTGCCGGATAAAGTATTTTGGATTATTGTGGCTATTTATGTACTGGGTTTAATTGTTTGGGGCATTTATGAAAGCATAAAGCATTACCGCAGCGGCAAGCAGGGTGAAGAGCTGGCGGAAGCCATCAGCAAAGACACAGTATCTGAATACGGCAAGCAAAAGAATAAAGATGAGCTGCAGCTGATCAATCAGCAAGTTAAAGACTCGATTCAGCTGATCCGCAAGTCCAAATTAGGCGATAAGAAAGGCAATGCCGCGCTGTATGAACTTCCGTGGTATATGGTCATTGGCAACCCAGCTGCCGGCAAAAGCTCGGCCATTTATAATTCCGGCTTGCGCTTTCCTTTCGAAGAAACACACCAAAAGATGGTATCTGCCGGATTAAGCGGAACACGCAACTGTGACTGGTTTTTTTCGACCGAGGGCGTGCTGCTGGATACTGCTGGCCGCTATTCTGTCTATGCGGAAGATCATTCGGAATGGCTGGGTTTCTTAAATATTTTAAAGAAAAACCGCTCTAAAGCCCCAATTAACGGCTTGATTGTCATTGTCAGTGTAGCGGAACTGGTCAGTCAAAGTCCTGAAAAATCAATTAAGCTGGCTAAAAATTTGCGCGCCAGGATCCAAGATTTAACAGAGCGTTTAGAAATTTTTGCGCCAGTGTATTTAGTTTTTTCCAAAATGGATCTGATTGCAGGATTTACAGAATTTTTTGAATGCTACGATGATGATGAATTTGATCAAGTTTGGGGAGCTACACTGCCTTATGATGCGCAGTCTTCCGAAAATTCGGTTGAGCTATTTGAAAAGCATTACAGCCTTTTATATGACGGTTTAAAAAGCGTCAGTACAACGCATCTCAGCCGCAGGCATTCACAAAACATTTCACCAAGCGTAATGACTTTTCCGCTGGAATTCAAAAGCTTAAAACCCGTGCTGAAGACCTTTATCGGGACTCTCTTTCAGGACAATCCGTACCAGTTTAAACCCGTGTTCCGCGGATTTTATTTTACCAGCGCACTACAGGAAGGTGTGATTGAAAGCCCAATGACCGAACAGATTGCGGAAGACTTTCATCTCATCCGCGGCGCCGGCAGTGATTTTGGCGTACCGACAGCTTCGGTCTCTCAAGATCATGGCTATTTCCTCAAGGGGTTATTTTCCAGCGTCATTTTAAAAGATAAAAATCTAGTTAAGCAGCATATTAATCCGGCGCGCAAGCGTCAGCGCTTTATGCTGTTTATGGCGGCATTGCTGGCGGTTGGTGTTTTGACCAGCCTGTGGGTATGGTCATACCGCAACAATCAGCAGCTGATTGCTGAAGCACAGGCAGATTTAGATAAAGTCGCTTTGATGGAGCGCAGTTCAGGTGCAGAGCTGTCAACACAGCTGGATGCATTGCTGATTCTGCAAGGGCATTTGCAGCAGCTGGATCATTTTGATCAGGAGCGTCCGTTAAAATACAGTTTTGGGCTGTATCAAGGCAATGCTATCCGTGAAAAGCTAAAAACTGAATATTTAAAGGGCATTCAGCATATTGTGCTGCAGCCGGCGCAAAGCAATATGGCCCAGTATCTGCAACGGGTTAAAAGCAATGAAGCTACCCTCAAAGAGAACCATATTAATGTCAAACTGAACCAAGCTATCCGCAGCAATCAGCCGTTTTCTGAACCGTCTGACAGCAATCCTCAAGATGCTTATAATGCGCTGAAAGCCTATTTAATGCTGAGCAATCCAAAATACATGGATTCAAGCCATCTCAGCGATCAAGTTTCACGTTTTTGGCGCTCTTGGCTGGATGAGAACCGCGGTCAAATGCCACGCAGTGAGATGATTCAAAAAGCTGAACAAGTCGTTACCTATGCAATGACCTTATCCAGTGATACCCAGTTTCCTCACTTGGAATCTGACTCAAATTTGGTGGATCAGACCCGGCAGATTTTGATGGCTATTACTACAGGCATTCCAGCACGCGACCGTGTTTACAATGAAATTAAAATGCGCGCAGCGGTTCGGTTTCCGGCAGTTACGGTAAAACAGATTGTTGGCGAAAGCAGCCAAAACAGCATGCTAGGCAGTTATGCTTTGCCGGGGATATTCACATATCAGGCATGGAATGACTATGTTAAAAATGCCATTGAACAGGCCGCCAATAGCCCAACTGACAGTAAAGACTGGGTGCTGAATATGACGCAGTCAGATGATTTAACCTTCAGCGGCAGCCCTGAGCAGATCCGCAAACAGCTGACTGACTTATATAAGCAGGAATATATTGTAGAATGGCGTAAGTTTTTGAACGGCATCCATTATGCAAAAGCGCCTGAATTTAAGCAGCAGGCCAAATTTATGGATATTTTGGGCGAGCCTGAAAACTCCCCAATCAAAGCAGTGATCGAACGAACAGCGAAAGAAACCAGCTGGGACAATCCTGTCGTGCAAGCTGAATTGGCTGCGCCGCAAAAGGGTTTTGTCGCTTGGTTTAAACGTAAAGTTCTAAGCCAAAATGATACAGGCACTGTTGAGCCAAATGCCGTAGCTGCAGTACAGGGTGTGATTGCTAAAGAATTTCAGATGTTTTATCAGATTGTGCGCAAACGTGACGATCAGCAGAATAAATCCATGCTGGATGAATATATGCAGGCGGCAGGACAAGTACGCAGTAAACTGAATGATCTGCGCAGTGCCGGAGATTTTGGCCCAGCCAGCATGGCTTTGGCTAAACAGACTATTAATGAGCAAAACTCGGTATTTAATACTGCGCAGAAATTTGTTGATGAAAAAATGGCTGTGGGTTTAAAGGAGTCAGATCAGCAGCTGCTGCAAAAACTGCTGATTGCACCATTAAGCCAGTCTTTCGAAGCGCTGCTGATTCCTGCGCAGGATGAAATCAATAAATTATGGGCTCTGCAGGCCTATCAGCCATACAGCACGAATTTAGCCAATAAATATCCATTTAATTCGAGTGCAGCATTGCAGGCAACCAGCAACGAAATTAATCAAATTTTTGGTGAAAACGGCAGTATTGCGCGCTTTGTCAAAGAATATTTAGACCCGTTTGTGATTCGCCGCGGCTATAGCCTGACCTCTAAAACATGGCAGGATTTAGGCATTGGCTTGAGTCCGCAGTTCACAGCCAATTTCCAAAATTGCGTGGCGCCGAGCAATGGCATGGCGACAGGTGAATTGAATCAGCCGGCAGCTGCGTCTCAGAACCAATCAAACTTCCAGTTTTATCCGCTGGAAAATTCAAAACTGCTGTCCTATACCATTGATATTGATGGTCAGCGCATGGTGTTTGAGAACGGCGTACAGCAATGGGTGAATTTTATTTGGCCAAATAAAGGCGCTATTCCCGGTGCGCGCATTACCGCTATCGATCTGGAAGGCAAGAACTATACGATTTTTGATGAACCCGGTGAATACGGCATTAACCGTTTGGTGGAAAGCGCCAGCAAAGTGCAAAGAGGCAATACCTTTGAAATGGTGTGGCACAGCAGCCAAGATCCAAATGTCGAGGTGAAAGTGAATTTCAGGCTGATCAGCGGTAATTCCGGCGGTGCTATAGGTGCAAACCCTGGCTATAAAGGTCTAGCGCTCAGCGATCAAATTGTCACAAATAAAGCAGTGCGCATTGTTGCCGCCCAAGCGATGCCGGCAAGCATACAGCAAGCCCCAGCCAATGCGGCGCCAAATCCATTGGCGGCTGCGCAAACAGCAAGCAATGCCGGAGCTTTGCCATGATGAATCTACAGCCCGTGCAGGGAAGTACAGGGGAAATCGTATGCATGAAATAATCACGACGCCGCTGTATTACGGCAAATGTCCAGCCCGCGGCGATTTTTTAAAAACCCGCGGACAGTACTCGCTGATTCAGCTAATTGACCAGTGGGTAACGGAAGCGTTAGAAATGGCGATGCAGGAAACGGATTTTCAGGAAGCTTATTCTAAATTGCCTTCCTTAGATTTTTTTATCGCCAGTCCGAAAGACACACGTTTTATGGCCGCAAACTTGATCAGCAGTGAAGACAGTTCCGGCCGCCAGTTTCCTATGGTGCTTTGTCATCTGCTTGAACTGGATGATCCGTTTGACAATATCTTGTTTGCGCCTTACCGCTATAAATTGACTTTGATTGATTTGTACCAGCGCAACCGCATAATGCGCTCAATACGCGATCCGGAAATCTTGCTGGATAAATTGGCTAAGCTATCGAATGAAATTCAAGTATTTGGCACAGAGGAAACATCTTCATTTTATGAGCATCATACAGTTCATTCTTTCGCCAAACTGCTGAATTTTAGTCCTTATCAGCTCGCGCAAAGCATGATTGGCTTAGGCCTTTTGCTACAGCCGATTATTCAACAGGGCACATCTAAATTAAATAAAGTCCTCATGCTGCCAATTAATAATATTAGCTATTGCTATGAAATTGCTGCCTTTTGGGTCAATCTCATCAGCCGCTTTGTAGAAAACCAAAATGCTGAACTGCTCATTGGCATTTTACACAGCGATACACCGGTACTGTTATTCGGATTTCAGGGGGCCGATATTACCGCGCTCAGCAGTATTTTTCGGCAGGATTTTCAAAGCGACCATTGGGTGTCGCTGATTGATGCATCCTGGATTGATACATATTTGGAACAAAATGCGGGATTGGCGGCTTTGGAACAAGCTCTGAGCGACCGGCAAATGAGTTTGACGCAGGCAGTAAAAATGTTCCGCCAAACGTTTATTGAAGAATAATGCAGAAGTTTAAAATGAATAAATCAATAAAAATTAAGATGCTGCAAATAGCAGTTATGAGTTTTCTGAGTGTCTTTGCTCATGGTGTTTTTGCAGAACCGATTGTCATTGAAGGCGCTGTGCCGAATGAAATGGCTAAGCAAGACATCTTAAACAAACTGTATGCGACATATGGCCGTGACAATGTCGTGGATAAAATTCAAGTCCGCCAAGTTACAGCGCCAAATGGATGGAGCAGTACGGTCAGCAATGTGATTACAGATGATTTGAAAAAAATTAAGCAGGGCAGTCTGAGCGTACGCGGAACGCAAATTGAATTAAAAGGCAAAGTGTTTAATGCCGCAGACATTCAGCCGGCCACGGTGCATTTGCAAAGTTTGGCGCCTGCACCGTATAAAGTATCTGCACAACTTTCTGTAAACGCAGCCGAACAGCAGATTATTGATGCAGCATTAAAAAACCGGATTATTGAATTTGAATCGGGCAGCGCGATACTTGCACCTTCAGGTATTCAAATTTTAGATGAAATGGCTGTAGCGCTAAATAAAGTGGGCGGGAAAAAAGTCAAAATTATTGGTTATACAGACAGTTCTGGAGATGCAGCTAAGAATCTAGCGCTCAGTCAAGAACGTGCGGCTGCGGTAAAAACTTACTTGGCCGGCAAAAATATAGCGCCGGACAGTATGACTTCGGAAGGCTTAGGCGCCAGCAAACCGGTTGCTGATAATGCCACGCCGGAAGGACGCAAGAAAAACCGAAGAATTGAATTTGAAGTAATGTAAGTAAGCTTATTCAAATTTTTAGGTCATTGAAATAAATTCGAGAAAAACCGCCTAAACAAGCGGTTTTTCGAAAAAACAAATGATATATATCATTTGTTTTTAGCTGTATGCATTTTCTATGAAAATGGTTTTCACCTCTGGAAGATTCTATTAACGAATATTTATTTCTGATTAATTTTTGCCCATGGATGAGCTTCCTCAATCGCAAATGCCAGTTCTAATAATGTTTTTTCGTCTCCAATTTGTGCTGAAAATTGCATGCCAATTGGTAAGCCCTCATTTGAAGTTGCCATTGGCAGTGAAATAGCTGGTGCACCTGCAATATTCTGAATAGGTGTAAAAGTGACATAGTTTTGAATGCGGGAAAATAATTCATCAAAAGGCAACTGAGGGGAAATATAGCCCAGCTGAGGAACAGTATGCGCAAGTACAGGAGACAGTAAAATATCGTATTGCTGGAAAATACGCTGGTATTCGTATTCTATTTGCTTTAAACGATATAAAAACAGCGGTGTTTTATAAAAATTCTTTTTATAAAGTTTGGCTAATCCCACCGTTAAATTATCCAATTCGCCGACTTTAAAATTAGCACCGAATAGTGGCTTGCCAAAACTTTGCAATAAGAAGGCTAGAAACCCCCAATATTCACTGAAATCATCGACGAAAATTTGTGCGAATGGCAATGGGAAATATTCAATTTCATGGCCCATATTTTCTAAAAGCTTAGCGGTACTGTTTAAAGTATTTAAAGTTTGAGTATCAACCGTACCTGTAATGGACTGCTGGATAATTCCAATTCGAAGCTTTTGAGAACATGGTTTTTCCACTAACCCGATTTTGGGCAGTTTAGAATTGTGAAAGCTTCGCTCCATTCCTGCAAAAAAATGCGCGGTATCGCGTACACTGCGGGTTAAAACACCTTCAGAAATAATGTTGATGGGTAATTTACTGGCGGCCATGCTGTCATAAGTTCGTCCTCGGCTTGGCTTTAGTCCGATTAGGCCACAACAGGCCGCAGGAATACGTATTGAACCGCCGCCATCATTCGCATGTGCAATAGGCACAACGCCTGATGCAACCAAGGCCGCGGATCCTCCGGAAGATGCACCGCACGAATAGCCTGTATTCCAAGGATTTAGCGTAGCTGAACCGTCTTTATATTCAGTTGTTGCATTCAATCCAAATTCAGGCATTTTGCTTTTACCCAAGACCACAAAACCTTGATCTAGCAATTGCTGGCTGATCTTAGGTGTTTTTTGAGTTGGCGGGGTATATATAGCACTTGAACCGTGATGTGTGGGAAGGCCAGCTAAATCTGTATTGTCTTTAATAAAAAAAGGGATACCTGAAAATACGCCATTTCGCGCGAATGATTGTTCATTCAGCACTTTGGCATACTGTTCAAACTGAACAGCATTGAGAACTGGATTGACAGATTCCGCGCGAGCAATAGCCGCCTGAATTACTTCTTTTGGAGAAATCTCTTTATTTTTTATTAATTGTGTAATCTTAACTGCATCAAAATCTTCCAATACATCCTGACCAAAACTATGAATGCGTGTATCATACTGATTTTTCATAAAATTATCCTTTATTTGTATGGTTTTATGGCAATTATTATTGCTATAAGATATTTTTGACATATCGAATTGTCAAATTATAAATGAAAAAAATTAAGATTCATCTATGATCATGCAATGGTATCTAAAACTTAATTTTTCTAGTAATTCAATAGGCTAACTGCATTAATGCGCCAGCTAAATTCATAGTGAAAAGATGAAACTATAAAGCAAGAATTGGTTGAAGTAACAGCATTCAATACTGATCATGTAAATTGAGGCAATAAAAAAGGCCTGATAAATTTATGGTTAAAGTGGCAATGTCGAATTGAGTAATATGGTCGTGACAGTGTTGCAGCCGTTCACGGAAGAAGAAATTGCAAAAGGTGCATAGTTTTATCACGATTATCAGGCACAGAAGCTTCCTGCAGAAGCTCAATTGCTATTTAAGCTGGACGTTAGCCGTAAAGTTCCAGTGGCTCAATTAGTAGCATTGGATTTTATCTGTAGTAAAAAGCCTTTAGTAACAAAGGCTTAATTTAGAACATTTCGTATAATGTTGTCATGATTATGTTACTTGCATTGAACATCCAGTGAAGCAAACAAAAAGCTATGTTATACGCAACATAGCTTTTTTTTGCTTTGTAGAATGCATTTAACATCAATCTGCATTATACGAAATTAGTCATCATGATCTATGTAGATTATTAATCTGCCTTTTTTATTTCCTCTATATATTTTGTTACATCTTTGGCGGTTACATCTTTTAAGT
>JASLHF010000070.1 GCA_030152275.1 Acinetobacter sp. | reverse complement strand
AAGAATGGCTTATGATCAAAGCGCGGACATGCAAAATGCGCATGGCCCTGTCAGAGCAGAAATCGTGATCCGTTCACAGCAAGGCAGAAATAAAAGCAAAGCGTCTTTGCAGCAAGCCTCTAGCAGTAAACCTAAAAATGTTTTTGGCGCCAATAACGGCCAGCGTATTGATATTGATAAATTCGCGCAGCGCCTGCGCGGGGTAACGGCGCAAAGCAGCAGTCAAAAATGCGCAAAAAGCGTGCGCTTAGCGCTTGAGTCTGCCGGTGCAAAATTTAATGGGCACCCTGTGGCTGCTGCCGACTGGGGTTCTACGCTGCAAAAAATCGGCTATCAAAAAATCAATTTGTCTTTTGACCGTCCGCAAAAAGGCGACATTTACATTATCAACCGTACCCAAAACCATGTTTATGGCCATATTGCCGGTTTTAACGGTTCGAATTGGGTTTCAGATTTTCAGCAGCGCGGTTATGCGGTCTATAAAGATCCAAATGTGCGCTATGAATATTACCGTCCGGTTTCTGACTGATTGCAGCAGCAAGCGGATCACCGCAGCTGTATTTGCCGCGCCGCGCTAATCAAAGCGTTTGGCGCGGTTTTGGTATATGGATAGCAGAAATAGTCCAAGCGCGCTGAAGCCTAGACATTGCAGAATTTGCATCAGCATATCTGCCCAATTACCTGTTCTAGGCAGGCAGAAAAATAGAATCACCAGCAGCCCATAAGGCATTTTTTGCACTATGGATCGCCATGGCTGCGCAAGCATGGACTGGCGGGTCTGCAGCGTCCAATACAGCAGGTGCATCAGCAGGCCGATGCCTAAGCTGAGCGCAGAGAACAGCGGTGCGAGTTTCAGGCGTTCAGCGCACAGCAAAATCAGCGTGCAGGTGAAGACAATGGCGCAGAATTTAATTTGCCGGCTGCAGCGCTCAGAGTACCAAAAGGCCAGCATTATAAGTCTGGCGTTTTAGGCGGGTTTTGGTTCAGCAGCGACAGCGGTGAAAACAGGCAAATAGCCAGCGCCATGAAGCCGATGCCTTGCGCGCCAGGCAGCAATATTTCCCCATCTTTCATTTGCATAAAAATCAGCGCAAGCAGCAGCGCGATAGGAATCCAGGTCATCAGCCGATAAAAGATTCCTGCGGGATTTTTCATGGCAAAATGAATTTTGCAGTAGCGGCAGATCAGAAAAATAATGCCAGTGCCCATAAACATTAAAATAGCATCCAGCGCCAGCGGTTCCATCCAGTACAGCACCGCGGTAGCGGTAGCGATCAGGGCAAAAATTAAAAATTTCTTGATGACTGAAATCTGCGGATTAAACCAAAATTCAAGCATGTGGCAGTGTATCTGAAATGTGGAAAGTTAAACTGTAGCACAGAATACCAAGAGCAATGAGGCAAAAAAAAGCGGCGCATAGCGGGCCGCTTCATGGGGATTTGCAGAAAAGAGCTGCGGTTGGAATGCGCAGCATGTGCAAATTTTGCGCTTAGCTGTTTTTTTGCGGGCCCCAATCATAGATTTTTTTCTGATAGGCGTACCACATCATCCATAAGCCAATCAGAATCATCGGCACGGTCAGGAATTGGCCTTTGCTCATCCAGCCGATAAACAGCTGTCCATTGTCCGGCTCACGGAAAAACTCTACGACAAAGCGCGCAATGCCGTAACCTATGAGGAACAGCGCAGATACAGCATAACGCGGGCGCGGCTTCGAGCTGAACCACCACAGTACAATAAACAGCAGCAGGCCTTCACACAGCGCCTGATACAGCTGGGACGGGTGGCGAACCAGCTGCAGCGGATCGGTTGGAAATATCATGCCCAGTGCAAAATTAGGATCCGTTACGGGCCGGCCATACAGCTCGCCGCCTATAAAGTTGCCGATGCGTCCAAACATGAGGCCGGTCGGCACGCAGGGCGCAATAAAGTCGAGGGTTTGGAACCAGGTCATTTTATATTTTTTGCACCACAGCAGCATGGCGATCATCACGCCCAGAAAGCCGCCGTGAAAGCTCATGCCGCCCGTCCAGACCTCAAACAGCCAGAGCGGATTGGCCAGAAATTGGTCAAAGCCGTAGAAGAAGACATAGCCGAGGCGTCCGCCTAGCACTACGCCCAGTGCGCCATAGAAAATCAGATCAGACACCATTTCAGGCGTCCAGCCTTCACGCTTTTTGGCGCGGTGCGTAGCTAGTCCCCACGCAAATAAAAATGCCAGTAAATACATCAGGCCATACCAATGCACCTGCAGCGGCCCCAGCGATACCGCAACAGGGTCAATATTCGGGTAGGTCAGCATTGCTGCTCCTTGTCATTTTGTTTTGCACAGATTTTAGCTGAATGTCATGAAAAATGTTGTACATTCAATGTGTAAAGATATTGAGCGTGAATTATGTGCATTGTGGCATTTGCTTGGCAAGTCTTGGACGGCATCCCGTTATGCCTGATTTCAAACCGCGATGAGTTTTACCACCGTCCTACGGCAGCATTACATGCGTGGGCGCATAGCGACATTATTGCAGGACAAGACTTGCAATCGGGGGGTACATGGATGGGCGTGACCGCGACAGGACGCTGGGCGATTATTACCAATTTTAGAGACGGTACAGACAAAACCGAATATGCAACTTCGCGTGGACATTTGATACAGTCATTTTTAACATCACATGAAGCGCCAATTCGTTTTGCACAAGCCCTAGAAAAGCATCAGTGTGAATATGCTGGTTTTAATTTATTTTTGGGCGATACTCAGCAAGCGGTGTATATGAGCAACCGCGGTGAAGCGCCTCAAATCTTAGCGAAAGGGGTGTATGTGGTGTCCAATGGGCTGATGTCGGAAGATTGGGTGAAAACCCGGCATTTGCGCAAGCGTTTTACTCAGGAACTGCTGCCGATGCTGCAGCTGGACAGTACGCCTGAATCAGATATTGAAGCAGCGGTGTGGGATATTTTAGAAGATGAGCGGAAGGTGATTGCTGCTTATTTGCCTCAGACGGGCATCAGCGCAGAGATGGAGGCGCTTCTTTCATCCACATTTATTCAAAGCCCCGTGTACGGCACGCGCTGTTCCAATTTTTTAAGTCTGCGTCATCAACAGTGGCGCTGGCTGGAGAAAACACAGCAGGGCGAACAGCAAGGACAGATTAACGAGATAATGCTAGCGCTGAAACAATAAAAACAGCAATAAAAAATGCCGGCATGTGCCGGCATTTTTTTGCATCTATTTGGATGAAGATATCATGATCCTTCGATTTATTTCTTTTGCACCGAAGGCATAATTAAATCAGCAGTTAAGTAACCAACGCTTGCACTAAAGCCATTGTTGTAATTGGCTAAAGTAGCCTCTTTAAGCTCTGCGGATAAACTCTTCATATCACCAGCATGCTGGAAATTACTCATAATGTACGTCCAGCCATTCACAGAATCGACTGCATGCAAACCTGTAGATTCAGCACCTGCAGGCGTTGAAAGCAAGCGCACAGGTGCAGCTTTGGTATCAACGTTATAGGCCCATAAGAAGTTATTCGGGTGGTTGCCGCTGTCTTCGCCAATAAACAGCGTACGCAGTGTTTCAGAGAATTTTAAATTGTCAGGGCTGGCAATTTTATCTGGATTCGCAGTGTTGCCTAAGCTGTCCACTTTAATATCTTCGCCCATTAAGATCATTTTTGATTGATATGGAACCCATTCACTATTCATCGGCTGACCAGTCAAGGTGTATTGAGCCGCTGCAAGATCATGTGCCAGCACACCGCCTGCTGTAATTTTGCTGCTGAACGATACATTATGCGCTGCAACCCATGAAGCATCATCTTTAATCATTGAATCTTGGATATTGGCCAATGCTGAATAAGCGACTTTATCTTTGATGTTGATCGTTGTGCCTTCCATTTTGGTAAAGGCCATACTTGCACCTTTCAGTGCTGCATAACGGTGTGTTTCAAGAAAAGCTGCCGCTTTTTCCATGCCTGGTTTAACTTTTACCCATAGCTTTTTCTTGGCTAAAATAATCGGGGTAAAGCTACTGAGATCCGCAGGTTTGTTGGTGTCAGTATCAAGATAGCTTTCCATAATGTCGCTTGGTTGAATGTTCTGTACATTCACCATATCTTTAATTTCTTTACTGGTTGCGTGGCCGAGTTCAATCCACTTGATTTGTGCCGTGGTCGTTTCGGTTAAAACAGAGGTGTACTTAGCGACATATAAAGTACCGGCAGACAGGTCTTTTTCTTTGTCTGCAATAAACATGAAGAAACCGCCATTGGTGTAGTCATCACCCATAATCACAGTACGGTTATCAGGCATTACGTGCACAAGTTCATGTGAAATACGGCCTAGGCAGTAATGTTTAATGATTGTACCGCTACCGTCTTTGTTCACAATGACTTCAGGCAAGTGGCCATAGTTATAAGGCTTGGCTGCTGTTTCATCACCAAAGAAGTTTTTACCAATTCCTTTTGGACTTGGGCCACCAATATCTTGTTCGAAAGCATCTGGCTCATATTCTTCACTGGATAGATGGGTATTCCACGGTGACATGCTTGCGCCACAGGTAATCCACAAACCGTATACTGATGACGTATCGACGTTATAGTACTTTTTCAGTGCTAAATGCCCCGTTTTTTGATCTTGATCTAAAGTCAAAATTGCAATTGGGGATGGCAGGTTGCCGTATTCACTTTTGCCAGCTTGGTTTTGTGTTGCATACTCAAACTGCACTACGTGGAATACGGGATTATTCACACCATCAACTTTAGCATCTGCCAATTGAATTAAAGATGAGCCATCTGGACAGTCTGAAAAGTATTGGCGTGGAGATGCTGGTACTGAGACATCCATAATTGGCTGACCTTTCGCATCGAAGTAGCCACCCGCAATAATTTCACCGCCGCCCCATTTAGGGACTTTAGCACCTGTTTCAAAAAAGCTTTCATAGCCCAATTTATATTCAGAAGAGGTCGCATCATCCCACTCAATTTTGAGCTTTGAACCTACTGTTGTCTTTGCGCGTTCTACAGTTGTGGTTGGCGCATCCATTTTAATAAATGTCGCAGACTTTAAATTCGCAGGTTTAACAGGCGGAGTCACCACTGTGCTGTCATCACTGCTGTTACAGCCTGCGAGCACAGCAGCAGTGCTCATCGCCCCTAAAGGTAAAAAAGGAATTCCGGCAAACCATTTTAATAAATCACGGCGGCTTGGCTGTTGTGTATTGGCTGTCATAGTACGTCCGTAAGCAATGTTTTTAGAATAAAAGTTGGTTTCACAAATCGCTTATGATTGTAGGAAGCGGAAATGACAATTTTTTGACTAAATGAAGACAGTTTAAAGATGAACGCTAAAGATAAAAAATACGCCCTTTATACAAAGTGCGTATTTAGCCAGATTAAATGGGAGTGTTGAGCATATTGGTGCTCAGAGAGTTATTCTGTAATGCGGGGTTTTTCTAGGAATTTACCCATTAAGAGTCCCAATTCAAACAGCATCCACATGGGCACAGCCAGCATAATCATTGACAGCGCGTCTGGCGGTGTCACAAACATCGCAAGAAAGAAACAGCCGACAATAATAAAGCGCCGTTTTTCTACCAGGCTTTGCGTGCTGACTGTGCCCACTAAAATTAAAACCAGTGTGACAATTGGAATTTCAAAAGTCAGGCCAAATACCAAGAACAGCTTTAAACAAAAACTTAGATAGCTGTTGATATCGGTCATGGGGGCTACAGTATCCGGCGATACACTGATAAAAAAGTGCAAAATCGCCGGCAGCGTCACAAAATAGGCGAAAGCAATGCCTAAGTAAAACAGCGCGATGCTGCCGCCAAGCAAAGGCATAGCTAAATGGCGTTCTTTCTCATACAGAGCCGGCCGGATAAATGCCCACAGCTGATAAATAATAAAGGGCATAGCCAGCATGAGCGCTACAAACAGATTCAGCTTAAAAGGCGCCATAAACGTGGCGGTGACATCAGTTGCAATCATGGTTGAAGATGCCGGAAGCTGCTGGCGCAGCGGGTCAGACATTAGCTGATAAGTATAATTGCGAAACGGCAGCAAGCAGAAAAACAGCAGCAGGGTTACACTGACGATTTTCAGCAGATAGCGCCGCAGTACAAACAGATGCTGCATGACCGGCATTTGCTCTAGCTGTTCAGCTTCAGGCTTGAGCGGGGTAAGGGCAGGGGTTTCATTCATACGGCAATCTTCAGTGAGCTAGTAGGCGCGAGGCTTGGAACGGGCGTTAAATGCTGTGCATACTTGCGCAAATGCGCCGCTGAATAAGGAGCTTGCTGCAGATTGCACTGCGTATAATGCAAACGCTGCAGGCCTGGATCTGCTTTTACCGGCTGTGCGCTTCGCAGTGCATCAATTTGCTGCTGCATGCGCTTTTCCAGTTCAGTCATGCGCTCAATTTCTTTTTGCACTTCGGCGCGGAATTCAGATAGGCGCAGCTCCTGATCAATTTCATTTTGCACCGTGCTGATAAAGCGTTTAATTTTGCCATACCATTTGGCCGCAAACCTTGCGCCCTCCGGCAGTTTTTCCGGGCCAAGCACCAATAGCGCAATAATGGCAAAGCACAGCAGCTCAGTCATTCCAATATTGAGCATGAATGTGTTCTCTTAGCTTTTTGCTGAATGTTCAGCAGTTTTAACTTGTGCATCAATGGTGCGGGGCTCCTGCAGCTTGGCTGCTTCAGCCTCATCGTCGCGGACAGATTTTTTAAAGTCTTTGACTGCGCCGCCGACATCCTTACCTAAGTTTTTTAACTTTGATGTGCCAAACAGCAAAATCACCACAATTGCAAAAATCAGTACATGCCAAATTGATAAGCCTGCCATCTTGTTATCCTTTTATTGATCTTCAGCACATTTCAGCAGTTCGATATGACAGCGCGGTGACTG
Organism: Acinetobacter sp.; assembly: GCA_030152275.1. Taxonomy (GTDB): domain Bacteria; phylum Pseudomonadota; class Gammaproteobacteria; order Pseudomonadales; family Moraxellaceae; genus Acinetobacter. The sequence continues at coordinate 7,014 of JASLHF010000070.1, read as the reverse complement.
CAATATTGCAGTTTAAAGACAGGCGGTATGGCTCAGTATTCAGTGTTACTATGCTTGCAATCATTCATGAGGGCAGTGCAGTGGCGTTTCTTCTTCCGGTATTTGGTTTTTTATGCGGACTGGGATTAGCTTCAATTGCAGGAACAGCCTCACTCAAAGCCATTTTTTCCAGTCTATTGGCCCGCTGTTTTATTCCAGCGGTCATTATTTATAACATGGTGTTTTACCAAGCAGGCAGTTTGGCGCTGATGCTGTTCAGCTTTAGTGTCGCCATCATCATGTTTTATCTGTTCCGAAGGATTTTGAAAGATAATCTGCGTGCATTATGTGTCAGCTATTTGAATTTGGCTTGGCTGGGATTTCCATTTGCATTGGCGTTATTTGGGCCAGAAATTAGCGCAGCGATGGTGGCGCTGTATGTGGGCGGATCGGTTTTTGGCAATATGTGGGCCGTGATGGCGGTGAGTTCCGAAAAGCTTTCTTGGCAAAATGTCGCTAAAAAAGTGGCGATGTCGCCTCCGGTCTCTTTGCGCTGATTATTGCAGGGCTATGCCGCCTGATTGGATTACAGCATCTTGAACAGCACCATGTGCTGGATATGCTGTATCACGCTGCCAAAATTGGAATGAGCTTTACCGGCATGTGTGTATTGGGCATGTGGCTGCGTCAAACCAAGGTGCAGTGGGTCGATTTGCTCAACAGCAGCCGGATATTTGCGATGAAGCTTATAGTGGGCGCTGTCATTTGCAGCCTGACCTATTGGCTAATTCCGATTCCACAGATTGAAAAATATATTGGCGTGATGTTTATGCTGTTCTGCCTGCCGCCGGCTGCCAATATCGTGGCGCTTGAAACCCATTATCAAGGCACGGGCGTTTCTGCGCGCTATATCGCATCGGGCACCATCATGAGCTGTATTGTGGTGACCGTGTATGGACTCATTCTGCATTTATAATGTAGAGATTATAAATAAACACAAAGGTTCCTCTCCCTTTCAAGAAAAGGGCTGTAGTCAAATACCCATGGAGAATGCAGTTTGCGGTTTAATTTCTTGATTGCTTCCTTCGCGATGCAATCCTTCCCGCTCTCCTAAAAGGAGAGCGGATAAATAAAGCGCTTATTTCAAACTGTCTTTAAACAGTTTCATTGCCTGACCGCGGTGGCTGATTTTATTTTTTTCTTCCTTTGATAATTCCGCGCTAGAGACATTCAGTTCCGGCAGCCAAAACAGCGGATCATAGCCAAAGCCATTTTCACCGCGTGGCGCTTCCATCACTTCACCTGTCCAAATGCCTTGGAAAATTTGCGGCAGCGGGTCTTCCGCATGCTGCACCAGCGCCAGAACGCACACAAACATGCCTTCAATAGCTTCACCGTCTTTGCGCAGCGGCTTCAGTTTATGCAGCAGTTTTTCATTATTGGCCGCATCATTGCCGTGCTCGCCGGCAAAGCGTGCAGAATAAATGCCGGGCGCGCCGCCTAAGACCGGGACACAAATACCAGAATCATCGGCAATGGCCGGTTTGCCTGAAATTTTAGATGCATGGCGGGCTTTAATGATGGCATTTTCAACAAAGCTTAGGCCGTCTTCGATGGCGTCTTCAATATTCAATTTACCCTGAGGAATCACTTCTACCGGAAGTTTCAGTTCGGCAAACATTTTTTCAAATTCGGCAATTTTGCCTTTGTTATTGCTTGCTAAAACAAGCGTGCCTTGGGATAGCCAATCTGTTGAAGACATTGTATTGTGCCCATGCAAATGAAGATAATGCTGTATTTTAACGTATTTCTTCTGGACGAACGCACATAATCTTTCACCTAGATTAACTTGCATAAACAGAGGCATCAGATTTGGGACTGTAGCGATGAAGTTAACAGCGCATTCAAAACATATCCGTCCAGCAGCATATGAGGACGCTGCTGAAATTGCTGCGCTGATCTTTCCTTATCTTGACGATTTTGCTGTAAACAGCCAAGGGCAGGAGAAACTGAATCAGCAGGCAATCACTGCGTTAATAGAGAATGAATCTGTACACTATTATGTTTATGCGCCGGATCAGCAGATTTTGGGCATCATTGCATTTAACGCGTCGGGACATTTGATTCATTTTTTTACTGCGCAGTTTGTGCTTAGACAAGGCATTGGCGGTAAATTATGGCGCTTTGCTCAATACGCTATGTTTGGATTAGGCGTAGAAAGCATCAGTGTAAATTCCAGCTGCGCGGCGCAGCCTATATATGAAAGATTTGGATTTCATGCAGTGTCAGCGCTGATAGAAAGCAGCGGCTTACGCTTTATCCAAATGCGTAAAGACTTAAAACCGGACGAAGTACAGTGTGAAAACTGAAAACATTCGAGCCAAAAAAAGCACCCGAAGGTGCTTTTTAGAATCAGGCAGAACTTACTGCGCCTGAATCCATTTGTCAGCACGGTCACGCGCTTGACGAATTTGATCTTGCGTTAAGTTGGCAGCCAATGCTGTTTTCTTCCCTTCAGATAAAGTAATTACCTTATTGTCCAGCATGCCGTCACGTGTAGACAGCTCATACCATTGGTATGCGCCAACGTAGTTTTTCTTTTGCTCTTCCATCATCGCCAAATTGAAGCTGGCGCGGTTGTCGCCGCGGCTGGCAGCTTTTTCAAAGTATTGACGAGCTAACGTTTCATCTTTCTTCGTACCCATGCCGTCTGCAAGCATACGGCCAACATTGAGCTGAGCAGCAGAAAGGCCTTGATCAGCCGCCGCTTTGAACCATGCGAAAGCCTGACGTTCATCTTTGGCAACATCTTTACCGTATTGGTACTTTGTGCCTAGGTAAAATTGTGCGCCGGCTTGACCTGCTTTGGCTGCTTTGGTCAAGCTGTTAATGTCCATGACTGAATACTGAGCAGCTTGGCTTGCAACAGATGGCGCAGGAGCAACATAGTCCGCATGGGCTTGAACAGTAAATAATCCAGCCAGCAATGTTGTGCCTAATAATAATTTTTTCATATAGCGCTCACTCGATAAATTGCGACTTCACCAAACAGATTTGGGACATGTTTACTCAGTAAACTGCCTTGCTGATCCCCATTCACGGCAAGTCGGTTAATAATCCGGATATTATTTTCAGCGCAGAGCGCTTCAAAATCGCGGAAGGTACATAAATGAATATTGGGCGTGTTATACCACATATAAGGCAATGCATCTGAAACCGGCATCATTCCCTTTAAGGCTAAGAAAGAACGTGTCTTCCAATGCGCAAAGTTTGGAAAGGTAATAATTGCCTGTTTCCCCACGCGCACCATGTCTCTTAATAAAACATCCGGCGCATCTACGGCCTGTAAAGCCTGTGCCATGACCACATAATCAAATGACTGGTCGGCAAAGCGGCTTAAACCCAAATTTAAATCCTGCTGGATAATATTTAACCCGCGGCTGATCGCAATTGCAATCTTTTCTTGATCAAGTTCTAAGCCATAAGCGCGGATATTATGCTTTTTGCTCATGTGTGCAAGCAGCTCGCCGTCACCGCAGCCCAAGTCTAAAACCTTAGAATCCGGCTTGATCCACTTCTCTGCAAGTTGATGGTCAATACGCATTATTGCTTCTCCACAAGGGTCGATTTCAGCTGTTCTTCACCGCCTAAAAAAGCGCGTAAAGATTTGACATATAAAGGAATAGGGAACAAGAAGGAGTCATGTCCCTGTTCTGCATCAATGTCAACGTAGCTGACCGGCTTATGGCTGCTGATTAGGGCATCCACAATCTCTTGCGAGCGCTGTGGACTGAAGCGCCAGTCGGTGGTAAATGAAACGACCAAGAAGCGGCATTTGGTATTATCCATCGCTTTTTTCAATGACAGTTCATACTCGCGCGCCGGATCAAAGTAGTCCAAAGCCTTGGTCATAATCAGATAAGTGTTGGCGTCAAAATTGCGGCTGAACTGCTCGCCTTGATAACGCAGATAGCTTTCGACCTGAAATTCGACATCAAAGCCGTACATAAATTTGCCGGATTTCAAATCACGGCCAAATTTCTGCTTCATGGCTTCTTCAGACAGATAGGTAATATGGCCCACCATGCGCGCTAAAATCAGCCCGCGCTTTGGATAGCTGTCATTTTCCAGATAACGCCCGTGGTGGAAGTCTGGGTCTGACAGGATGGACTGGCGCGCCACTTCGTTAAAGGCAATATTCTGTGCAGACAGTTTAGGCGCGCTGGCAATGATTACGCATTTTTGCAGCCGGTCAGGATAATCCACAGACCACTGCAGCGCCTGCATGCCGCCCAAAGAACCGCCAACAATCGCGTACCACTGCGCAATGCCCATACGGTCTGACAGCATGGCCTGAGTTTTAACCCAGTCACGAACCGTCACCAATGGAAAATCTGGGCCATATGGACGGTTTTCATTTTCAGGATTGGGCGAGGTCGGGCCTGTTGAACCGCTGCAGCCGCCAATATTATTTAGCGCAACCACAAAAAACTTGGAGGTGTCGATGGCTTTGCCCGGGCCAATACAGGCATCCCACCAGCCCGGTTTCTTATCATCTTCATGGTGATAGCCGGCAGCGTGATGGTGCCCAGATAAGGCATGGCAGATTAATACAGCATTGGACTTATCGGCATTTAACTCACCGTAAGTTTCCACCATCAATTCAAAACGGGGAAGAATTCGATCGCATTCGAGCTCTAACGGCTCTTCAAAAGTAAACTTTTGCGGGGTAACTAAGCCCACTGAGTCAGATGGAAAAGACACAGGAAATATTCGCCTTAAATCTTTGGGATCAATAAACAAAAGGATACCACTTGGGGTATCCTTTCTAAAGTTTTTTATCAGATAAGATTTGTCAGATCAGCTTAAACCGCTGCTGCAATCACTTGTTCTGTACTCAATACACCTTGATCAATCAAGCGGTTGGTTGCAGCAATAATTGCTTCAATCGATGATGTGACGATGTTGTCATGCACACCGGCGCCAAAAGCGGATTTTCCGGTGCCTTTCACTTGAAGCTCAACCAAGGCCAAAGCTTTAGCATGCGCGCCGGAACTGATGCTGCGCTCTTCATAGTTCAAGACATCAATCGGCAATTGCAGCGCATTTAAGATGGCTGAGATTGGGCCGTTGCCTTCACCGCGTAAATGCTGTGTTTCACCGTTTACTTCAACATCTAAATCAATCACTTGCTTGCCGTTTTCATCGTGCAAACGGTAGTTCTTGGCAGAATAATGCGCATCTTTGGCCGCCACATAGGTGTCTTTGAACAATGACCAAATGGCTTGTGCAGAAATTTCTGTACCGTCGGCGTCTGTTTTTTGCTGTACCACTTGAGAAAATTCTACCTGCAAGCGGCGAGGCAAAGTCACGTTGTAGTTAGATTCCAACAAGTAAGCGATGCCGCCTTTGCCTGACTGTGAATTGACGCGGATCACGGCATCATAATCGCGGCCCAAATCTTTCGGGTCGATCGGCAAGTAAGGCATATCCCACATTTCTTGGTCTTTTTGGAATTCAAAGCCTTTTTTGATTGCATCCTGATGCGAACCGGAGAACGCGGTGAAGACCAAATCGCCTGCATACGGATGGCGCGGATGAACCGGCAAGCCTGTGCATTCTTCAACAGTGGCGATGATTTCATTGATGTTAGAGAAATCTAATTCGCATGGCACACCTTGGGTGTACATATTCAAGGCAATGGCGGCCACGTCTACGTTGCCTGTACGTTCACCGTTGCCGAAGACACAGCCTTCAACACGGTCAGCGCCGGCCATAATCGCCAACTCAGACGCTGCAATGCCGCAGCCGCGGTCGTTGTGGCAATGCACAGAAATAATGACACCTTCACGGCGTTCAATGTTGCGGTGCATCCATTCAATTTGGTCGGCATAGACATGCGGGCCAGACACTTCAACCGTTGCAGGCAAGTTTAAGATTACTTTGTTGTCTGCAGATGCTTCCCAGATTTCAGTCACGGCGTCACAAACGTCTTTAGCGACTTCCAGCTCAGTTGCGGTGAAACATTCTGGGCTGTACTGGAAAATAAATTCAGTTTCAGGCTGTTTGGCAGCATATTCTTTGACTTTGGTCGCTGCATTGATGGCCAATTGTTTAGCGCCGGCAATATCGACATTCAAGACTTTTTGACGGAAAGTCGGTGAGTTTGAATTATAGATATGCACGATTGCGCGTTTTGCGCCCTGCAAAGATTCAAATGTACGCTGAATCAAATGGTCACGCGCCTGCACCAAGACTTCAATATACACATCATCAGGAATATGGCCTTCTTCAATCAATTTACGCGTGAAATCAAAATCGATTTGCGATGCAGAAGGGAAGCCGATTTCGATGTGCTTGAAACCGATTTTTACCAACATTTGGAACATTTTAAATTTTTGATCAATGTTCATTGGTTCAAAAATAGCTTGGTTGCCGTCACGAAGGTCGGTGCTCATCCAAATCGGCGCTTTATTGATTTCGTTATTTGGCCATTGGCGGTCTGGTAAATCGACACGCTGGTACATACGGCGGTATTTTTTGCTTGGATCAGCCAACATCATGAGGAAACTCCTTGTGCAGTGCAGGTTGCTCGGGTCTTGGATAAAGGCAATGCTGCTGCTTATATAGATTGTGTCTATTCTATCAATTTACAAGTCTAAAATCGGAGGGCTTAGTCTAAAGCATTAAAAAATGTTTGATTTTTTGTTAACTTAGATTTACCGCGCAGCCTGTAAACTTATAACTAAATATTAGTCTACATATTCCGGAAATAATTTCCTAATTTTGCGGTTTTTACATGTTTGTGGAAAATATTTTCCTTTAATTTAGCTATTTTTGAAAAATATATTCTTGATTGATTTCATTTGGCGAAGCAGTTCCCATTAAGGCCATGGTAATTTCAAATTCTTCCTTCAAAATCTTCAGCACATGCGCCACACCCAATGCGCCGGCTGCAGCCAAGCCATAAATGGCCGGGCGGCCGATTAGAACTGCCGATGCGCCCAGCGCCATTGCTTTAAATACATCTGAACC
>JASLHF010000055.1 GCA_030152275.1 Acinetobacter sp. | reverse complement strand
CAGCTGACCGAAGCGCAAAAAGCGGAAATTATTGCGCAAACTGAAGCGCTGAATATCCGCCAAGATACACCGGATGATTTAAACCTGCTGCCAAAAGTTGGCTTGGAAGATGTTCCTGCAGAACTGCAGATTGTGCAGGGGCAGCTGCGTGAAATTATTTCAAACGGCATGGATATGCCGCTGAATTTGTATCATGCCGGCACCAACGGTATCTATTATCAGCAGGTGCTGATTCAGATTCCGGATGAAATTGTGAAATCGCCATATTTTAACCTGCTGTCAATCTTGATGGGTGAAGTGGGTGCGGGTTCTTATGGCTATTTAGAGCTGCAGCAGCTGCAAACAGCGGTCAGCGGCGGCTTGGGAATGGGCGCATCATTGCGTTCTAAAGCGGATGATAAAAATCAAATCAGCGCGTGGCTGACTTTGACTACCAAATCGCTGGTGAATAATTTTGAAGCAATCGGTTTGCTGAAACTGGCTTTTGAACAGCTTCGCTTTGATGAAAAAGACCGCATTATTGAATTGCTTCAGCAGCGTAAAACCCGCTGGCAATCACGGTTGTCTGGTTCCGGTCATAGCTATGCTATGCAAATTGCCAGCCGCAATCACAGTGCATTGGCCCTGCGCGATTATGACAACACAGGTTTGGGCGCGCTGAACTGGCTGAGCGATCTGACCGCTAAAATTGAGCAGGATGAAAGTGCCTATAATCAGCTGATTGATGAGCTGAAACTGATTCACAATCAATTATTAAAAGCGCCTAAGCAGTTCCTGCTGGTTTGTGAAGAACATCAGTCTGAGCGTTTGGTTGAAGAAGTGCAAACAGTTTGGGATAAGCTGGCCATTGAAGATATTGACCGCGCGCTGACACAGCCGCAGTCACAACATAGCAGCAATGACGAAGCTTGGCTGATTCAGGCCAATGTGCAGTTCTGCGCGGTAGCATATCCTGCGGTTGAAGTTGCGCATCCAGATGCTGCACCCTTAATGGTGCTGGCGGCTTATTTGCGTAATGGTTTCCTTCACAGTGCTATCCGCGAAAAAGGCGGCGCATATGGCGGCGGCGCAAGCTATGACGGCAATGCATGTTCATTCCGTTTCTATAGCTATCGTGATCCGCGTTTGGCAGAAACCTTTAATGATTTTGAAGCCAGTGTGCAATGGCTGTTTAATGCGGAACAAAAACCGCATCAGCTTGAAGAAGCGATTTTAGGTTTGATCGCTAGCATGGATAAACCGGGTTCTCCTGCTGGTGAAGCAATTACGGCATGTTATGCACTGCTGCACAAACGCACGCCGGCATTCCGCAAAATGCTGCGTGAACGTTTATTAGCGGTTACATTGGATGATTTGAAGCGCACCGCACAGACTTATTTATTGGCGCAAAAACCGGTAAAAGCAGTGGTTGCTCCAATTGCTAAACGTGAAGCTCTAGTGGCGCTGGGCTTTGATATTAAGCAAGTTAACTAAAAAATGACTGAACTATAAAAGAGGTGAGTATGACGTTCAAAAAAGCTGAACGTACTGCGTGGCAGCTGAGCGTACTGCTTGGCTCCATGGGAGCAGTCTGCGCGAATGCCCAAAATACTGAAGTGGCAGCCAGTCCTGCCACGCCGGAAGCTTGTGTAGCGCTGATATATAATGCAGAGCGCTTGGCTTGTTATGATGCATTATTTAAGATTCCAGAATCAGCCAAGCCAGCTTTGGTTTCTGAACGTATTGCTGCTCAAGAGCTGCAGCCGGAACCGACTGAAAAACCCACTTTTAAAGAAAAAGTCAGTCATGCATTTACTGACCGTTTATTTGCCGTTGAAGCGCCAAATTTAAGCCCAAATCTGTCGATGCTGGACAGCCGCTGGGAATTGTCGCCTGAAAGCAAATTGGGAACGTGGAATATTCGCGGCTATCAGCCGGTATATCTGATGCCGGGTTACTGGACTTCAGATAAAAACGAGCGTCCGTCTAGTCCGAACCCGAACAATACCGTGTCAGAGGCAGAAGAGCAGCATCTAAAATCAATGGAAGCAAAATTTCAGCTGTCTTTGAAAACCAAAGCGGTTGAGAATCTGTTTGGCAATAATGGCGATATTTGGCTGGGTTATACGCAGTCTTCACGCTGGCAGGTTTACAATGCGGAAGAATCACGTCCTTTCCGTGAAACCAATTATGAGCCGGAAGCGAGCTTGGTGTTTCGCACCAACTATGAATTGCTGGGTTTAAACTGGCGTATGCTGGGCCTGACCTTTAACCATCAGTCCAATGGCCGTTCGGATCCGCTGTCGCGCAGCTGGAACCGCGTGATTTTAAATTTAGGTTTTGAACGTGATAATTTTGCTTTAATGCTGCGCCCATGGTACCGCATTGAGGAAAGCGCCAAAGATGATAATAATCCAGATATTACCGACTATGTTGGACGTGGGGATTTAACCGCGTTTTATCGTCATAAAGATCATGATTTCAGCCTGATGCTGCGCCATTCACTTAAAGGCGGCAGTGACTCACACGGCGCGGTGCAATTTGACTGGACTTTCCCAATCAGCGGTAAACTGCGCGGTCAGTTTCAGCTGTTTGACGGTTATGGCGAAAGTCTGATCGACTACAATCACCGCGCAACCTATGTGGGCCTGGGCGTCTCTTTGATGAACTGGTTCTAAGCACGCTAGAAAAATATTGCATAAAAAAACGCGCCTCGGCGCGTTTTTTTATGCTTTTGCTCAAGCAATATGAAGATAGCTGCTCATTTTAGCCAATTTGTATCTCGGTTGGCGGATGCTTTAAGCGGCTTTTCTTTGGTGTTGCAATTAAATAGGCCAGTGTGAGCGGCCCAAGACGGCCGGCAAACATCAATAGCATCAAAATACCTAAACTGGCCGGCTGTAATTCTTCGGTAATGCCGCGAGACAAACCCACTGTGCAGGCAGCAGAGACAGCTTCAAACAGCAGGTCTAGAAAACGCTCATTGGGTTCAATCAGCAGCAGGCAGAAAAATCCGAAAAAGATCAGCGTCACAGTAATAAAAATTACCGCCAGCGCTTTGAAGGTAGTTTTTTCCGGTACAGAGTGATTGAAAATCCGCATTTCATCTTCACGGCGTAAAAAGCTGATGACACTGAGTACTACAATGATAAATGTGCCGACTTTAATGCCTCCGGCTGTACTCAGTGAGCCGCCGCCAATAAACATCAGCATCATGGTGATTAGTGATGAAGCATCGGAAAGTTGATCCATCGGAAGGCTGTTGAAGCCCGATGAGCGAGGCACAGTCGCATGGAACCAAGCGTTGACGGCCTGATCGCCTAGACTCATGTGGGCTAGAGTTGTGGGATTGCCAGCTTCCAGACTCCAAATCGCAATAAATGCAAAAATGTTCAGGCCAGCAATTGCGGACAAAATCAGCTTACTGTTCGGGCTGAGCTTTTTCCAGCTGCGGTTGCGCTTAATGTCCATCAGCACCAAAAAACCAATTCCGCCAATGATATACAGCATACTGATGGTGAAGGTAATCACATACTGATCTGCAAAACTCATTAAGCTGTTGGGAAATAGAGAAAATCCGCCATTATTGAATGCTGAAATGCTGTAGAAGGCAGCATAAAAGAATGCCTGTGCAAAATTGTAATCCTGCATCCATGCAATGGTTAAGATAGTGGTGCCTACTGCTTCAAAAAAAAGTGAATATAAAAACACGCCTTTAATGGTAAAACTGACTTTTTTTAAGCTGGTTTGGCCGATACTTTCCTGCGCCATGATCTGCTGTTTGAGTCCCATTTTGGGCGATAGGCTCATGACAGCTAAAATTGCAAAGGTCATAAAGCCCAAACCGCCACATTGGAGCAAAAACATAATGACTAATTTGCCAAATACGGTATAGGCAGCGCCAACATTCACTACAGAAAGGCCGGTAATAGTCACGGCGGAGGTTGCAGTAAAGGCTGCATGCAGCCAGCTGAGATGGCCATGATGCGCAAATGGCAGCTTCAGCAGCAGCGTGCCCAAGATAATCAGTGCAATGAAACCCAGCGCCAGCAGACTGGGCGGGCTAAGGTTCACAATACCGCGCTTGTTGTTTTGCAAATTGTTCTGTAGATTATTCTTTAAAGTTTTCATAATGCTTTAAATTGCTTGGACAGGCGGCGCAAAGGTTCGAGCAGGCCTTCAATCACTAAAATATCGCCTTTTTGCAAAATCATATTGGGGTCGATGTTAAAGATAATCTCTTTGTCACGCTTATGCAGTAAAGCTTTAATTTCAGGCCCATGCTCCATCAGCTGATTAAAACGCATGCCTTGCTGTGCTTCACGCATTTCGACTTTGACAATATAGTGATTATCTTCCAGCGCCATATAACGGCTCACCATCGGATAGCTGAGCGACTGCGCAATCCGAACGCCCATATCTTCTTCAGGATGAATGATTTTGTTGACACCCAAATGGGTCAAAATCATATGATGCGCTTTAGATTTCGCTTTGACCCAAATTTTATCGATGCCTAAATTTTTCAAATGAAGCACGCATAAAATACTGGCTTCAATGTCTTCGCCAATGGCAACAACGACCGCTTCACAATTTTGAATATTCAGCTCATTCAATACGTGCTCATCGGTTGCATCGGCGATCACCGCATGGGTCAATATGTCGGAAAGGCTTTCCACAAATTTTTTGTTGCTGTCTATGCCAATGACATCGTGATTTAAACTAATAAGCTCTGTTGCAACTGTTGCCCCAAAACTGCCAAGTCCGATGACTGCAAACTGCGCCATATAAGCAAATCCCTATATTTCTGTCGTATTTATTAACGAATGTTGGCTATAAAATAACCAATAATTCATCTAATCTGGTTTATGGCTATTTTATCGTTTTATCAAGGCTCCATCTATCAGGCTTACAAAATTATGTATAACAAAAGCTTATCTGAATGGAGGTAACTCTAAGAGGAGTGTGGTTATGCACAAGACACTGTGTGAAGCGCTGTGTATCGCTTTTCCTGAACTAAAAGATTCACCGTTGCCAGATGAACAGGATAATTTTGAAAATCTAAAAACTTGGCTGAATCAATATCATGCCAATTTACAGTGCTTGAATATGAAGGATTTTCGAGATAATGGGATTGCAGAATGTCATCGGCTGCAGCAATTGAGGATTGATTTGGATGAGTTGAAAAATCAAATCGAAACTGAAATGAATGCCTACAATGAAATGTATGAGGCGGATGATGCTGAAATTGATCCAGAGCCTGCGCATGCCTATGATTTTGAGTTCACCTACAATGTTATTTTTAACAATATTAAGCTTTTTATCGAGCCTTATGATTTGGCGCTGCTGGTCATAGAACAGGAAAATCCTTACTGGATGCTGGTGCCTGCCAATGAAGACCTCGTAGAACAAATCATTTTGACTTTTAATGACATCTTTGGAGAAGAAGAACCTATGGTACTGATTGATTAATTTGTGAAATGAATCTAGCTATAAGTGTGTAAACCGCAAAATTTATGTCATCTTTTATTCAAAATAGCGCATTAAAATTAAGCGTATGCCTTTAATTGATTTGGCGATCTGGCAGTGCTGTTAGGATTTTGATCTGTTAATTTAAAATAGAAGAACTGACATGGACGATAAAAAAATATATAAATTGCTGCAGTCATGGTTTCCTGAGCTGCAAACCCGAAAAATACCTAAGGCTAAAAACCGGCGCGACTTTGAGCAGTTCCGGCTTTGGCTGATTGCAGAAAAACAGGGCAAGCATGAGCGCGCCTTTTTAATGCCTTTAAACCCAACGCAGGTGTTGGAAAACCATTTGGCGAACAATGCGGTGCTGCAGGATTTGAAGCTGAATTTTGCTGTGCTTCAGCAGCAGCTGCGCGTGCAGATTGAACCCTTGCTGGCGCATTATGCGCAGCACAAGCAGGTCATTGGCAAATATTACAATGTGAATGAACAGGTGTTGGAAATTGCGCTGCGTGAAATTTGCATGCAGCTGCATGGGGCGGGCAGTGAGCTGCTGGTGATTTACGCTGAACATCCGTACTGGATTGCAGTGCCTGCAGGGGCGGAAAAAATAGAAAAATTTTGCAAAAAATTTGAAAAGCAGTTTAAAAATGAGCAGATCGCCATTGAAATTTTTAGCGTGGCTGACTGTTTAAAATCGACATAATCCTGATGATAATTTGATTTTGGGGATACAGAGTATTTTATTATTTAATTTAAGACATTGTTTATATTCTAAATAGCCTAAGCTGTAATAAAAATACTTTTTCTTTTTAATTTTTTAACTAGCTGCAAAAACTCAATAAATAGGCCATGTTCTGTAAAATTTATTCAGTGCCTGCCGGCATATTCAGGACGGTTCTTTATTCTGCGCGCAATCATCTTCTGGATCGTTCTGCATACGGTAAATCATCATGGCCACCATAGTGACAATAAAAAATACGGCTATGCCCCTGGGCTTAAATGGCTGATCGCTGTCATAAGAGGCCATGAACAGCAGGATTTGAGTCAAGCTAAACAGCAGAAGCATATATCCGGCCGCAGCTAAATAACAGTGTTTGGGTGCAAGTTTAAGCATGCTGTAGGGAATGTACACCATGAGGACGCAAAGTAATATGAGTAATGGGATGACGGCTATGAATTCCTGACTAAAAAGTTTAACAAAATTAATCAGCGCGCTTATACATAACAGCTGTAGCAAAGGGATTAGAATGAATCTTTCCCAAGATCGGACTTGCAGCTTAAAAATCATTTTTATTGATGCTGTTTATTCTAAAGTTCCAATCAATATATAAAAAATAGCCTGTGGTGTTACAGGCTATTTAAAATTTAAACGTGCTTAAAAAATAATTAAGTATTATTTTAAGAAACGTTGGTAACCCAAGTTATTGGTAATTTCAACGTATGGATAAGTAATACTTTCCAGTGTTTCAACCAAACCATCTGGGTTTTGTTTCGCATCAGTTGCTTCCATGCCCACTAAGACACGGCCTTCAGCTGCACCATGGTTACGGTAGTGGAACAAGGTAATGTTATGGGTTGGGCCAAGACGTTCTAAGAATGTTAATAAAGCGCCTGGACGTTCTGGGAATTCCACACGGAATAAACGCTCATTTTCAATATCGGCATGACCGCCAATTAAATAGCGGATATGCAGTTTTGCCACTTCATCATCAGACAAATCGTCAACATCATATTGGAATTTCAATGTTTCGAAAATTTCCTGACGTTCTTTCTCGCCGCCTTTTAAGCTAATGCCAACAAAGACTTGTGCAGCTGATGCATCGCTGGCGCGGTAGTTAAATTCTGTAATGTTACGGCCTTGTAATGCGCGACAGAATTTGAGGAAGGAGCCTTTTTCTTCAGGAATGGTCACAGCAAAAATAGCTTCTTTGCGTTCACCTAGTTCTGTACGTTCTGCAATATAACGCAGGCGGTCAAAGTTCATATTGGCGCCACAAACAATGGATACCATGTTTTTGCCTTCTAGGCCATGTTCTGCAACGTATTTTTTAATACCAGCCAAAGCCATTGCGCCAGATGGTTCTACAATGCTGCGGCATTCATCAAACGTATCTTTAATAGCGGCACAAATTTCATCTGTATTTACAAGAACAACTTCACGTTCAACAATTGGGCCAGAGTTATCAGATTTTTGCAGTTGAATGACTTCAAATGGTTTTTCACCAATTTGTGCGACTGCTGTACCGTCTGCAAACAAGCCAACAGAAGGCAGAATGACACGTTCATTCGCTTCAAATGCAGCTTTTAAACATGCAGACTCGTCATACTCAACAGGAATGACTTTCACGTGTGGAGCAACATCGCCTAAGTAAGCCGCTACACCAGCAATTAAGCCGCCGCCGCCCACTGCAACAAAGACATATTCCACATCACGCCATTGACGTAAAATTTCATTGGCGATGGTACCTTGGCCAGCCATAACCAATTCATCATCATAAGGCGGGATAAAGGTCATGCCATCTTCTTGTGCACGTGCTATTGCATATTTATTGGCAACATCAAAAGAGTCGCCATGCAGCACAACTTCACCACCTAGACGTTTGACTGCTTGGACTTTAATGTCCGGTGTGGTTTTTGGCATCACAATAATGGCGCGGATACCCAACTTTTTACCAGATAAGGCCACACCTTGAGCATGGTTACCTGCAGAAGCCGTAATAACGCCACGTTCCAACTGAGATTTCGGTAATTGACTGATGCGGTTATAGGCGCCGCGCAGTTTGAAGGAAAAGACAGGTTGTAAATCTTCGCGTTTGAAGCGAATGTTGTTATTTAGTTTTTCACTAATTCGTGGCGCTGCTTCGAGTGGGGTTTCGATTGCAACGTCATAGACCGTTGCCTGTAATATTTGTCGAACCAAACGAGACAGCATGTTAATTTTCCATCTAACAGTTTAAAATAAGCATTCATTGTAACAAACACCAGTACATTTGGGCTGAAAAATCAGCGTCTAATGTCAAAAAATAGTTGAGCCAAGATATGAGTCTGTATGCTACCCAAGATGAAAAAAAACAAGCTGCTGCTAAAGCTGCTTTGAAACATTTGCCAAAGGGCGGTATTTTGGGTGTAGGTACAGGAAGTACAGTAAACTTCCTCATTGAATTATTGCCAGAGCTTCAACTTGAAGCAGCTGTAGCAAGCTCTGAAGCAACTGCTCAACGCCTTAAAAAATTAGGCATTGAAGTGGTTGATATGAACCATGTGGGCGGTTTAGATGCTTATGTTGATGGCGCTGACGAAATTGACCGTCACATGCACATGATCAAAGGCGGCGGTGCAGCACTGACTCGTGAAAAAATCGTCGCGTCTATTGCGAAAAAATTCGTATGTATCGTGGATGACTCTAAATGGGTTGAACAATTGGGTCGCGAATTTCCACTTCCTGTAGAAGTGATTCCAATGGCACGTTCTGCTGTTGCTCGTAAAATTGTATCTTTAGGCGGTGACCCTGTTTACCGTGAAGGTGTTGTGACGGATAACGGCAACGTGATCTTAGATGTTCATAACCTAAATATCTTGAATGCATTGGAACTTGAAAAAACCATCAATGACATTCCTGGTGTAGTGTGTAACGGTATTTTTGCTTTAAACAAAGCAGATATTGCTGTTGTTGCAACTGATAACGGTATTGAAGAGCGTACTGCGGTTTAAGAAATCCTCCCTAGCCCTCCTTTGCAAAAGGAGGGAAAAAGCCCCTCTTTTTTAAAGAGGGGTTTGGGGAGATTAATTATAAAAGAAGAAAATGACCCCAAATCTTCCAGAAATACAAATCACCCGAAAATTACGCGCAACACGATTAAGACTGCGTGTCGAACCTACACAAATTAAATTAACAGTGCCGCAGTTTTGCTCACAGCGCCAAGTTCAAGATTTTCTAAAACAATCAGAAAAATGGATGATTGAAACATGGCAAAAGCAGCAGGAAAAAGCGGGGCAGATTGATAAAACCCTTCCAACTGAATTAAAACTATTCAACCTAGAACAGCCGCTACAGGTTATTTATCAAACACAAAAACACTCATTCATCTTTGATGAAGAAAATCACCAATTATCAATTAGCAACCGTCAGCCTGAAAGCTACTTAAAGGCATTTGTTATTGATTATGCGAAACTGTCTTTACCAATGTATTTACAACAGCTTAGCGTTGAATGTGGCTTGCTATTTCATGGTTGTAATATCCGTCAACCCAAAACCCGCTGGGGCAGTTGTTCTGCAAAACACGACATTATGCTAAATAGCGGATTAGTGCTTTTCCCGTTGGAAATCGCGCGATATGTGGCCGTACATGAGTTG
>JASLHF010000050.1 GCA_030152275.1 Acinetobacter sp. | reverse complement strand
GAACTGCGATCGCATTGCTGGCTGGATTTTTTAGCTGTACTTGAACCAAAACAGCTGGCAGGAAATCTGCACTACCGCACTGCCTCTGGCCAGCCAATGAGCCTGCCATATGCCAGCACGTTAATGCACGTGTTTAATCATGGCACACATCACCGCGGTCAAATTACTGCAGCGCTTACCGTCATGGGTTATGCCTGTCCGGAATTAGATTTGGTCTATATGCTGTGCGAAGAGCAAAAGAACTGCACCTGCCAGTAATTCGGTGAGGTGTGCCCGCGATGTTAATCGCATCCATTCAGGGCAATAAACTTCAATGTATTGATCAGCAATTATTGATGTACAAGGCTCAGTAAACTGGCGGCGCAGGCAAACAGCACAGCAAAAGTACGGTTCATGTATTTCTGCTGCTTCGGCGATTTCAATAACCGCAGCACTTTGGCGGCCAGTCCGGTATAGCCCGCCATTACAATCAGATCAATGGTAATCATGGTTGCCGCCATCACAACATATTGAATCACTTGCGGCTTGGATAAATCCAAGAACTGCGGCAAAACCGCCAGTAAAAATACAATGGCTTTCGGATTGCTCATGTTGACCAGAAAGCCGTTCAGCACCAGTTTGCCGCGTGATTTATTCGACGGTTCTTGCTGAATATCAATGGACTGCGCCGGCGCCATCCACTGCAGATAAGCCAAATACAGCAAATAGCACACACCGAACCATTTCACCGCTAAAAATGCCCAAGGCGTGGTAGCAAACAGCACCCCTGCCCCTGCCGCAACAATACCGATTTGCACCAAAAGCGCCAGCTGCAGCCCTAAAGCATTCCAATAACCGCGTTTAAAACCATAATTTAAACCGCTGGACATTGACGCAATTGCGCCTGCGCCGGGCGAAATACTGATAACCCAGCATGCCAGCATATAGGCCAGCCAAATTTGGAAGGACATATCAAAGGAGATCTTGCAACGTAGGAATGCAATTATAT
The DNA here is from genome assembly GCA_030152275.1 of Acinetobacter sp. Lineage (GTDB taxonomy): Bacteria > Pseudomonadota > Gammaproteobacteria > Pseudomonadales > Moraxellaceae > Acinetobacter. Next base: position 14,497 of record JASLHF010000050.1, on the reverse strand, counting down.
GACATTTACTGTTTTTTATGCGCATGAAAACGATGCGGATTTAAATGCATTTCCGGGCTACCCACTGTACAGCCATTAAGGCACAATAGAGAAAACCACGCAGAAAATATCAAAATTTAGGAGCCATGAATGACAGCCCAATCTGTAATTTTACCATTACCTTCAGATCATGCGCGTTTTATTGTCCTTCGTTTAAAAGATCTAAGCATTGAAGAACTGAAAGAAAAACTTGGGGATTTATTTAATACTCGCGACCGCTTAATAACCCAGCATCCGCATGCAGACATTAAAACCGCTGTGGCATTTGGCCCTGAGCTATGGACCAAGCTGCATGCTGAAGCGCCTGCAGGTTTTAAACAGCTGGCGCCAATTAAGGGATCTTTTCAAATGCCTGTGGTTCCTGCTGATGTGCTGATTCACATTGCTGCACAGCGTACAGATATTTGTTTTGCGCTCAGCCAGTCTTTTTTTGACGGCATTCAGGATAAAGTCGAAGTTTTGGATGAGCGTGTCTGCTTCCGCAATTTTGATGGCCGCGATTTAACCGGCTTTATTGACGGCACAGAAAATCCGCAATTTCCTGATGACCGCGCTGAAACAGCATTATTAGCGGATGATGCAGGTATTTTTGCTGACGGCTCTTTTGTCTTTGCACAGCGCTATGCGCATAATTTAGAAAAGTGGAAAAAATTAAAAGTTGATGCGCAAGAGCATGTGATTGGCCGGACTAAACTGGAATCGATTGAGCTGGATGAGTCTGAACAGCCCGAAAATTCACATGTTTCACGCACAGTCGTTGAAGATAATGAAGGTGAGGAGCTTGCAATTTTACGCCACTCATTGCCTTATGGCGATGGCCGCGGCGATCAGGGTTTATTCTTCATTGCCTATACCAATGATCTCAGCATTATCGACAGCATGCTGGTGCGCATGTTCGGCACCAGCGGTGACGGCATTCATGACCGACTACTCCACTTCGTAACACCTATGGATGGCGCTTATTACTTTGCGCCGAGCGAGGAATTGTTAGAAGAAGTGCTGGAAGGGTAAATTAGAAAAGCCGACGAGAGTCGGCTTTTTACTAAAAAATTTCAATTCAATTTAATATTTTTCTTATTCCCAGAAACATCTTTATAACTTAAATTCAATTGCTTATCTATTGAATAAGAACTACCAATACTTTTAACATCAAGATTTGGTTTAATTTTTAACAAGTAAAATAAAGTATTAGATCCGCCATCTGTATCTTGATATTTCTCACCAATAACATATTGAGAACTGCCGATATTTGGAAGAAATTTAAAACCATCTAAATTTAAATTTTTAATTTTTTGACTATTCAGTATCCCTGAAATTTCGGGTGATATTTTTTGTATGTCATTTAACATATAAACATGATTTTCAGCAGAACTCAACTTATTACATTTATTTTGTGAATTATTTTTCAAACATTCTGAAATATAATCAGATGAATTAGGAAGGATAATTTTCTTTAAATTATAATCATTTATTTTATTATCTCTTGAAGCATTCTCATAAATGCTAGTTTTAACAAATGCTGAATCAATTATTTTAAAACAAATTTTTGAATTATTGTAGGCATTCTGATACCCATAAAAATCACCAGTTATGCATAAACTATCATTATTATTTGAATGCTCAAATTGAGCATTTTTTTGACTAATTTGGTAATTTAAAGGATATACTTTTAGCTTTCTTTGATTTAGTGCAACTAACCTAAAATATTTTCCATCATTAATTTTAATAATTGTATAATCTTTATCAAAATCAGTCGTTTTCCCTATACTATTTTTATATAAGTTTAATTTATCAGTTTTACAATAATAATTATCAATATCATAATCAAAACCACAAGGTTCGACCTTGATTTCCGAATTGGGCTGCATTTCTACTGACTTTGCATTACATCCAGAAATACATAATAAACCAGTAAATAATAATATACTAAAGTTCTTATTCATTTTCTATCTCACTTTTTATGCTGCTGATGATATTGATTAATTTTTTCTAAAATTTGCTTAACCATTCTCGTTGAACCCTGATTAGCATGATTAGCCTTGCTTTCATAGAATGATTTTGTTCCATCAGAAATATAGCCCCCATTTTTTACTGATAGCTAATCCTTCTGGCGTCGCTATAGATGCCCATTCTTTTGAGGCTTCATATTGGTATTTTTGGGCTATTCAAAAATCCTTTTTTGATTTCACTTCCCTTTTTCCAGACTATTCCCCTAGACAATCATTTGTATTAAATTGACTTTTCAAATTTTATAAATATCTGTGTCCTCAACTTCACATTGAATATCTTCATATTATATTCTGCTACCACCTAAGCAATATCCTAAACCATATAAAGCTTCCTCTCCAAAATTGGAACAACCCCTTAACCAAGTTTATTTGTAATTATAGCAACCTTAATATTGATAGGATGATTGAAATATAATGATAAATCTGATGTGGATTCTTGGAAAATTACTACCTCAATAAATCCAGATAAATTAGCATCAAACGTTTTGGTTAATTTTTTAAATTTAACTGTATTTTTTTATTTTTCGCTATACCAATCATTCAATCTATAAAAATCTAAATTTATAGAAGTTTGTTTCTTAAGGTAATTATTCAAAATATATTTAATTTGTTCATTTTTTCCAATTTCTGCACATTTTAAATTCACACTAAATCCATCACTTATAGGGTTTTTCACTTCTCTAAAATACGCATATGCTTCTGAATTATTATATATCATCCAAAGGTCACTTTTATCTTCTTTTAAATATGCATTATAAATTAAATAATTTTGATTATTATATTTTACTTCAACGCATGTTCCGGTTGACATCCATTGGCTGTTTTTTGATTTCAAACCCATAATTTTTAATAAATTTAGTCTATTTTTACTGCTAACATCCCCACCCAACTCCCAAATATTTAAACAGGATTTTTCACCCAATAATTTCACATTAAAATTTGGATAACTCCAATTTTTAGTACATTCTTTACCACTTTCTGCGAATACATTAACACTTATAGTTAAAAAAATAATATTAAGCAATATTTTAAAGATAATTATAAATTTCATATTTAATTCCCAAATTTTTTATAATTTTCATCTACTCCACAACAGCTTTCATCTGAACCATGGTTTTCTATTATCATTCCCTCTATCAATAATAATTTATCGGCACAATCATCAGATTTACCAAAAAAAAGAATTTCAACATTATCAGGGTTGTCACTAAACACCTTTTATGTACTGGAACTCTCATCTAAAAAGCCAATATATTCTACTTTTTTAGAATAATTTATAACTTTATATTTAAATCCATCTTGCAATAATTCAGCAGAAATAAGATCTTTAAAATCAAAACATCTACTAAAAATCCTACTCTCAGGCATCTTCGGTAACTGTGCATTGACAATCTCCCCACTCATAAACACCTGCTGCCCACTCTTCACCTCAAACTTGCCACCCGTTTTAATGAACACACCGCTGCCATTGACCACAAGCTGAGTGCCGCCTGCTTTTAAATCAATTTCTTTGGTACTGGTCAGCTCAATCTTATCTTCCGTCGAAATCAGCTTAATCACTTTCTTGGCTATGATTTCAGCCAAGTCATCCTGTGCTTGAAGCTACATTGGCCTTTTGGTGGCATAAGCGCTTAAGCACCCTTTTACGCAGCAAACAAACTCACTTTATCTTGCGTATGCGCGACCATATTTTTCTGGGCGCTAATATTCACCGAACCCTGCGCGCTGCTGGCGATATCATGTGAAGCCTGTAACATTTTATCACACCTATAGATGAAGCCTATTTCATTGCACCGAGTGAAAAGTTTTTTGAATAAGCGCTGAATGGGTGATTTAGAAAAGCCGATGAGTGCCGGTTTTTTTGTCTAAGAATAGTCAAATTTCTAATAAAACTATATACCGCTAAATTTAAATAAAAGATCATTTAAAATCATAATAAATTGATTTTTTCTTTGTATTTATCTGCAATTATCATTTAAAACTTTCTGAGGAATTTTTCTCTTATAAACATTAAATTTTTTAGTCATATTTCTATTCTCATATCCAATAAATGACTTATTTAAAACCAACTCCATATCAGCATCACTGACTTTTTCTTGGTTATCTGCTATGAGATCTCTCAGATCATCATCTACAACAATTAATCCATTTTTATATCTGTATTTCAAATAATTTATTGAAAGTAAGTTATTCTTTTTAAAATTAAATTTGTACTTTTCTTGACCATTTTCTCCATAAATACTAAGTATAAGTAAACAACTATCCCCCTGTTTTACTAATTCTATTCCACCACCTTCCTCGCTAATCTCTTGATCTGTCAAGTCAAGCTCAAATATTTTTTTAGAGGATAAAGTCGTTTTAGCCGATAAATTACACCCTGTTAAAAGAATAAAAGTAAGAAGAAAAAGATTTATTATGAGATTCCGTTTATTAATCATTATATTTCACCTTTAAAGGATCTCCATCAGCTTCTTGAGTTAATTGCCTGAGCTGAGCCATAGATTTTCCTGTTTTTAATTGAAAATGAGGATTATCAACTATTGATTTCCAATCTCCTCCCCACTCCAGTCCAATACTTTTTCTTACTAGTGCTATTTCTTTGAGGATTTTAATATTTCTAGCATCGGACTTTGCATCCATGTGAAGCTGACCATCTTCCCATAATGGAAAAACATCAACAGCTAAAGCGAAATTATGATTACTTTGTCCTCCTTTGGCTTGCGTTACAATACTGCCAGAAACTATTCTTCCTTTTGCATATAAAGCATCTTGTTGCGCATATTTTTTGTGTGTATGCATCATAGCCTGTGCGTGCAACTATTTGTGTGATATTACTCCATGATTTCTAATTGGCGAAACCAATTCTATTTCTTATTGTATGAGCAACCGCTTTCCATGTCACTTCACTACAATTGGCCGCTTCTCCATAAATTGTAGCTACAAATATTTTAAAGTCTTCACTATAACTCATTTTATTACTCGCAAGTTTTTTTATTATTTTATTGAAATACAAGCTATTTCCATTCATATCTATATCAGCCAACATTGCTACTAAATGTAACTCTCCATTTCCATCAAAATAAGATTTATCTTGAAATGAATTATAAATAGCTATAGGAACATTTTCAAATTCTTTATTTTTTAAATTAGCTATAATTACCCTCTTCGTATTGAATAACTTTCTAGCATAAATTAGATTTTTTTGAATTACTTTCAATTAGACAGTTATTTTTTTATTCAAAGCAATAAATTCATTTGATTGATCTTCTTGATTCTCAGCTATAAAAAAATGACATTAACATGGGGATCCATAGCTACCATAAGCATGAAAAATTTTATCATTCACTTTATTAACCTGAGGATATCTCATACTTTTTAAGATAAAAGACTTTTTATTACCTTCATTTTTAAAAATATCACAATACTCCTTATTTTGCCCTTTGTATTGTAACTCAACATTGAAACTATCACTTGCATAAACTGAAAAGGATGCAACAAATGAAAAGGATATTAATACTTTAAAAAATAATTTCATATTACTACTCAGGTGTATGATCATGATTTTCTCCACAGCCATAATCCTCCATCTCTTCCTTATCCAATGGGTTAGCATCAATATTAGAAAGTTCGCTAATTTCTTTCATATATGCTCCGGAAACTAATTCCAATTCAATATCATTAATAGAATCACTATAAATTCGCGCACTGCTCTCTTGCTCAAATTCATATTCAGCTTCAATTTTTTTGGAATGATTTATTAATTTATATTTCATATTTTTCAATATATTTGGATCAAAAATTTGGCTCAGGCCAAATCTCATACTATACATCCCACTCTCAGGCATCTTCGGTAATTGTGCATTGACAGTCTCCCCACTCATAAATACATACTGCCCACTCTTCACCTCGAATTTGCCACCCGTTTTAATAAAGACACCGCTGCCATTGACCACAAGCTGAGTGCCGCCTGCTTTTAAATCAATTTCTAATTAAAAGAGGAATCACTACTTAAAATCGAACCACTTTTTCCTATTCTAAAATAAGTAAACTTAATCTTATTATTATCAAAACTCTTCACTTTAATATTATAATTATTATCAACTTCGTAAAAAACTCCAGTACCTAATAATTTTGAATGACCAACTTCCCCGTCAAAAACATTTAAAAAATATGTGCTAACTTCAGAAGATTCATCATGTTGGGTTATGAATACTTTCTTGTTATTAAAGTCTGGCAATCGTATAATAGAACTATTAATTAAAATTTTACCTCCATGATTAGAAATGTAATTAAACAATGGAATTGAAACCTGAGAAGATTCAATACGATTATTTTTTTTTATAATACTTCCTGAATTTAAAGGGAGTTTTACTGGCTGAACTTTTAATAAACTATAACTTAATATATCCGTTCCACTTTTTTTAATATTATTTAAAAAATCCTCAAACCCATTACCTATAAACTTATAACAGAATGATCCATTCTCGACCAAATCTCTATAAGAGTATTTATAACCATTTATACAAATTTTATTATCATTTAAATTATAAATTACTTCTCTTTTTTTAATCAATTTTTTATCTTTTTTAATATCAAAGTATTGCCCATACAATGGAAATACATTTTTCGTTTTTGGATCTAAAACCACAAATGTTCCATCAGACTGAATATCCAACAATATTCTTGAATTAGCAAAATTTAATTTATTTTCAAATCCATTTCTATAAATTTTATTATATTTTTCCGAACAAAAATCAATTTCACCATAATCAAATTTACACTGAATATTTCCATTAATTATCACATTACCTCTAATATCTTTTGCGTAACAACCACTAAAAATAAGCACAAACCCTAACATCAAAATTTTAGATAACATTTTAAAATCCTTAATTATAAATTGGTTTATCTGTTGCCATAATTAAATCAAAAGCTTGCTCACTATTTCTACCATTTTCAAGTAATTTTATATAATCTGAATTCATTTGTTTAAGCGCCTTAATAACACTTTCTGAAGGAGTATGTGCTTTATTACCTCCGACACCAGCCCAATAGGAAGAACCTTTTGATAATGAAATTACTTTATTTTTTGCTGTTCTAGTTGTTGCATAAGGAACACCTACAGATGCCCATATTTTAGCTATACGCATACAAGCTTCAGTGATTGTTTTATTATCTCCACTAGTAATTGCTTTATAAATTATTGTAGGTTTAACAAAATGTTCTTTAAATATTAGTTCTTGCAATTCATTTGTTATATTTTCACTTCCTGTAAGTTTCATAGACTTCTTTATTCCTGCAAGTGTTTCAGGAATAATTTGATATTTTCCCATAGCAAATCTTTTGTTAATATTATCCCCACTTAAATCTCCAGAATCAATCCATTCATCTACCGTTCTTTTCGAAATATCTTCTCTACCACTTGTCCATTTATATTTACCGACAGTCCCCCTATTGAAAATATTATAATCTCCGCCACTCTCATGAGAAGCAATAACTTTACCAATTATTCCTCCGATACTTGTTCCTATTTTAACTTGTTTCGGTGGCATAACTTGTGAAGAGACACCTGCACAAGAAAGTAATTTTGAGTTAGATTTTTGCGCTAATAACACTATACTACCCTTATCAATTCCAGCTATTGAATTTGCAAATAGATCATCATTGAAATAGCTCTTATTAAAGTAAGTAATGTCAAAATGAACCCATGTATTCGCCAAATCAACTAATTTCCCTGTTTTCCGGCTAATAGCTTTTTCAGGCTCTAAATAAATTTTATTTTCACCTCTTTGTGTAGAAGCCCCCATATATTTTCCTAAAATACTACTCCGTATATGATTCATATCTGAAGCAGATTGAGTACGTTTATTATTTTTATTAAAATGTAAATCTAAAGCCAAGCCCATATGATTTATTGTTGCTCTTCCGTGTTGGTGATTATTAATTGTACACCTATAACCAGATCCTATTTTTTGAAAAGTAATATTTTCATTTTTATTAACCTTTTCTACATAAAAAATTACAGCACGCAAAAGATTTAGAACTGATCTGTGAATACCAGGGTGCTCACCATTTGACTTTTTACCATTTCCAAAACCTTTACATCCACCACAATCACATCTCATTTGAGAAAAATAATTTTTTATATCATATTCTGCAGAAAATTTATCTAAAGCAGTTAAAAGACCTCCACAAATCTTCCCCGTTGGTTGAACTCCCATATAATCCTGTTGGAACTGTCGAATACATTTTGCAGTTAATTCTGTAAATTGATCTGTCGGTAATGCTCCACCAAAGCCAGCTAAACGAATATTTACTTCTCTTATTAATTCACTATTTCCACTTGATATACATTGCGGACTGGTTTTACATAAATTATCTACATTAGACTTTGGTGTTCCACCATCTTGACTTCGATCGTCCACAGTAGGAATTTTTATGGACGTCACTTCATTCAATATTTTTATACCATTCTCATAGGCATTATGTACTTGCTCTGATGCCCAAGCCTTCGCAGAATCCCAAGCACTCTGTTCTTCTGAGGCCTTGGAGCTTGTTCCTGTCGATGCATTTACGCCATGAGTCTGTGTAGGTTTTGAAGCAGGTCTAGGTTTTGCTGATGCAGGCGGTTTGGGTTTTGGCTTATCGTGATGAGCATTGCCACCTGTCGCCGGTATATTCACTGGCAACTTAATAACTTGCCCAATACTAATTTTATTGGGATTATCAATTTTATTTAAAAGCTCTAAAGCTCTAACTGTTGTATGATTTTGAGAAGCAATAGAAGTTAAAGTTTCACCTTTTCTAACAACATGGGTTTTCCTTTTATATTGCCCATTTGCACCTTTGTTTTGTAAGGTTTGCAAATCCAATAAAACTTTAGGGCTTGCTATTTTCACCAACATACGGTCTTTAGACATTGTAAAAGACTGTACTTTAACCATCACTCCATTAAACATACTCTTTATATAAACATCTAAAATAGTCCCTTTATCTCGACTAATTTCAACAATACAACCCGCTGAATTAGTAGCCCCTGCAGCAATAACGCCACCAGTTTTTTGGTTTTTAACTTCATATTGTACTTTTGGAATAGCATTTCCAAATACATCTACAATTTTAATAGTAGCTAATGATTTCTTAGTATTTGCCATGAATTATGCCTTATATTCTTTATTATTATCATTATCTAAATTTGTGTTTTCTTGATTTGAATTCTCTAAAAAGTCTTCTTCATCAAAACCTTCTATTGACAACCCCCACTCATCATCTGCCCCTACAAGCACTTGCACTTTAGACGGATCAGCTGTGCCAATTTTATCTGTACGTCCATGCTCATCAATTTGTCCTGAAATATATGACTTAGTATCAGGAATAAAAGCTTTATAATTTAATTTACTGAAATCACTTTCCCAAAATAAGTCATATATGTCTAATTTATTACTGTACATTGCATTATTTGGCAGCTGAGGAACCTCATAAGATACCTGCGCCCCACTCATAAACACCTGCTGCCCACTCTTCACCTCAAACTTGCCGCCCGTTTTAATAAAGACACCGCTGCCATTGACCACAAGCTGAGTGCCGCCTGCTTTTAAATCAATTTCTTTGGTACTGGTCAGCTCAATCTTATCTTCAGTAGAAATCAGCTTAATCACTTTCTTGGCTATGATTTCAACCAAGTCATCCTGTGCTTGAAGCTGCATTGGCCCTTTGGCGGCATAGGCGCTTAAGCCCTTTTGCGCAGCAAACAGGCTAACTTTATCTTGCGCATGCGCGACCATATTTTTCTGTGCGCTAATATTCACCGAACCCTGCGCGCTGCTGGCGATATCATGTGAAGCCTGCAGCACAATATCTTCCGGCGTGGTCAATGCAATACCGCTGGGCGAGGCCAGCAGCATTAAAGCCTGACGGAACAGTTTGCCTTGCTCCTGCTGCTGCGGGTCTGCAGCGCTTTCCGCATTTTGTACATAGCCTTCCATAAAGCTTTTGACATGCTCCAGCGCTTTAGCCGGTGTAAAAATTTCCGGACTGCCGAAACCGCCGGTCTGCATCATGTCTTCCGGTTTAATTTTGATGTCTTCAACAATTTTTCCGACTTCCTTCAGCGCCTTGAGCGGGTCATTCTTCATCTGGCTTTTTAATGCGCTCAGCCGCGCCTGCAGCTGGTCTGAACCATGGTGTTCAAGATTGTTGATCACCTCTTTCAAATTATCAAAAGCGCCTTCAGCGTCATCAAAATATTCTTTGAACTGCTTGACAGCGCCTTTGACATCTTTGGTAATGGCGCCCAAATCCTGAATAAAGCTTTTGCTGTTTTTCAGCGCGCCCAGCGGATCTTTGCAAAGATCATCCTTAAACAGCCCGATGGTGCTCATCAACGCTTCTGAAGTGTTTTTTATTTCCAAAGACTGGATCAGTTTAGGCAAACGGCCAATTACATTGAGAGCATCTGTCTGCTGCTTAACGGCAATCCTGCTCAGCATGGTCATGCTGTCCTGCCCTTGGCTAAGCAATGCCTGCGCTTTGGCCGCTTCTAAATGGTCAGCAACCGCATTTTCCTGCGCGTAAGTACTGATCAGCATGCCCCGGCCGGCCCGCACTGCGCCAAAGGCATCGGTTCTTAATTCGAAGCCTTCGCCGCGGCCGTCACTGACAGCAGTTGCTTTTGGATAGCTTAAATTGCCTAAATTCAATTGGCTGGCGCCGTGACTGCTTTGCAGCTGCGCGCTGATTTGGCCCGCGGTATCATCAAAACGCAATTGGTTAAATCCGCTGCCGCCAACTTCCTGCGAACGGATGCCGCTGAGTTTTTTGGTGTCCGGCAGCGGGCCTTTCACATCAAATAAAGTTTGATGGCGCTCTGCCTCATGAATCCGCCCCGTTACAAAAGGCCGGTCCACATCGCCGTCAAAGAAATCAATCACCACAATTTCACCGATACGCGGGTGAAACCGCGCGCCATAGCCTTCGCCAGCCCACGGGGTCAGCACATCGACCCATGCCGAATCGGTATCATTATCATTGCTGCCTGCACCGCCGTCATGGCTGTGGTCATCTGTGCGGGTAAAGGCAAAGCGCACTTTAATGCGGCCCCATGCATCCACATGAATGCTTTCCCCTTCAGGGCCGACCACTTTGGCCCGCTGCGGGTAGGCAGGCGGCCGGTGCAGCAGCGGATCATATTCGGGCACCACAGCAATGCCGCGCCGAACGACATACAGCTCACTGGCTTGGCGCTCATCGCCTTTTGACTGCCAGCGGCTGCGCCGAAGCAGCGGTTCCAGCTGTACAGCAATATCTTTAGGTAAATTGTTTTGGTTATAAAACGCTTTGCCCAAGATCAAAAATTCACGTTCGGAATTGTCATGCTGATCAATTTCAGGATGATCCGTCAGTTTGAACCAATAGCCCGCCTGCACATCCCGCACGCTGCCGCTGGCGCTAAAATATTTGGCCTGCAGGGCCTGATATTGGCCAAGCTGCTGATTCAGCTGCTCAAGCTGTCCGCTGCCAGAAGCAGAAGCCTGATCCTCACCGCTTAAATCTGCGGTCCAGGCCGGGCTGAGCGTCCAGGCCTGCTCTAAGCTTAAGCTTTCGTTATCCTGCTGGGCGCTGTGCGCATGCACGCTCAGCATGGCGTCCGGCTGATCCTGCATCAATGATTGCGCCTGCCAGCGCTGGGTCTGAATGGCAGTCGACTGCAAAGCACGCTGCGCTGCAAACTGGGTAATGGTGTCCAGGCGTTCTGCAGCATGGCTGCGGTGATAGCGGATGCTTTTGCGGGGCAGCGATTCAAAGGCCTGATTATCATCAATCAGGCGCAGGCGCTGCGCCCGCATGGGCGCCGCAGAAATTGGCACTGTCAATTCGGTTTCATCAATCAGCCAATTTATGCCTTCTGAACGCCACAAACGGGTTAAAAAATCATAATCGCTTTCATTCGCCTGCATCACAAATGGGCGCACCGCATATTCACGGTTCAATCCCTCTAAATCTAAGCTGAGACTGGCGGCAAACAGCGCGCTTTTCTGCTGCCATTCACTGAACAGCACCTCTGTTATTTCACGGACGCTTTTGTTCATAAATACGCGGCTGTTGCGGCGTTTATGCCACAGCGCTGTGGCGTCTTCGACCGTCAATGTATATACCGTCAGCGCGCCGTCGCTTTGCCCTTGACTGGCGCCAGTGATAATCCCTGTCGTTCGCCACAGCTGGCCCAAGTCGCTGACTTGATCTACCGAGACTCGGCTGCCGATAAACTGTTTCAGCGGGATATGCGCATGTGTAGATAGGCACAGCAGTTCTGAACGCTGGCCCTGATTGATGCGCTGTTCGCCTTCAATGCGCTGGATAAAGACTTGTGGATTTAAAGCTTCATTGGAAAAATGAATATGCAGCGCGCGTTTTTGCACACTTAAGCCAAAGTTTTCGAGCACAGCATGAATATTTTTAAGCATCTTTATTTTTTATAGGTTTATTTTATTTGTGCGCGCATTCTAAAAAATGCGCATTTTTTAGTCCAGTATTTTTTTGCGCTGTGCAGGTTTTTCATCTTTGCATCCGCCGCCAGTCTGGCCAAAACCGGAGCCGTGTTCGCTTTAAGCAAGCGTGCCAGACTGCTACACTGCAGCTTAAGTATGATTTTTCCAAGCCCAAAAAATGATCCAGATAGAATCCAAGCTGCCTGCCCAAGGCGTTACGATCTTCAGCGTTATGAGCGCCCTTGCACAGCGGCTGAATGCTTTAAATATGTCGCAGGGCTTTCCTGATTTTCCTGCGCCGCCGGCGCTGCTTGAAGCGCTGAACAAAGCCGCCAAAGACGGATTCAATCAATATTCGCCGGGTGACGGCTTACTGAAGCTGCGCGAGCAGCTGGCGCAGCTGTTTTTACAGCGCGATCATATTCAGCTGGATCCGCTCACCGAGCTGACCATTACACCGGGCGCAACGATTGCGCTGTTCAGCGCCATACAGGCTGCCGTCCGTCCCGGTGATGAAGTGATTATTTTTGACCCCAGCTATGACAGTTATGCGCCCAGCGTCAAGCTGGCGGGCGGCTTGCCAGTGCATATAGATCTTCAGGCGCCAGATTTTCATGTTGACTGGCAGAAGGTAAAGGCCGCTGTCAGCCATAAAACCCGCATGGTTATTGTCAATACGCCTCACAATCCATCCGGCGCGGTCTGGTCTAAACAGGACTGGCTGCAGCTGATTGAACTGATCCGCGAACGCAATATTGTGGTGCTGTCCGATGAAGTATATGAACATTTGATTTATGACGGCCGGCGCCATTATTCTGCACTGTATTTTCCAGAACTGCGCGAGCGCAGCTTTACCGTCGGCTCATTTGGAAAAACCTTTCATGTGACCGGATGGAAAACCGGCTATATCGCCGCTGCGCCACAGCTAATGCAGCTGTTCCGCCAAGTGTATCAATTTACCAATTTCTGCGGCGTGACGCCGGTGCAAATGGCGCTGGCCAATTTTATGGCAGATCATCCAGAGCATATTGCCCAGCTGGCGCAGTTTTATCAGGCTAAACGCGATCTGTTCAATGCTGGACTGGCGCAGTCACGTTTCCAATTTACCCCTTCCCCCGGCACCTATTTCCAAAACTTAGACTACAGCGCCATCCGCCCTGATCTGGATGACAGTGCAATGTGCCAATTACTGGCCGAACAGCATGGCATTGCGGCTATTCCAGTATCCGTGTTTTACCAGCGCCCGCCCGCAGATTTACGTCTGATCCGGCTATGCTTTGCCAAAAAGGATGATACGCTGCGGCAAGCTGCAAAAATCCTATCAGCGGTCTAGCGGCCCACACGCAAAAAAGCCTTAGTTACTCAAAAACTAAGGCTTTTTTCAGAAAATACTGCTAATGTCACATCAAAGAAACGTGATAAAAATACAGCATAGGATTGCGCATGTCTGGACATCAGCCCCTCGTCAGCCAGCAGAAGCTATGGAAATCTTTTTTGTTTTTTCTGCTGCCGCTGATTGCGACCAATATTCTGCAAAATTTATCCGGCACCATTAATACGGTATTTGTCGGGCAGATGCTGGGAGTGCATGCCATTGCTGCTGTTGCAGTATTTTTCCCGATTTTATTTTGCCTGATGGCCTTTGTCATTGGGCTTTCCGCCGGCGCCACAGTGCTGGTCGGACAGGCGTGGGGCGCGCAAAATGTAGAAAAAGTGCGCTGCGTGGTCGGTTCTACGCTGTTCATGACGCTCATCGGCGGCAGTATGATCGCCTTTTGCGGGGTGTTTTTCGCCAAAAATATTTTGCTTGCGCTGGGCACCGCGCCGGATGTCATGCATCTGTCGCTGCCGTATGTACAGTGGATGCTGGCCGGCAGCCCGCTGCTGTTTATCTATATTATTTACACCTCCATTTTGCGCGGTGTCGGCGACAGTAAAACACCGCTGATGACATCCTGCATG
>JASLHF010000007.1 GCA_030152275.1 Acinetobacter sp. | reverse complement strand
AACAGAAGTTTTTTCGTGCATAGATTGGTCAGGAAGTGGACCAAATTCTGAACGAAGTGCAGCAACCATCCAACCAGAAAGGTAGATATAGCGACGTTCAGTAGTACCGAAGTATTTTTTGTTCGCAATCATTTTTTGTTGCGCAATGAAACCGTGCCAGCAACCTAGTGATTGAGTGTATTTGCTTGAGTCAGCATCATATGCTGCCATATCACGACGCATAATCGCAGCTGTGTATTTAGCAATGTCTAAACCAGTTTTGAAACGGTTTTGCATTTGCATACGTGCAGCATCTTCAGGAGAGATGTCCGCCCAAGTGTTGCCGAATTTTGCTTTTAATTCGCGGATTGCATCAATCGCTGTTTGGTATGTAGTCATGATATGTTCCTGTAATAATATTAGGATTTTTCTGCAGCGCCGGCTAAAATCATACCCTCAATGATTTGTTCAGATTTAGAGCACTTCGCTGTGATGGGTTTAGATTAGTTTGAGTCAAAAAATTAATCCAATATTTTAAGTTAATTCTCGATATTTATTTAAAAAATATGTAGATTAAAGTCGTATTATAATTCATTCAAAATAACATAAGTATATAATTAATATAAAAATAATTAATTTTAAATTTGTGTAATAATCCAGCATATTGGCTATATATTCTACATTAGACTTAAGTCTTGCTTCCCTTTTCAGTGACAAAAAAAACCGCTCTTTGGGTCAATTGAGCCAACCCTAACCTGAGTTTTTCGACCATTTATTCATCAAATAAATACTCTATTTTTTTAGCGCAAACATCTTTCGGACGGATGCTGCAGCTATCTTCCGGCTGCAAGCGCCCTTTGCAAACCAGCCTGCCTAAACTCTTAAACCCCCTCTGCTTTAGCGGTTTAGCCAGCAATGAGTAAGATCATAGAACAACGTCGCCCTACGCCTTTATTTTCATCACTTTCCTACACAACCCATAGCAGATATGGCATAATCAAAATAATTTCTTGATTTTATTTTCGGTATTTTTTTTATGAATCTGGAGCGGGTCGATCTTAATCTATTAATTTACCTTGACGTTCTTCTTCGTGAAAAAAATGTTACTCGAGCAGCTGAACAACTTGGGGTAACCCAGCCAGCAATGAGTAATATTTTGCGTCGTTTGCGTAACTTATTTAATGATCCACTTTTAATCCGTTCTTCTGAAGGCATGACGCCTACGGAACGCGCGCTCGAACTGCAGCCGCGCATCCGCGATGCTTTATCTGATTTATCCATGATTTTGGAGCCGCGTACCGAGTTCCGCCCTTATACTTCAAACCGCGTATTCCGCATCATGACTTCTGATTATGCAGAAGCAACCCTGGTTCCCCGCCTCGTTAAAGCCTTGCGCTCTGAAGCTCCAAATGTCGTATTGGATTTTTTAACGCCAAGTGATGTGTCTTACCGTGATATGGAACAAGGTAAAGTTGATTTGGCGATTAACCGATTCAATGAAATACCGCAAAGTTTCCATCAAGTCTTGGTTTGGCGCGACAGCTTTTCATGTTTGCTCAATAATAAACACCCTGCAGCCAACAATCTCAATTTAAAAAGCTATTTAGATGCACAGCATATCTGGGTATCAAAAACAGGCATGGGAGTAGGTTTTGGCGTCAACCCTGAAAAACAGGCCGGTTTAGGCTGGATTGATCAGGCATTAGAACGTATTGGTCAGAAGCGTAAAATTTCTGTGTTTACCCGCCATTACCAAATGCCAGGACTGTTGGCGGCTAACGTTGATTTGGTCGCGACCTTACCAACGCGTATTGCGCGTTTACAGGCAAAAAGCCAAAATCTGCTGATCAAAGATCCGCCGTTTTATATTCCTGAATTTGAACTAAAAATGGCATGGTGCCCGTTACTGCATCATCATCCTGCACACCGCTGGCTGCGTCAGTTAATTTTGTATGTTGCGCGCCAAATGATCGAAGAAGAAAACCGTGAATTTTTAATGAATAATTCCCAATTTTCGCACTATTAAGGTTTTTTTTCTTAAATTCTTCATTTTTAAGCTTATACTGTAACTTGAGGCAATAATTGATTTATTCCCTCAAGTTTTTTTGTGTTAAAAATATTCATAATAATGATGATCCACAGGTGGATTTGTGAGCCTCTTCCAAAATATCGTAATCATCGTCATCCTTATTGCGGGAGCCGGTTTTTTATCTTTAACTGAAATCGCTCTTGCGGGTGCACGTAAAGTTAAACTTAAAATTCTTGCAGAGTCCGGTGATGAACGGGCACAAAAAGTCCTCGATTTGCAGGAAAATTCTGCTGACTTCTTTGCAGCCTCGCAAATTGGCCTAAATGGCGTAGCCATTTTAGGCGGTATTTTAGGTGAAGGCGCTTTCCGGCCTTATTTTCTAAATTTAGTAGAACGCTTTTATACAGGCCCTTGGGCTGAAACCATTAGCTTTGCGCTATCATTCACTTTAGTCACTTCATTATTCATTTTATTTGCCGATTTGATGCCAAAGCGTTTGGCCATGATCGCGCCTGAAAAAATTGCCGTATCGGTGATTAACCCAATTCAAATTTTCATTACCGTATGCAAGCCTTTGGCTTGGTTCATTAATGCGATCGCCAACCTGCTGTTCCGTTTGTTTAAAGTGAATACAACGCGTGAAGACAATATTACTTTTGACGATATTTCTGCCGTAATGGATGCCGGCGCGCAAGCTGGCGTGCTGCAAAAACAGGAACACCATTTCATTGAAAATGTGTTTGAACTGGAAGAGCGCAATGTACCATCCAGCATGACCACACGTGAAAATGTTGTATTTTTTACACTAAAAGAATCTGAATCTAGTATTCGTCAGAAACTGGCTGAATATCCCTATTCTAAATTTTTGGTCTGCAGTGAAAATATTGATGATGTGATTGGCTATGTGGATGCCAAAGATATTTTGGTGCGCATTTTAAATAATCAGTCACTTTTGCAGCTGAATGAAAATACCATCCGAAATGTTCTGACCATTCCTGATACCTTGACGTTGTCTGAACTGCTTGACCGCTTCCGCTCCACCAAAGAAAAATTTGCAGTTGTCATTAATGAATATGCGCTGGTGGTGGGTGTCATTACTCTGTCAGATATTATGATTACAGTGATGGGCGACTGGGTAACCCCAATCGAAGAAGATCAGCAAATTATTAAGCGTGATAACAACTCATGGTTAATTGAAGGCAGTACGCCAATTGAAGACATTAAACACGCGCTTGAAATTGACGAAATGCCAGATGCTGAAAATTATGAAACGCTTGCGGGTTTTATGATGTTCCGTTTGCGCAAAATTCCACGTCCGGCAGATGCCGTGATTTATGGCAACTATAAATTTGAAGTGGTTGATGTCGATCATTTTAAAATTGATCAGCTGCTGGTGACACGCTTGCTAGAACAAAATGATGCACCGCCTACGCCAGAACAGGAATAATCCGGCTTAGGCGCTAAACAGCTTTAAAAAATACAGGCAATACGGATAAACGCAGTACATAAAATTCTGCGTTTATCAGCTAGATCAGGCTCAGCCCTTTTCAATCAGCGGCTTACTGAAGATCTAAAACAATAAATGCAGTGAATACTGCCATAATAACAATTAGAGGTTTTCATGAATTTGTCTCTGCGCGCTATTGGCAGCTGCCTGAGCTTTTATTCCGGCGTATATATGATTTACAGTTATTTTGCGCTGCAGCATCAGCCCATTTTTTTGCTTTGCGGCATTTTGCTGATTGGCTTGTCTTGGCTGCTGATTCCCAGCCACAACCACAGAAGGCGCGGCGCCTTTAACGATACATTTGCTTTTGAAACGTTCTTCAGCGAACCGCTATATTTTTGGTGGCGTTTGTTCAGCTGGCCTGCCCGCGCGCTGATTGGCTTACTGCGTGATGATTAACAAGATATTTAACATTTTTATGCTTATCATCGCTTGGTTTTAATTCAGCCTGCCTGCATGCTTGAGAACTTTTAAACAAGCGTCCTTACCTAATCAAAGGTTTACATCCCTGACACTACAAGCGCTTGAATATAAATTGCAGCTGCTTTATCCATTCCATTCATTTAAGGTAAATATAAGGTAAATATAAGGTAAATATCTAAGAAATGACTCGTCGGCATTGCTTGTATCGTTTACTGCACCCATAGAGAGCTGCGCAATGATACAAAATTTGCAAATAGCTGCTTCTTAAAAAATAAAAAAGCGCCGAAGCGCTTTTAATTTTTTAGGGTTTTCTTTGAAGCATCTGTGCCTAATACACTCAATGCTTGGCAATCAAGGCATCTAATACAGCCTGATAGTGAATGCTGATATCTTCGGCTAAAATTGCGTAAGCGCTGTCAAATTGCACCATAGGCCAGCCTTCTTTCCAAAATGGGAAAATATTATGCAGGTCATGAGTAACAATCGCATCTTCACGGGTAATCGCTTGCGCAATTTGTGCGAGCACTTGAGCCGTTTCAGCGCCGTCTATCGCTAAATAA
The DNA here is from genome assembly GCA_030152275.1 of Acinetobacter sp. Classification (GTDB taxonomy): domain Bacteria; phylum Pseudomonadota; class Gammaproteobacteria; order Pseudomonadales; family Moraxellaceae; genus Acinetobacter. The sequence goes on along the minus strand of JASLHF010000007.1, from coordinate 19,546 downwards.
TCAATCCCGCGCACTTTTAAAATACGGATACGGTCTTTTTTATAACGGATTTTTTTGCTTTGGCCTTCATTTAAGCCCAATGCCAAAGTCGCGGCTTCAACAAATTTTTCTTCAAAAGACTGATTCAGTGCAACTAAAGCCTGCTTATGCGACTCCTGACGTCCTGCTTTTCCGCCGCTGCGGATAATGGCTTTCGCTTCTTGCTCCAGCTCATCATTTTTCATAGACGTTAAAATATCTAAGATTTCAATATCACTTAAATTTTCAGGAGAGTGGTCAGCCATAGCTTGCCTGTATGTCAAATTGTAAAAGCGTATTTTCTCATATTTCCAGCGCCAAAAGTGGAATATCTGCTGTTTAGGACTAAATCAGGCATTTTCTTTGCAAATAATTTAAGCTATGAATGCAAAATTAAATTATATTGAGAGCCAGTTTTTTCCAGACTGCGTTTATGCATGATTAAAGACCAACAAGCAGGGCAATATCTTGAGCAGCTAAAATTGCTGTATCCCGCTGCATTTAAACATAATTATATTTTTTACGGCTTGATTAAAACCAAAGGCATGCTGGACGATTTAAAAGAGTTGATTCCGTGGGTGCTGGCCGGCATGATTTTTATTTCGCTCAGCATCAGTTTAGGTGCGCAGCTGGAGTCATTATTTCCACATCTGAGCGAGTTCCGCGCCAGCGGTTTAGCTGTTTTGGCCATCATGCTGTTTTTCATGTTGGTGACACCGCTAATCATTAAGCAAATGAAACACAGCTCAGCGTCTTTATATAAACAGCTGCGCCATACACCGATAAAACTGGCAGCGCTGATTGTGCTGCAGGCGCTGAATATTGCCTACATTGAAAGCGCGCTGTTTCAGTCACTGCTGTTTTTCTTCGCATTGAGTTTTGGTTTTGTGCGTTTTTATAAAGAGAACCTGTTCCGCGAACACAGCAGCAGCCTGCAGCAACATTATTTGCAGGAAACCCGGCGGGTATGCTTTTGGGCTTATAAGCAATCGCTCAAGCTGCGCTGCCGTCTAAAGTTCTGCACCAAAGACAACCTAAAGCATCAATTTCTGCAGCATAAGCTAAAGTCTATGCAATCACTGCATCAGCAAAGCATGAATTTTGAAAATCAATTATGTGAAAGCTTTAAACATATAGATCTTGATAATTATTTAGATGAAATGATGAAATAGCCTTCTATTTATCCAAACATACTGAAATCCTGAAATCATTTAAACAAAAGTAACAATAATCACTCTTACAACTATGCGTCATTAAACACATTAAAAAGCCAAGCTTAAACGCTTGGCTTTTTATGCATTGTGCAAAAATTACTGACTTTGTGTCTTTACAATACCTATAAATCGCCACGAGCTTGCAACCGTTTCATTGTCTTGCAAAGTCTAAATATGATTTTAGGCTGTTTGCTGAACAGCTTTTAGGATCTGTAATGTACGATCAAACTCCAGCTGATAACCTGCAGTGCTATCAACACGATAAGCTTTGTCTTTGACTGTATTTACAAAAATCCACTGCGACTGCATATGCTGGCTGTCAAAACTGACTTTTAAATATCCCCGCAGATTTAAATTGCAGTACTGCAATTCATCAATCAGCAATGTAAAGGCCTGCCGGAAATTCTGCATATCCGCCTCACTAATTTGTAAATACTGCTCTATCCCTGGTGATGTGACTGAACTGGCTGCCAGTTCGACCCCTGCTTGATGGCCAGTCATATCATACAGCGCTGACTGCCAAGCATTATGCGTATCGCCTGCCAGTACTACAGCCTGTTTCCCGCTTTGGCGCAATACCGTATAAAGCGCCTCACGCTCATAGGCATAGCCATCCCATGCATCTAAGTTATAAGGCGCAACTGCAGAGATACGGGCTTTTTCTTGAGCAGTTAACGTTGATGGCGCCTGCAGCTGTTTAAGCTTAATCGCGCTTAACTCCGCGATTAACTGCTTCATTGCCAGTAAATCCGCAGCGCCAGCTGAACCGCTTTGCACTTTGGCCAAGATACTGAGAATTTCTGCAGGAATCAGCATCTTAGCCATTAGCACCTGTTGCCCTAGCACATTCCATTTGGCTTTAGATGCTCCCAACGAATTTGCCAGCCAAATCAGCTGTTCCTGCCCCATAAGCGTACGGCTGCTGTCTTGCAGCGCTACACTGAAGGCCGCCGCATTTAAACTGCCATCTGCCTGCATAAAGTCTGCATAATCCAGCTGTTTGCTGCGGGATAAAATCCGGGTATCCAGCATATTTAGCTGTACCAAATTGCCATAATTAAACTGCCGGTATATATGCAAGTGATCTGTTTCGCTTTTGGCGCGAATAGGCATCCATTCAAAATACGCCTGCAATGCGGCCGCTTTACGTTCCGCAAAGCTCCCCTCATCGGCCTGATGATTTTCAGCACCCTCTAGCCAAGCATCGTTGCTTAGCTCATGGTCATCCCAAATCACAATAAACGGATGGCGCTGATGAGCTGCCTGTAAATCGGCATCCATTCGGTACAGCGCGTAACGCTTGCGGTAATCGCTTAAAGTTAAAATCTCTTTTGCATTGTCAGCTGCAAAATTTCGGCCAAGCTTGTCTGCATCCTCAGTTGCATAGCCTCCCTCGCCATATTCATAAATATAATCGCCTAAATGAAGTACAGCATCGACATTCTGTTGGGCAATTTCGCGGTATACATAAAAATATCCTGCTGGATAATTAGCACAGGAACATACTGCAAAACTGACGCTGCTGGTATCGGATGGCAAAGTTTTGGTTTGACCTGTAGCGGATATTTGATCGGCATATTTAAAGCGGTAGAAATACTGCTGGCTAGGGAGCAGACCAGCAGCATCTGCTTTGACTGTAAAATCCGCAGCTGAACTCGTCTGCAGCATGCCTTTACTGACAATATTTTTAAATTCTGCATCAGATGCAACTTCCCAAGCGACCTCTAAACGCGCGCTATTGTCTTCTGGGCTGATGCGTGTCCAAATAATTACGCGGTCTGCCATCGGGTCGCCGCTGGCCACACCATGCAGAAATTGAGCGCGAACAGACGAAATTTGCTCTGTATCGGCGCCTCCGCCGCAAGCAGTCAGCGCAGCTCCCATACCAGCCACACCAAAGCCGGCCCCCAAGCCGCCTAAAGTTTTTTGAATCATTTCACGGCGGGTTATTTTATTGCTCATGTTTAATATCCATTTTTTCTTTCAACATAAGCCTGCTGCGCTGCACTATGATCTCAAAATGATGAATGAAATATGAAAATGAACATTATTTTGCAGCGGCTTTTCGCAATTTTTTTAAAATAAGGCCATGAGTTGACTGAATTTAAAGCAATTGCAGCGCATTTTGCTTGCCAAGCCCGGCTGGGTCTACTATTATTGCGCACATGCCCGAGTGGTGAAATCGGTAGACACAGGGGATTTAAAATCCCCCGACCTTCAAGTCGTGCCAGTTCGAGTCTGGCCTCGGGCACCATTCTTATACTTCTAAGATGGTGCATTAAAAGACCCAGCAATTTGCTGGTTTTTTTATGCCTAAAATTTGATTTTTGATAACTTAGATACTCAAACACCAAGCGTAAAAAAGATGAATGTAGGTTTAGATGAGAGAGTATCTTTCTTCTAAACTGAATAAAATCAAAGTTTCGCAATCAACTATTTTTACATTGCTCAAGAAGAAAAATATCAGATTTAAGCTTTATGACTTTATAACTTGATGACTTTTATATATAACAAATTAGCTCACACTCCCATAACCATTCAAAGTGATTAGGCGTAATCAATACCTAAACAATGACTTCACTCAGCGTTCGAATCAGTGACTCAAAATGCCATATTTCAAATGCTAATTTAAGAGTTATAAAAGATTTATTCGATTGTCATCCGCAAAAATTATCAGCAGTCTTTAGTTTTAATTATCAACAGAAAACAGTTCACTCAATCTACAAAAATGCTGTATCTATAAGCACTAAGATATTCATAAAACGACAGCTGATGCACTCCATCCAATGAATGAAAAATTACCAATCATCACCGTGAAGAATGGGAAGAGTTTAACCTGTGTCAAAAGTCGCTGAAAAGCTTAGCCTTGACTGCAACTTTGCAGATCCTTAGCGCAATGAGCAGGATTTGCACTGTGATTGAACCATCCTTCAGTAAAGGCTGAGTTTTTAAAGTTGAAGCCAGAGATGATAACAAGAACAGTGTTTTACACGTTAAATGCGCATCTATGCAATAAAAAGCGCTGATAATTCAGCGCTTTTTTTCATGAGGCATCCTCAATACAGATACTGCAAAAGCAGTTGGGCATACGTATTGCCGCCTGTACCGCCAGCCTGTGAGCCACCATTTAAAATATCTTTTTTCGGCTTATACCAACCAACCAATGGGATGACATTAATATTTTTGTTTGGCGACCACACCGCAAAAGCATCGATTTCATGGCCATCTAAATTTTCAGTGTCTTTTTTTATGGTATTAAATTGATATGCCAACATGCCCAAATGCAAATTTTCCTTTACAGAGGCCTGCAATGAGACTTGATGAATCTGGGCATTGCTGCTGAATGGGCCTGCGTAGTTGCCAGCCACTTCACCTTGAAACCAAGTGCCAAAGCCGGCATCTGTATTGCCGTAAAACAGTGGATCATAATGTTCTGAGAATGATGAATAGCGGTAACCCAGCACAGGCTGCAGCGGCGCCTGATCAAAAGTATAATTCAGCGCAGCATACCATGCATTTTCATTGCCGCGTTTTTGATCTTGATGCACATATTCAGCGCTCAGATTGAGCTGTTCATTCAGCTGGGTTTTAGCGCGCAGTGCTATATCCTTTAAATCATCACGGACAGATTCATGTTCTGGATCTTCAAGATCCGTCACTTGCAGATAGGTCAGCCCCAAATTGCTGCCTTCATACTGATATTGCCAATCTGTTGCCCACAGCGCAGGCTGATACTGCGCTTTATTGTTTGAATCCAAATAATACCAATGTGTGGTCAGCTGCTCATTGAGTTTCAGTTTCATCACTGCCGCAAAGTCAAAGCTGCGATGTGCGGCAATATAATAACCGCCGCCGCGATTCAATTCTCCATCTGCAATCCCCTTACCCATATTCAGCGCATCGCCAGCGACCAAAAAACCGTCAGCAATCTGTACATTTTGACGTCCAATGCGTATGTCTGCGCTGGCCTCTTCTGAACTGCCATTACGCCATCCTACCGTCCATTCTTCTAAAGATGTTCTGCGTTCTTTACCATTGGTAAAACCGCCAGCATCTCCATCGCCAAAAGTGGCTGAAGACAGCCCCATCAAACTGCCGTACAGTTCGCTTTGGCCAAGCGTATACTGCGCTTCAGCGCCATATTTGGCATATGCCTCCTGCCAAGAGGCTGAATTTTTCGCATCCGGATTGTTATAGCTTTTTTGACTGTAAAATGCGCCAGCCGTGACATCCAAATACGGCTGAATGCTTAAATTGTCTGGCAAATTCTGCGCGCTTACAGCACTGCACCCCGCCGCTGCCAAGATAGCAGCGGAAATAATATTCTTACTCATATTCCTTCCCCATGATCCATGCTTGTATATAAATGAGCCCCAAAAAGAAGGACCAGCTCAAGGCTGATCCTTCTAGTTTAAAAATCAGTGCGAATGCTGATCTTTTTTACCGGTTTGCTTACTGTCTGTATTGTTAAGTGTTGGCGTACTGTCAAAGAAATTCCACGGTTTAAGCATGGTATAAACCCACTCAGTCGGCATAATTGGCCATTCTTCAGCACGGGCAACATGCGTAGTGCCTGTGGTCATCCACACCACTAAATCTTCATTTTTAATGTTGTCATTGTTAGCGACAAACTCGCCCAGCCCAGTATCTTTAACCGAACGGTTTGAATATTTACCCTCTGGGAACTGTTCATCTTTATCGCGTTTCGTCACCCAAATTTGCTTATCCATAAAGCTCAAACGCTTAAACAGCCATTCGTCCGGCGCAAAATTTGCCCCTTTAGCAATCGGATGTGTACCGCCGGCAAAAGGAATCATCTGATAAGACACCGGATTGCCCATACGGTTTTCTTTATTGGTATTTGAAATGAGGCGAATAGTGGACGGATCAAACTTTTGCGCAGCTTCCTGCTCTGTACCGACAATCCGTTCTTTCACTTCCATGGCGCTGGTGCGCGGACCGCTTCGAGTATTTTTCGCGACAACCGGATCTAACTCCATCAAGCTGTTTTGACCGCCGTCAACATCCATATCTAAACGGAAATTGTAAATATGCTGATGGGTCGTGCCGACAATATTATGGTCAATCAGCGTGCCGTAACGGGTATCTTCTTTAGCGGTCGCATCATGCATCGTGCGCGCTTTTACGCCTTTGACCGCTTCAATGCCTGTTGCGCCGGCATTAATGCCAATGATGCCGTTATTGTTAAAGACCCAATCAAAAATATAATCATAGTTGCCGACTGTACTGATCCAGCGCACCACCAGCTCGCGGCGCTCAGAACTGATATTGGGCTGGCCCATTTCCTGATGTTTAAATTCTGGCCCTGCATAGCGTTCAAAAACGGCAATGGCATTTGGAATAACGCGCGGCTGGCCGGTGTAATCTGCAATCACCGCATCTAAAAGCACCGCATTGTCTGGCGCATCGATACCTTTTTCAATCGAAGACGTCAAAGTACCCATGCCGTATTCGCCAGAGTCTAAATAAGATTTGAAATACCAGCCCAAATCTGGATCGCCATAAGGCACGACCATACCGCCCAAATTGCCTTCATACATGACTTTACGCTTTTCGCCTTTGTCCTTGTACGTTACAGTCGATACTTTCAAGCCCACCCGCGAGTCTAAACCGACATGGAAACACCATGGCCCCCAATGAATGGTTTGACCGGTAATAGAAAAATTCTTGCCTTCCGGTTCTGAAATATTCAGCGGTTTAAATTGGGATTTATCATTTTTGCTGGCAATTGAATTTGGCGCCATAGGCACCGGTATAATTGAGCCTTCTTCTATTTTGACAATCTTTTTATTGTCCAAATCAACAACCGCCACCAAGTTTTCAATTGGATGCGCCCAATAGTTGCCGTCACCCGTATCCAGATAAGATACAACTTTTAATACATTCAGCTCTTGGCTCAGGCCATCTTTACCGCCAAAATAACCGACCGTGAGCGGTGTAGTAACGACTTTAGAAACATCTTTTACACCGCGCTTGGCCAGCGCTTTTTGATAGTTTTTATCTTTGGTGACAATTTCCTGAACCGCCACCATATCATCATACAACACCATGCCGTGGGTATTTTCCAGCACTTTCCACTGTGTTACCTTGCCGCTGGTTAAATCTACCGCACCTTCAATTACGGACTTGCCTTTAAGCAAAGTAAACAGTGCAATACGGTCTTCTTTCAGTGTTTTACCGCTAATAAATGCATTCCAAACTTTATCTTTTTCAGGCTCTTGCAGCTTAATTTCAGAAAAGCGCATATTGGGATAGGCATATTCAGATGCACTGATGCTTTCGAAAGTTTTACTGATTTCTGCCGCAGTTAAACCGTTTAAAGGATGCGGGGCTGCCTCAACCTTAAAGGTTTGATCTAAGCCTGATTGGAAAATTTCAGATGCAAACTCTTTGCTCACCTGCGGCTTACCGTTTTTGACAACCAGCGGCACACTTACTTTCAGCGGTTTGCCATTTACCAGCACGGTGTCAGAGTCAGGTTTTGCGCGTACAACCAGCGAGCCTTTTGAAATCGTATAACTGTTAGTAAATTCGTCTTTTTTTACATCTGCGCCAAAATCGCTCATGTTTTGATACAGCGGCACCATTTCAGCAGCTTGGCCATGCGCCATCGCCTGCTGATTTAATCCGATCAGCACAGCTGCCAGTGTTAAATTCAGCCCTGCCCATTTTTTTAATGCTTGTGTAATTAGATTATATTTCATTCCCTAAATCCATAATAAATAACACTATGGATTTAAAGTAAAATATTTTCAATCAAGAAAAATCCTCCTAAAGGATGATTTTTTAGCGTAAAAACTTACAGATTAATTCCTGCCGGTTATTGACATCAATTTTTTGAAAAATATGCTGCACATGTGTTTTTATTGTGGCAATACTGCAGTTTAATTTCAGCGCAATATCACTATTATTTATGCCATTGAGCAGCTGTTCCAGCACTGCGATTTCTTTTTTGGTTAAACTGTAAGATTCCGCCATATCTGCTTTATCTAAAGTATCCGCATGATGGTAAAAATACTTTTTCGACAGCTGGCAAAAGGAATCCAGCATTTTTTGATCTTGTAGAGTAAAAGGCTGCTGCTCATTTTCCCGAATTACACTCAAACCTAAAATGGGGTCTCCATTGCGCTTCCTAAAAAATATTTCTGCAGTATCCTGTATTTTCCAACGCGCCATAAAATCTGAATATTCATCATCACATTGATGGTGACTTAATAATTCAACATGATTACTTTTACTGTTATAAAATCGTGAAAATGACACAGGATCATTTTCAACTTTGTGGTTTAAATATTCATCTAGTGATATTTTACTGACATTAACTGCCTGATAATTATATGCCCTGTTAATATTATCAATCGAATAGATTAAATATCCATCAATATTTAAAACCCGCTGCACTTGTTCTATAAAATTCTGACTAAATTCAGTTAAAAATTGATGATGCTGCAATTGATAATTCTGCATAATTTCCGCCTATCCTTACAGGAAATAGATGTAAGCAATTTATAAGCCAAATTAAGCCTCCCGCATCCTGCAGGAGGCGCCGTAAATCAGGCTGTAATGTGAACCGATTGTTTATGCGTAAATAAAAGCAGTCCGTCCAAACCAAAAGAATAGCCCAAACCGGACATTTTCCAGCCGCCAAAAGGCGCAGCCGGCGACAAATCTGAATGGCTGTTAATCCATACTGTACCGGTTTCCATTTGACTGGCTACGTGCTCTGCCTGCGCCAAATTTGTGCTCCAAACCGAACCGCCCAGGCCAAAAGAGCTCTGATTGGTGCGGCTAAGCACATCGTCCAATTCTGCAAATTTAATAATCGGCAATACTGGGCCAAATTGTTCGTCATCCACTAGCGCGATGCCTTCATGTACATTTCCAATCAGTGTCGGCGCGATAAAATAACCTTGTTCTGGCAGTACTGCTGGCGCAGTCAGAATCTCACCACCCTGAGCAACAGCATCAGCAATCAGGCTTTTCACTTTTTCATACTGCATTTTGTTCTGCACTGGCCCAAACGTGACACTTGGATTCAAACCGCTGCCGACCACTTGCGTATCGGCAATGGCAGTCAATTTTTCGGTCAATGCGTCATAAATGCTCTCATGCACATACAGGCGCTTTAAAGCTGCGCAGGTTTGACCCGCATTTAAAAAAGCCGAGCCAAAAATACCGGCAGCAGCTTGGTCTAAATCTGCATCTGCCAAAACAATACCAGCATCGTTTCCGCCCAACTCCAGCACCACACTTTTAAGCGAACTGACGGAATGGCTTAAAATACTTTGACCCGTACGGGTTGAACCGGTAAAAGTGACTTTTGCAATATCTGCATGTTCTGTCAGCAGCTGACCGACATCACCCTTGCCCAGCACAATGCTGCATACACCAGCGGGTACATGGCGGTTAATGATTTCCGCCAGTTTAATCGTGCTCAGCGGCGTATATTCAGAAGGCTTATTTACCACACAGTTTTTGGTTTTCAGCGCTGGGAAAATATGCCAGACCGCAATCATAAATGGCCAGTTCCATGGCGTTACGGATGCCACGACGCCCAACGGACGATTATAGACTTTAATGGTTTTACCGCTCGAATCGGCAATGGTGTCTACTGGTATGTCCAGACTGGTCAAGTATTCAATCCAGCCGGCGCCTGCTTCCACTTCAAACTGCGCCATTGCCAAGGTTTTGCCTTGTTCCAAAGTAATCAGCTGAGCGATTTCATCTTTGGCTGCGCGGATATCAGCAGCAATTTTTATAAATAACGCATTGATTTCATCATCTGCAGTAAGTTTCCAGTGTTTAAAGGCTTGCACCGCTGCTTGCACTGCACAATTCACTTGTTCAGCCGATGCACTCGCCACTTCAGCCAGCACGCTTTCATCTGCTGGATTAATGACTGCACACAGCGCGCCTTCACCTGCCACACTTTGGCCAGCTATCACTAATTGAGTATTCACTATTCTTCCCTGTTGTCGCGATTAGATAAGACTGCATTTTAGCGGGGCGCCGCTTTCACGAACTCATCCCAAAGGATGATTTTTTAAGCCACAAACTTCAAATACAGATCAATCTCAACCCTTTTCATCTGCTGGCATTTTCCTTAATGCCACAGGCTATACGTTTACTAAATCGCACATAGTTAATATATTCACTATTTTCAACTATACGTGACTTTTTAAAAAGTCACAATACAGACGTCTTGAGCTCAAGCAAACGTCTAAAATTATGACCAAAAAAATAATCAAAATTTATGCTTTACATTACTATAAAACCTTTTTATAGCAACTCAACACTCTATGGGCTGGACTTTAACTAAAGCAGGTATCCGCCACATGTTAAGCAATAAAATTGTTCCCATACAAATAAAGCGGCATGGCTTAATTTTGTATGTGTCTGCCGCTGCACTTTGAGTTATCGGCTTATTTACAGGCAGCATTGTGCCTCTATTTACACTGCTTAATGATGCTCATCAGCCAAATCTTTTTTATATGTAATATGCATTAGTGCAGCCATCCACAGATATATAGCAGAATAAAAATTATGGCGCTGCGCTTTGATCTAAAACCGGCGGGGTTGAATCATCCGTTGCTGCATGTCTATTCTGCGATGCTGCTTTGGCTTGTTCGGACGCTTCCCGCGCTTGAATTTTCTGCAGCATTTGCGCCCGCTGCTGCGCATATTTTTGCTGGTTTTCTGCATCGCTGTTTACAGCCAATACCGCCATACTAAGTAAAAATACCGGAATGCATAAACCCAGCGCCATGAATAAAATTACTTTTTTCTGACTGGTTTTAGGTGCCAGCGGCGCATCTTGCGGCATATTAAACTCACTGTATTAAACCAAATAAAAAACGGCAATGCGGCAGCGCATCATGCTCAAGCATAAAAACACGCAAAAAAAAACCGCATCCTGATACTGACTGTTGAAAGGTATTTAAAGAAGAGCAGCGTGCATGGCCAATGCATAAAAAACCTGGGCAAGCCCCCCTCAATGCGGCCCTACTATAGCGCACTTTTTCTGCCAAGACATCTGCACCCGATTGAACTCAGCACCAGCCCGTAGACATGTTCTTCGGACGCTGATGTTTTAAATACATCAATACTTTTTAGATTCACTGCCATCTAGAGTGTAATTTTCTTATGGCTGTTTGCATGTCATCAATACATTCAGGCCTATTTGGCTCATGTATGTCTATCTTTAAAATAAGCGCCATCTTCAAGCAGGATTTATCCATCACGCATTATCAAAAAAGCCAGTGAAATACTGGCTTTAAAGCGTAAAGTTAGATCCCTTGCAGCTGAATCTGCTGTAATGCCTCTTTTAAACAGCGCAGATAATCGAAGTCCTGAGGAGGCCGCGTCGCCATGCGCCAAGCCACATAGCCGTCTGGACGCACCAGCAGCGCGCCCGCTTCATGAATTTCCGATTTGGCATTCCACGTACCGTAAACATCACGGAATTGGCGAGAGCCAATCTGTATGACATCCAGATACGGTAAATTTAACGCATCCGTTGCCGCTTTCCAGCCAGTACCAGACAAACCGGTCAGCAAAGTAAAACGGCCTTTGCCCGTAATGTCTAAAGTAGAATGCTTTTGTCCTTTAGCATCTACCAGCCATGTATGCGGCAGTTTAGCGCCGGGGCGCGTGGTTGCCTGCAAATATAGCTGCGGGTCCTGCCGGAAAACTTCTTCCTGCACTTCTGCAATGACCGCATTAGATGCATAACGCTGGTTCAGTTCTGTACCTTGCGCATTAAACTCATAATGCTTAATTTCCAGTGCTTGAAACAGCTGTTCGCGGATTTTGGCCGCATCTTCTGTTTCTGCAAATATCCTTTCCAGCATCTGCGCCTGTGTGGTGATCCCCTGATCAAAACCGAACACTTCTTTTAAATATTTATAGTCAAAACGCGATTGATTCGCGCGCGCCACAATCTGCTTACCAACTGGTGCACGTTCAGCCGTATACGAATCCAGTAAACGTGGATCTGCCCAGCCTTTTACTGCATATGCCAGCTTCCACGCAAGATTAAAGGCATCCTGCATGCAGGTATTTGAACCTAAACCGCTGGACGGCGGATGACGGTGCACAGCATCACCGCCGCAAAATACCCGCCCTTTACTATATTCCTCCGCCCAGGTCTGATTGACATACCAGTATGATACTTTTTGGATCTCAACATCTTCGACTTCAGCGCCTACAAAGGCATTTAAACGCGTACGCACCTGCGCTTCAGTAACTTGCGGTTCGCCCTGCTCAATATCAAAGCCCCAGCCCATGATCCATTCATTCCACGGCTGAATCGCCCGCAGCAGCCCCATGCCAATATCGCCAAAACCAGCTTCCGGATTGACAATCCATTGCAGAATTGCAGGACGGTGCTGCACATATTGAGTCAAATCCGCTTTAAAAGTCACATAAACTGTGCCTGCGCGCGACATAACGCCCTGCAGCGGCAGTTCCAGCTGCTCCACAATTTTGGAACGCGCGCCATCCATGCCCACTAAATATTTTGCGCGCAAACTGAACTGCTGCTGTGTAATCCGGTTCAGAAACACAGCCGTTACCCCATTTTCATCTTGAGTATGCGACAGATACTCCGTATTAAAATGATACACAGCCCCACGTTCAGCGGCATTTTTAACCAGCAGCGCTTCCATTTTGGGCTGAATTAAATCAACCAAAGGACATGGACTGCCTTTCACATAATCACCATGGCGCTCATCGCCGGTGCCCCAAGCGCTCATACGGGCAATTTCTTCCCCCACCAAACTGGTGGTAATTAAGCTTTCACCCATTTCCGTCCACGGCGTGGCAATCGCTTTAACTTGCTCTTCGACACCTAAATCCCGCAGCACTTCCATGGCGCGCTGATTGGTAATATGCGCGCGCGGACTGTTCGCCAGCCAACTGAACTGGCTGAACAGCTGCACTTGAATGCCGTAACTCGCCAAAGCCAAACCCAGTGTAGAGCCCGCAGGCCCCGTGCCGACAATTAAAACATCCGTATCATATTGCTGCATCGCGCATTCTCCACTTTTTAGCCCTATCTGCCGCGGCTTAAACTGTATAGCTGCGGTGTTTTGCAGTGTAGGAAGAATTATGTTCTGCACAAACATCTATGTGTATAAACTATGGTTGCATATTTTTTTCGTCTGGATTTTTCCATAATGGCATTGGAAATTTCAGCACGCTGCTTGTGCTAAGCGGTAGCTGAAAATGTGCAATTGAATTGATCTTGCGAGCGGCAAACATGGAACTGCGCCATCTAAAATATTTTGCAGCGGTCGCTGAATACGGCAGTTTTACCAAAGCTGCCGAACAGCTGTTTACCGCACAGCCTTCGCTTAGCCAGCAGATTCGGGATTTAGAAGCTGAAACTGGGGTGCAGCTGATTGACCGTTCCAGCAAGCAAATTAAGCTGACTGATGAAGGTCTGGCATTTTTACCGCATGCTTTAAACGCCATTGAAAGCGCCAATTTGGCGACCGCTGCCGCCCAGCAGGTTGCGCATCAGAAGAAGAATCAGATTCATATCGGTTTTTTAAATGTCGCCGAACTGAAAGTCATGCCCCTAATTTTAGAAAAACTGAAACAGCAGATTCCCAATATCCGCATTCATATTCAGAGCCTGACCTGTCTGGAACAGATACGCAAACTGAAAAAATCTGAACTGGACATCAGCTTTACCCGCTATGCAGTAGAACATGCAGATTATGAAAACATTCAGCTGATGACTGAAAAAATTTATCTGGTCGCTTCAAAAAAACTGCACAGCAGCAGCCATACAGTAACGCGCAAATTTTTAAGCAAACAAAACATCATTATGTGCGAACAGAGCGCCTCTCCAGTATTTTATGAAAATATCCATCAGGCCATTGCGCTGGATCATCTGCCGCAGCGTCAAATGCACTGGGTGACGAATGTGATGCAACATATTAATTTAATCAATATGGGCATGGGCTACAGCTTTGCGCCCGAGTATCTGCTCAAATTTCTAAGCAGTGAAGTGCATGTAGTCGATACTGACTTTGAACTGGCGCCGCTGCACCTGTATGCCAGCTTTAAAAAACATTCGAGCCATCAAGCCTTGAAGTTAATCTGCAAAGAACTTCAAACTGCCGCACAGTATGATCTTCAGGGATAAAAAAAGGAGCCTCAGCTCCTTTTTTATGCATCAAAAATTAATTTGATACTACAGCCCCCGTACAATGCGGATTATTACTCGCATCTTTCTGTGCCTCGCTGAGTACAACACCTGTACCCGCAGACATTTTGTCCTGAATAAAATCAACTACTTGTTCATTTCTACACACAATGGCCTGGGTATGGCTTGCATTCAGCACAATATCTAATACATATTGACTTGAATAATCCAACTGAGGGAAATATTTTGTTGCTTGCAATTTCATATTCGCAACCAATGCTTGAGTAATTGGCGGCAATACAGCCTGATCATTTGCACCCTGAATAATATAAACTGGTGTTTTAATCACTTTGGCAGCAGTCGCATTGGTTGCTGGCTGATTATCACTTAAAAATTTCTGCACAACAGGATCGTTTTTAATTTTATTTAAATCAACGCCATATTGAGAAATCATGTGTGTTGGATCCTTGATAAAATCAAGGACAGCAACCTGAAACTGCGCTTGCAAACCATTGGCATTATCGGGTGCAGGATAACTTAGGCATGCGCCGTCATCCCCTGTACGGCCATAAGCTTTTTCTGCAATCCCCCCAGCATCTGAAGTAAAGATTGCTTTTAAATCGTAATTAGGGTCATAAGCTTTAATACCTGACGTCGCCAACGCCGCATAAGCTAAAAGCTCTGCATAGCCATCTGCAAGTTGCCCAAGCGCTGCTTCACCTTCTTCAGGTGTCAATACGTGATGTTCAATGGCATAACGCACTTGCAGCAATTTTTCATCCAATTTGCTGACTCCTTTACTTTGACCCGCATCATCGACATTTAATTTCGGATCAAGATAAATTTGAATAATTTGCCCTAAACTTGAAGCTGGTGCACCTGCAACTGCCCCTTTATAACTCGTATCTAAGTTAGCAAATTCTGCTGTACCCAATGACGCATGTCCACCTTGTGATTGTCCAATCGACATCCACGCAC
Organism: Acinetobacter sp.; assembly: GCA_030152275.1. Lineage (GTDB taxonomy): Bacteria > Pseudomonadota > Gammaproteobacteria > Pseudomonadales > Moraxellaceae > Acinetobacter. The sequence continues at coordinate 4,162 of JASLHF010000007.1, read as the reverse complement.
CATTTAACTGACTGCCATAATGCTGTTTAGCAGCCTGAACCGCAAAAAGCGCAGATTTAGCAGCACTGGATAGATTGAGGTAAGGATGAACTCCGGGTGTGCCTAGCCCTTCATAATCAGGAGCAACAATCACGTACCCGGCTGCCAATAAACTTTCTGCCAAAATTTTAAAACGCGGGTTCAATATATTCCTGCTTGGAGCGCAGTCATCCCCACCACCAACGGTTCCATGTTCCCATACAACAACACGGTAACCATCTTTAGGCTGCAGCGTTTTAGGAAATAAGACCAATGCTGTCGCTTCGGCAGTATTACCCTGTACATTCGTCATGTTGTAAGTCATAACCTTAATCGATGACATATTCTCTAAACTGTCTAACGCATAGTTCGCCTCAGACACATAATTCGAGTTTTGATTAAGATTAGACGTATCATTATCGTCATTATTACATGCTGTCAAAGTCAGCATTGAAACCGTAAGCGCTATTACTATTTTTGTGCGTTTCATAAAATATCCTTTTTATATGTCTTTGTTGTTTTAAGCACGGCACTTCATGCTTTTTCATTAAGACACAAAAAAAAGCATCCGAATAGGATGCTTTGTTTCAAATTATATTTCTCAGATTAAAGGGTTAATGCAACAAAAATTCCAGCAAAAATAATCATGCCAACCCAGCGGTTATGTAAAAATGTTTTAAAACAGCGCATTGGATCGCGGTCTTTGGTTTGTGTCCATTGATAGATAAAATCAGCTGCCACAGCAATGAGCGCAATCAAACCGATCGGCATGAGCAGATTTTCTAAATACAGCGCAGCGCCAATTAACAGCAAACTGATGATCTGTAAAATTGAGATGATCTCAATGTCAAATCGGCCAAATAAAATCGCGGTGGATTTTACCCCAATTTTTAAATCGTATTCGCGGTCAGTAATGGCATATTGCGTATCATAAGCCACCGTCCAGGCCAAATTGCCAAAGTACAGCAGCCAGCAGGCCAAATCCAAAGGATGCCCAACCGCAGTATACGCCATGGGTATAGACCATGAAAACGCCGCCCCTAAAAACACTTGCGGCAAATGAGTATAGCGCTTCATAAATGGATAAATGAAAGCTAAAAATAAAGCCCCAAATGAACAGTAAAAGGTTTCGATGGGCAAGAAAAACAGCATGCAGGCACTGGCAGTCACCAGAAACACAAACACAAAAACGGCTTCTTTGGCACTGATGACGCCTGTCGCCAGCGGACGGTTTTTCGTGCGTTCAACTGCGCCATCTACTTTGCGGTCAGCAAAATCATTAATAGCACAGCCGGCCGCGCGCATAAAAATCGTGCCAAGAATCATGGGGATTAAAATATTCAAGGACGGCGCGCCTTGATTGGCAATCCACAAAGCCCACATAGTCGGCCAAAAAACCAACTCTGTGCCTATCGGCTTATCAAAACGGCACAAATAATAATATGCTTCTAAACGCTCACGCCAAGTAATCTGCTGCACCGCGGCCATGACTGTCCTTAATCCAATAAATTCTGTTTTTGCAAAAACTGTTCAAAAGCCGGCAAAAAAGTTTCCTGAACAATAAATTTGCTGCCGTGCCAAGTATAACAGCTCTGACGTGTCCAGCCAGCGTCCAGCTTCAGTACACGCCGTTCACAGCGAGGAGTAGTGCGCTGGAATAAAAACCAGCCTATCGGTTTTGAACCAATATGCTTAAATAAGCGTGCGCGGCCATGCAAGCTCAAAATCGGAAAAATGCTTTTGGCTTGTACCCACGGTTCAGAGCCGTTGCCGTATAAATAACTTTCTCGCACCCATGAACTGTGCTGCAGAGGCATGTTCATCCACTGCGCATCACTGCGGCTCAGGCGAAGATAATGTTCTTTCAGCAGTTCAACCTGAAATACGCCGCCCGCCGCATCAGTCAATTGCTGTGTCAAAGAACCCGAAGCATATAACCATTTTCTTAAAGCTTCCGGAATTTGATGGGGTTGACGCTGTGGTGGAGTTTGCATGTCCCTCGCCTATATATCGCGTTTATAAATTGATCGAGATCGAATGTTCAGAATTATACACAGCAGCCCCTTCATTTGTATGAAGCGATTTTCAGTGAATGTAGCTTGGAGTCGGGATGGAACCCATCAAACTCAATATGAGCCTAATCTCAATATTTCCTTAAAATTTATCCAACCCCAGCAGCTTATACCGTTAAGAAATATACGATTCCAGTTGAAAAAAGTTTCATCATGATATTTAAAATATCAAATATGCATGCCACCCCGCTGAAGATTTTTGACTATGCATTGGATCATTTAAAACAGCCTCAATTAAACTGCATCTTCAGCTTTTCCATTTTTCATCTGTTCAGCTTTAAGCATTATCCGTCTTGGCAATGACCTCAAATTTACCCTGAGGCGTTTTAACCAAGACCAGCCCTTCCGCGCTGATATAGAAGCTTTTGGGATAATCAAAATCTAAAGCCAATTCGGGATTTTTCAGCGCTACAAATTCTGCCTGCTTATACCCTTCCACAGTTCGCCCAACTTCAATATAGGTCACTTCAGAGAAATTTAATTTAAAGCCTTTTGCATGGTCTTGCGGATCAATCCACGGAAAAAAACCAGTGTGCTTTTTACGTTGCGCCATACATTGCTGCTTTTAAGAAAAACAATATATTAATGATACAAAAAAACCCGCACAAGGCGGGTCTTTTTTACAGTGAAATTCTCGGAAGAATTACAGGCTGTAGTACATGTCGAATTCAACTGGGTGAGTTGTCGTGTTCAGACGGCGTACATCTTCAGTTTTAACTTCGATGTATGCATCAAGCATATCTTTAGTGAACACGCCGCCTTTAAGCAGGTAGTCATGATCCGCTTCAAGTGCTTCAAGCGCCATTTCTAGGCTATGCGCCACTGTTGGGATTTTAGCTTCTTCTTCAGGAGGAAGATCGTACAGGTTCTTGTCAGCAGCTTCACCTGGGTGAATTTTATTTTGGATACCGTCAAGACCAGCCATCAGCAATGCAGCGAAACCTAAGTACGGGTTCATCATTGGATCAGGGAAACGCGCTTCGATACGCTTGCCTTTCGGGCTAGATACGTAAGGAATACGGATAGAAGCAGAACGGTTGCGCGCTGAGTAAGCAAGCATGATCGGCGCTTCAAAGTGCGGCACTAAACGCTTGTACGAGTTTGTAGAAGGGTTCGTAATTGCGTTCAATGCACGAGCGTGCTTGATTACACCGCCGATGAAGTACAGCGCCATTTCAGAAAGGCCTGCATATTCATCACCAGCAAACAAGTTCTTGCCGTCTTTAGAGATCGACATGTGAACGTGCATGCCTGAACCGTTATCGCCAACCATTGGTTTAGGCATGAAAGTCGCAGTTTTTGCATATTGGTGAGCAACGTTCCAAACAGCATATTTGAACTGTTGAACTTCGTCAGCTTTGCGAACCATCGTATTGAAGCTTACGCCGATTTCTAATTGGCAAGATGCAACTTCATGGTGATGAACTTCTACACGGCCTGGGCCCATGATGTCTTCAATTTTTGCACACATGTCTGCACGCATATCTTGTGAAGAATCAACTGGTGGAACTGGGAAGTAGCCGCCTTTAACGCGTGGACGGTGGCCAGAGTTGCCCGCTTCGTAGTCTTTACCAGTAGACCAAGCCGCTTCTTCAGCAATCAATGTATGGCGCGCGCCAGACATATCGATGTCCCATTTTACTTCGTCAAATACGAAGAATTCTGGTTCTGGGCCAAAGAATGCTGTATCACCGATACCTGTAGATTTCAGGTATTCTTCTGCACGGCGAGCGATCGAGCGCGGGTCACGGTCATAGCCTTGACCAGTAGATGGCTCAATTACGTCACAAGTTACAACAACTGTTGCTTCAGCGAAGAACGGATCCAGGAAGCAAGTTTCTGCATCTGGACGTAAAATCATGTCAGATGCTTCGATGCCTTTCCAGCCGGCAATTGAAGAACCGTCAAACATTTTGCCGTCTTCAAATGTGTCTTCGTCGATTGTATCAGCAGGGTAAGTTACATGCTGCTCTTTACCCTTAGTGTCAGTAAAGCGAAAATCGACCCATTTTGCGCCACTTTCTTGGATGAGTTGAAGGACCTTGTTCGCCATGCTCATTTTGCTCCGATGT
>JASLHF010000252.1 GCA_030152275.1 Acinetobacter sp. | reverse complement strand
TACCCATAGCTATAGTGGCTCTTTTCTTAGAGATTGGGCGAATATAATCAAAACGCCAATATGCCCCACCTTTTCTATCTAACAATAAATAAAGACCACCACCATCTGAAAGCTTAATATTCTTTTCAAATGATTTCTTTTGTATTGATATTGCAGACTTAATTTTTGAGTCAGTCAGACTGATAACTAATTTAGGCATCTTTTTACGGTATATTTTTACAAGAAATCGGATATACCGTAAAAAATACCGTAAAACTTTACGGTATCCTAAAACGCCGTCGGACGGCATCAAACAAGCGAATCGCGCAAGTTATTTATTTTTAATGATTTTCGTATTTAATCGGATGGGCTAAAACAGGAAAATGGTGCGCTCAGCGGGACTCGAACCCACGCCACAGGCTTCGGAGACCTGTACTCTATCCAGTTGAGCTATGAGCGCGCGTGCACATCATATCAAAAAAATCAGCAAGGTAAAGCAACTATATACAGCTTCTGCATTTTTGTGCTTATGCTTTGTACAATATCCTAAATTTGCAACACAGTATTCCTTGTGAATTACTTGGTTTATTGGAGCAATTCGCTCACAATACTCGCACTATTCACCATGTGAGATATTCATGACTGATGCATTGACGCTAAAAGATTTATCCAAAACCTATAAAAACGGTTTTCAAGCGCTTAAAGATATCAATTTAACAGTTCCAGAAGGCGAATTTTACGCGCTTTTGGGCCCAAATGGCGCCGGAAAATCAACAACCATCAGTATTATTAGCTCACTCACTAAAAAAACCTCTGGTACGGTCGAAATTTTTGGCCATAACTTAGATACTCATCCATCGCACGCCAAACAATGTTTGGGCGTCGTACCGCAAGAGTTTAACTTTGGACAGTTTGAAAAAACCTTTGATATTTTAGTGACTCAAGCCGGTTATTACGGCATTCCAAAAAAATTAGCCGAAAAGCGTGCTGAAGAATATCTAGAAAAGCTGGGCTTATGGGATAAACGCAACACACAAGGCCGTATGTTATCTGGCGGGATGAAACGCCGTTTGATGATTGCCCGCGCCATGATGCATGAACCGAAACTTCTAATTTTGGACGAGCCAACGGCTGGGGTTGATATTGAACTGCGTCGTTCTATGTGGGACTTCCTCACCGAAATGAACGACAAAGGTACGTCTATTATTTTAACGACACATTATTTAGAAGAAGCAGAAATGCTGTGTCGCCGTATCGCGATTATTGACCGTGGTGTCATTAAAGAAGATACGACAATGAAAGGCTTCCTCAGTCAGTTGAACGAAGAAACTTTTATCTTCGATTTGGCTGAACCAATTCAACCGCTCAACCTTGACATTATTGGTGTACGTTTTAACTTGGTTGACCCTGTGACCTTAGAAGTCACCATGGATAAAGCCCACACCATGAATGATTTGTTCCAACTCATGGAATCTCAAGGCATTCAAGTACGCAGTATGCGTAATAAATCCAACCGTCTTGAAGAATTGTTTGTTCGTATGGTGGAAAAAAATCTGGAAGGTGCAGCACAATGAATTTTAATCAACTTTGTATTGCCCTTTATACACTGGTTTATAAAGAAATCCGCCGCTTTATGCGGATCTGGCCACAAACCCTATTACCGCCTGCTATCACCATGAGTTTGTACTTCGTGATTTTTGGTAATTTGGTCGGTTCACGTATTGGCACTATGGGCGGTTTCACCTATATGCAATTTATTGTGCCCGGTTTGATTATGATGGCGGTCATTACCAACAGCTATGCCAACGTATCATCCAGTTTCTTTAGCGCAAAATTCCAAAAAAGCATTGAAGAACTGATTATGAGTCCTGTACCGCTACACATGGTACTCTGGGGTTATGTGATTGGCGGCGTTTGTCGCGGTGTCTTGGTCGGCATTATTGTGACTGCCATGAGTCTGTTTTTTACCGAATTGCATATCACCAATATTTTCGTGACTATATATACCGTTCTCATTACTTCTTTATTATTTTCGCTGGGCGGCTTTATTAATGCGGTCTATGCAAAATCTTTTGACGATATTTCGATAATCCCGACTTTCGTCCTGACGCCGCTGACTTATTTAGGCGGTGTTTTCTATGCCATCTCCTCTTTGGGGCCTTTTTGGCAAAGCCTCTCTTTAATCAACCCTGTCGTGTATATGGTAAATGCATTCCGCTACGGTATTTTAGGCCATAGCGATGTCAATGTAGGCATTTCACTGGCAGTTATTACTGCATGTTGCGCTGTATTGTATGGCGTGGCGTATCATTTACTTTCTCGTGGTTCAGGAATGCGTGAATAATGAGTGTAGAACATTCCCTTTTAGGTAAAGACACCAATTACCCAACAGCATATCAACCGGATATTCTGTTTCCCATTGCACGTGCCACAGCACGTGAACAATATGCCCATGTGGAAGGCATTCGCCAAGGTAAAGACTGGTGGCATGTTTTTGAAATTTCATGGCTCAATGCCTCTGGTGTGCCACAAGTGGCTATTGGCCGTTTAACACTGCCAGCCAGTTCAGACAATTTAATCGAATCCAAATCTTTAAAGCTCTACTTTAATAGTATGAACTTTACGCAATTTGAATCGCGCGACGCATTTAAGGCGACTGTTGAAAAAGACTTATCTGCCGCAGCCAATGCGCCTGTAACCATTGATCTCTTTCATGTCGATGATGTGGAAATTTCCAAGCCAGAAGGCATCTGCATTGATGACTTAGAGCCAACACAACTGGAAAATCATCCCAATGCCAACTTGTTGGCTTTAGATGAAGATGACAATGAAGAAGTTGAAGTTCAATTTTATTCGCATTTATTAAGAAGTAACTGCCCAGTCACGGGTCAACCCGATTGGGGTACGGTATTTATAAGGTATAAAGGAAGCAAGCCTTGTTATCGTAGCATTTTGGCTTATATTATTTCTTACCGTCAGCATAATGGTTTCCACGAGCAATGTGTGGAACAGATGTTTGCCGATATTTGGCAAAACCTTAAACCCAGTAAGCTGATGGTATATGCAACCTATACACGCCGTGGCGGATTAGACATCAATCCTTGCCGTGTATCGGATTTAACATGGATGCCTCGCCCAATTCGTTTGGCGCGACAATAAAAACATTGAGGTTAGCGATGCCATTTTTTGGTTTTATTCCTACAGATGAACTTTTAAGCAGTATTCAAACTGGTCACGAGAAAAAAAACTCCAGTGAACCGCTTTACCCATTGCGTGATAAAACTGCGCTGCTGATTAATGATGAAATTATCGGTGCGACAATTTTAGCGCCTGTGCATCTTTTTCCTGCCAGTGACAAACGTGACACCGCAGAAAAACTGGCAGGCTATGTCAAATCCACCGTTGCCGTTCTACTCAAGCAGCTTTTGGGCAAATCATCCAATGACGTGGTAAAACAGTCCATTGAATTCTCTGAAAAAAGCCTGTTTAAAGATGCTGCGGGCGCACATCGTGTAGGGCTGTCCCTTGACCCAAGTCTCGTGACCAACCTCAAAAATAGTTATGCCGAAATTAAAAATGGTGCAGACATTAATAAGGCGGTGCTTTCCGAGCAATATAAGCAATTTGCTGAAGCTGCTGTTCGCCACTTTATGAATGACTTTAATAAGACTTTAGATTTGGGCATGATCAAGCGTAAAGCTGCCGATATTGGTTCTTCTGCTGTGATCAAAGCCATTCATATTGCTATTGATAAAATCTTCCCAAATCTAACCAAAGAAGAGTTGGGCGCGCTGGCTGAAGCGCATGATTCGATGTTCCATTCGCTTTAATTTTGCCATAAATTCAAAAAAACCTAGCTCAGCTAGGTTTTTTTGTATGAATATCTTTGTTTTATGCTGTAATAACAATATCCTATGTTAGCATCCGGCGATTTATTATTCTGCTCTATGGCTTGCCGTTATGCCCTCCAACTCAGACATTCAATCTAAGTTCTTGCGCCAATCGCCACGTGACGGGCTTAGCATAAAACCTGATCATGGTTTCTTTATGCGCCTGCATTTAGATCCTTGGCTCTGCCTGTTCATCGCGCTGACTGCCGTTTTGGGTTTAATTACCTTATATAGTGCATCTGGACAAGATACGCTTATGGTGTCTAAACAAGCCATGAGCTTCGGCATAGGCTTTATCGTGATGTTTTTGCTGGCTCAAATCCCGCCCAAAATGTATCAAGCCTTTTCACCATTTTTTTACGCATTTGGCCTGCTGTGCCTTTTCATGGTATTCGCATTTGGAGAAGTCCGCTTAGGCGCAAAACGATGGATCAGCATTCCCGGCATCGGCAGCGTACAGCCCAGTGAGTTTATGAAAATCGCCATGCCGATGACCGCTGCATGGCTTCTATCAAGAGCATCCATCCCGCCTGCCTTTACTCAAATCTTAAAAGCCTTAGTACTGACCGCTGTGCCTTTTCTGCTCATCGCCAAACAGCCCGACCTTGGCACATCAGCTCTAGTATTGGCCAGCGGTGTATTTATTCTGTTTTTAAGCGGACTTTCATGGAAATTTATTGGAGGCGCTGCTGGGGCAGCGGCCATTGTCCTGCCCGCTGCATGGCAATTTTTACTGCACGATTATCAAAAAACCCGAGTCATGACTCTATTTAATCCTGAAGCCGATGCATTGGGATCTGGCTGGAACATTATTCAGTCAAAAATCGCAATCGGTTCAGGCGGCTGGACAGGTAAAGGCTACCTTTTAGGCACTCAATCACATTTAGATTTTCTGCCAGAAGGCCATACAGATTTTATCATTGCCGCGTTTTCTGAAGAATTTGGATTAATTGGTATTTTAATTTTGTTTTCCCTATATTTTGCCATTATTCTCCGTACAATGCAGATCAGCATGCAATCCTTTCATAACTATGGAAAATTGCTTGCAGGCGGCTTAGGTTTGTCCTTTTTTGTATATATTTTTGTAAATGCCGGAATGGTTAGCGGTATATTACCAGTTACAGGCATTCCGCTGCCATTTATGAGCTATGGCGGAACTGCCATTATTACTCTAATGGCTTCATTTGGCATTGTTATGTCCATCCACTCCCACAAATAACATGCTCGGAACAGAAAGGTTTATGTACGCACACATCTATAAGAAATTTAAATATATTTATTTTTTTGCCGGCGCGATGTCCTTGAGCGCTTTTTCTCAAGCGAATGACTTCCAAAACAATCCGCAATATTTCAATTTTAAACAAAAAACCATGCAGACTTACGGCTTAAGCGCAGAGCAGGTGGATTGGGCCATGAACGGCAGTAAAAATTTGCCGAATATCATTAACATTATGAACCGGCCAGGTGAAAGCAAGCCGTGGTATGAGTATAAAACCAATTTTCTGGCAGAAAGCACCATTCAGCGCGGTGTACGCTTTAAACAGCAATATGCAGACACCTTAAACCGCGCCGAACAGCAGTTTGGTGTGCCGCAATCGGTTATTTTGGGTATTTTAGGTGTTGAAACCGGTTATGGCGCCAACAAAGGTTCATTTGTTACCCGCGATGCACTGGCCACCTTAGGCTTCGGCTATGAGCGCCGCGCACAGTATTTCCAAGATGAATTATCTGCGCTAATCGCTTGGTCTTATAAAGACGGTGTACCGGCCAACTCCATTGTCGGATCTTATGCAGGCGCAGTGGGCTATCCACAGTTTATGCCAAGCAACATTCCCAAATTTGGTGTGGATTATGACGGCAACGGTCATGTAGATCTGCGCAACTCTGCTGTCGATGCCATTGGTTCGATTGCCAATTATCTTGCGCAAAACGGCTGGCAGCGCAATCAGCCTATCGCTTTTGCAGCCCGTTACAGCGGCAGCAATCCTCAAAGCGTGATTTCTGCCGACTTAACTCAGCCTCTTCCTTATGGCGTTTTAAAAGCACAAGGCATTAGCCCCATGAATCCATTAGTAAAAATTGATGATTTAGATTTGGTTAATGTCATTCAGCTGCAGGAAAATTATGGCCCGATTTACTACATTACTTATCCTAATTTCCAAGTTATTACGACGTACAACAAAAGCCGTATGTATGCCACAGCACTGTGGCTTTTAGGCACAGAAATTACCAGCAGATAATGCTGGTAATTTCCTTATCCATAAAAAAGTCAATAAAAAAAAGCGTTAAAAAGCTCATAAAATGCGCTTTTTACATACAATGTTACAATTATGGTTATTTTTTAACCAATTATTGTTTATTTTCCGTGCTTTTTTTAACTATTTTAATTAAACACTAGACAGCTTGTTGACCGCATGAATATTATCCATTTCGTCAAATGTAGTTGCAAAAGTGAAATAACAGGCAAGTTTGCATAGATTTCAACCACTTGTTTGAGATTGGTTTGAAATGAATTGCAAGCGCAAAAATGCCCTTGGGAGATAAACAATGCAGTCATCACTTATTAAATATGCCTTAGCGGCAGCCACGGCTGTTGTTCTAAGTCAGTCGCAAGCCGAGATGGTTCAGTCGTCATTTTCAAATGACAATGACAACTCTCGCTTGGCAGCCCGTGCGCTGAACAAAGAAGCACAAAGCTTCAACTCAAATTTTAAGAACTTAAGCAGTCTTTCAATCACTGAACGTTCCGGCGATAAAATCCGCCGCGAAACAATCGCTGCTAAAATTGAAATTCCTGAAGATGAGCCTTCAGTGATTGAAAAGCTGAATGCAGTAGCCTCTAATACGGTTCGCCGTTTTAGCCAAACTGGCACTGCATCATGGTATGGCCGCCAATTCCACGGCCGTAAAACCGCCAGCGGCGATACATTCGATATGAATGGCTTAACCGCAGCGCACCGCAGCCTGCCACTGAACTGTTTTATCCGTGTGACCAATAAAACCAACGGCAAAAGCATCGTGGTTAAAGTTACCGACCGCGGTCCGTTCCACGGCAACCGAATTTTAGATTTGTCGTACGGCGCAGCAAAACAGCTGGGTATTACCAACAGCGGTACAGCTAAAGTGAATATTGAACGCGTAGACGGACCAAACTCTTAAGTTTTTTACTTTGAACGCATTTGACAAAAAACCGCATCTTGCGGTTTTTTTTATTTTGCGCCAAACCCCTCCTTTTCTCCTCCAGTCTAAGCACGGTCATCCGCGCATAGTCAAACCGCAGCCAGACATAAAAAGCAGCATCCTGTGCTATTGCACTTCTACTCGCTTTTGACGCGCCCGCCAAACTCAGCTATATTTTTATTGAGCGCTAAATGCGCTGGATGTTCTGCAAGCCAGCACCGAATGTCAGCATTTAAATAACAAAATGCAAATGTCTGTACATGATGCAGCAACGCGAAAGACGGCAGAATGGCTTTAGCAGAATAATTCGATTAATCCAGCTGGCAGTGCGGTAAAATGCGGGAATCGAATTGAGCTTAAAAATACTAGATTAAATGCAATTCAATGCGCTAATAAGAATTTTGTCCGTATCTCGATGCATCTTTCTTAAATGTCGCCGTTTAACTGTACTCATTTGGAGTCAGCCAAACGAAAACCCGTGCCCTGCACTTTCGTCAGCATATTGCTTCCCTTCTAAGCATGAGTAAGGATACACATGAAAACGATTACAGAATGGTTTGATGAATATAGTGAAAGTCATCAAAACAAAACCAATAAACTGATTCACTGGATCTGCGTGCCGACCATTTATTTTTCCATTATCGGCATTTTGGCGCATTTCAGTGTATTACTGACTGCACTGCTGCTGGTGCTGGCCTTTGTATTTTATGCGCGGCTAGACATTGTTTTGGCAGTCGCCATGGCAGCGCTGACACTCGTGATGGCATGGCTGATTTTTATTCTTCCTGCCGGCGCTGGGCTGTATATTGCGCTGTTTGTTTTGGCGTGGATCGGACAATTTTATGGCCATAAAGTCGAAGGCAAAAAGCCTTCATTCTTCAAAGATCTCCAATTCCTCTTGATTGGCCCTATTTGGTGTGTTGATGCTTACCTAGGTAAAGTTAGCTCAAAATGGAAAATGCGTCAAAAAACGCAAATGACGAGCATTTAGAAGCAGTCTTTTTCAGCCTTGATGAAAAAAGCTTATTTTTGAGCTTTTTTCATCAAAATCGCCCTATTTTTTGAATTATTTTCAGCTTCTTTTTAAAATTCAAAAAAATAAATCCACCCATAAAAAAACATCAAACTAAACACGATGCTGAACAGCAATTTTCGTGTAAAAGCTGCGATAAAAACCGTAAACAGCGCGCCATACAAATAGCTATTATTGAATATGCCTTTCCATTCTGCTTGTGAAAAAAACACAATCGGCATTGCAATAGCAACCATGAGACATGGAGCTGCATATTTCAGCATGCGCATTGCAAAATCGGGCAGCTGTATTGATGTTTTCGGCTCTAAAAACACATAACGGTTAAAAAGCGTTACCGCACTTAAGCTGAGCAGTAAAAACCAACTCATGGCTTTTGTCCCCGTACATCTAGAATAGCCGCAATACACATGCCGCAAAGCCCTGCAAGCAAAATTGCCGCTTCCAATTGCAGCCAAGTGAATATGACAGCCATAACTGCCGAAACACACATGCCGGCCATCGCCAGCCGATTCCTCATCAGTAAAATTGCCATGACTAAAAATATTGCCACAATGGAAAACTCCAAATGCAAAGCATCTAAATTTGGAGCCATATGCGCCAAATAAATTCCCGCAAGACTAAACCCGACCCAGCATAGATAAAAGCTCAAACCCGCACCCAGCAAATAGCGGTATGGCCGCTGTTGATTCAGCATAGCGGTCGCATACAGCTCATCCGTCAGCAAAAAGCCCACACTCAGCCGTTTGTATAGGGGAAATTTCTTTGTGTCCTCGCGCAAATGCAGCGCATAAATAAAATGCTGGCTGGTCAAAAAAAAGATGGTAACTATAATGCTGATAACCGATGCACCTGTATTCAGCATGCTCAAACTGACCAGCTGCGCAGCGCCTGCAAACACAAAAGCTGACATGCCCACAGCCTGCATCAGACTCAATCCGGCATTTACCGCTGCAGAACCTGCTAATATCCCCCATGGAATAACCGCAATAGACAGCGGCAGCATATCCAGCACACCATTCCAAAAACCTAAAGTCTTGCTGTTATGCCGGGTATAAATTATCGATTTAGACATGGTCTATTCAATTCGCACTTAAATTATTAAATTAATATGCGGCAGCAAGAGGTGAGAGGATTGAATAAAATTGCGCTTTGCCCAGCCGTATTTAAGTGCCGTTTTATGGCTTGATGACACCACAAAAAAGAGTCAGCCTAAAATAATTTTAACTTCGATAGAGGTATTTTTTAAATCAAGCTTAAAGGTATGCATTACAGGAAGCCATTCTAGGTGAATCATCTAATTGCATATAATACATTGATTTATATGTTTTAATTTTTATGCGCAATATACTGCGCCGGTGTACAGCCTAAAGTTTTCTTAAAATGGCGCGTGAAATGGCTTTGATCTGAAAAGCCGCAGAGTTGTGCAGTGAGCGCGATCTTCTGCCCTTGTTTCAGCAAATTTAAGGACTTGCGTAAACGGCACTGCACCAGCCAAGCATGCGGCGGCAGGCCAGTATATTTTTTTAAATTGACGCAATAAATGCCATTGGCTTAACCCTGCCAATTGCGCCAAATCAGCCAATTGATGTTCCTTTTCAGGTTCTGCCGCTAAAAGGTCCTGAATCATTTGAACCTTGCGCTGCGCTTCAGGCAGCTGCGCCAGCGTCTGTTTCGCCCGCCCGTGCTTGCTCACTAAATAAGCCAAAGTCGACACATATAAACTTTGCTTAAATAGCGCATTTTGAGGCTGGAGCAGCAGGTCAAACAATAAATGCAGCTGCGCCGCCAGCCCCTCATCACGCACCACAGCCTGTGCAAACCAAGGCGCGCTACCCTTTTCACGGAAAAAACCGGTGCTAATCTCAGCCATCATTTCTGGTGTGGGATAAATTGCGCGGTAACGCCAGCCAGTGTCTACAGCAGATGATCCGGTATGAACTTCATCCGCGTTCACCAAAATAATATCGCCTTTGGGCGCTATATGCTAACAGCCTGTGCGCAAAAATGATTGTGCGCCTTCATCAATCAAGCCGATGCAATAGCCTTCATGGGTATGTTTTGAAAATTGAGTCTGCTGATAGGATGCTTTGAGCAATTCCAAACCGCCCAGTTCTTCAACATGCCAATAATCTGCAAACTCCCGCACTTTATTTTCCTGCACACTGCTTCCCGCCCAATCCATGCTTACATTAACGCTTTTTATTTGCATGCATAGAACAAAATTGCGCTTTTGGCGTTAAAGATCAAAACTGTATTTACTGATAAAGCTGCCCGTCATGCTTAAGCCAGCCATCTATATGGCGTTTATTGGGGTCTACATGCGTCCAGTGAATCACACCGCCTTGACTGGAATATTCATATTCACCATAAAATTCAACAGTATCGCCTTTTTTTAAATGCTGAATACGCGGTGATAAATCAATATTATGCGCGACCAATACAGTCTGCCCATTCCTAAGCTGCAAAATAAATTTTTGATGTTTTGAACCTTCTGTATCATCCCGCAGCACGGCTTTCACCTGCCCGCTGGCATGCACCTGCAGATTGCTTCGCTGCTGCGCAAAGGCCTGAGCAATTTTCGCCGTATCATCCTGAGTCTTCGAATGTGCAGATTTTGTGTTATTAAATGCTGTACCTGTATCTTGAGCAGCGCGGCCAGCCTGTTCCTGCCCGCGCTGCTCAAGCGCAGCTTTTGGCAGTTCATGATTGCTGGACATGCTGCTGTCAGAAGTCTTTAAATCCCAGCCATAATATGCAGCTGCCAGCGCAATGATTGCTGCGCCAATTGCCGTATTGGTTTTATTTGCCATATCCGCTCCTTGTTTTTAAATTATTTTAGCTATAAAAAAAGCCCCAAATGGGGCTTTTTTTGAAAATAAATTTTGTCCTCAGACAAAAAATTATTTTGCAGCAGCTTGAGCAGCAGCAACTTCTTCAGCGAAGCTCATTTCTGCTTTTTTCTCAATACCTTCACCCACTTCGAAACGAACGAAGTTAGCTACAGTAGTACCAGTTGCTTTAAGAACGTCTGCAACTTTCTTATCGTTGTCGATAACGTACATTTGGTTCTCAAGAACAACTTCGTTCAGGTATTTTTGAACAGAACCAGTCACCATTTTTTCAACGATGTTCGCAGGTTTACCTGATTCAAGCGCTTTCGCTTCAGCAATTTCTTTTTCTTTAGCGATAAGTTCAGCAGATACACCCGCTTCGTTTACAGCAACTGGGTTGAACGCTGCAATGTGCATAGCCAAACCTTTACCAGTTTCAGCATCACCTGCGTAAGCAACAACAACACCAATTTTTAAACCGTGTTTGTAAACTGCAAGGTTTTCGCCTTCAACGATTTGAGCGCGGCGAACTTGGATGTTTTCACCGATTTTTTGAACAAGCGCGATACGAGCTTCTTCTACAGTGTGGCCATCTTCAAGTTTTAATTCAGCGATTTGAGCAGCGTCAGTTACGCCGGCTGCAAGTGCAGCAGCTGCAACTTTAGCAGAGAAACCAGCAAAGTTTTCGTCTTTAGCAACGAAGTCAGTTTGGCAGTTTACTTCCAAAAGGATTGCTTTATTGCCTTCTTGAGCAATAGTGATTGCGCCGTCAGCAGCAATGTTGCCTGCTTTTTTAGCAGCTTTTGCTTGACCAGATTTACGCAGGTTATCAATCGCTAATTCGATGTCGCCGCCCGCTTCTGTCAATGCTTTTTTACATTCCATCATTGCAAGGCCAGTACGGTCGCGCAATTCTTTAACCATGCTTGCTGTAACTGCAGTCATGTTTATCTCCTAGATTCGGTAGAAAATGAATTCTTTTTAGAACAGAAACGGCCCAGAGGATACTCATGGGCCGTCTGCATACATGACGCTTACATTGCCACCATCACATGTCGCAAAAATGACAAGCTTACGTCAAACGCATTAAGCCTCTGGAGCTTCTTTAACGTCTTCAGCTTTTGCTTGCGCATTTGCTTGTGATTGAGCATATTCTTTACCAGCAAGAATTGCATCAGCCATAGCAGAAGCATAAAGAGTAACTGCACGGATCGCATCATCGTTACCCGGAATAACGTAGTCTACGTTGTCTGGGTTAGAGTTTGTATCAACGATACCGATTACAGGAATACCCAGGTTTTTAGCTTCTTTAATCGCAATCGCTTCGTGATCTACGTCGATTACGAATAACGCGTCAGGTAAACCACCCATGTTTTTAACGCCGCCAAGACCGCGTTCAAGTTTTTCCATCTCACGAGTACGCTCTAAAGCTTCACGTTTAGTCAGCTTAGCGAAAGTACCGTCAGTAGATTGAGTTTGAAGGTCTTTTAGACGGTTGATTGACTGGCGAAGAGTTTTCCAGTTAGTCAACATACCACCCAACCAGCGGTGATCAACGTATGGTTGACCTGCGCGTTGAGCTTGTTCACGGATGATGTTAGAAGCAGCACGTTTTGTACCAACGAACAAAACTTTGTTCTTTTTGCTAGCCAAGTTGTTAGCAAAGTTCAAAGCATCATTTAACGCAGGAACAGTGTGTTCAAGGTTGATGATGTGAATTTTGTTGCGCGCGCCAAAGATGTACTCGCGCATTTTTGGATTCCAAAAACGTGTTTGGTGACCGAAGTGAGCGCCTGCTTGAAGAAGGTCGCGCATGCTTACGTTGTAATCTGCCATTTTCTTTACCTTAAAGTTTGGGTTAGGCCTCCATATATCCGCATTCTCCACCCCAAAGGGCACCCAGAGAAATGTGTCGATATATGTGCGGATTTTTTACGCCAATTTTACCTGCTTGATGTAAAACGAATTCACGAAAAAGCATTTGATAAAATGGGCGGCTATTTATACCATAGTCACATACAAATTTCCAAAAGTTTTTAGAGATCATGAACAGTACTTACGAAGCTCCACGCCGTTTAATCAAAACCCCAGACGAAATTGAAAAAATGCGTGTGGCTGGACGGCTGGCGGCAGAAATTCTGGATATGATCAAACCGCATATTGTTCCGGGGGTGACCACCTTAGAACTTGATACGATTTGTCATGACTATATTGTCAATAAGCAGGATGCCATTCCCGCATGTCTAGGTTATGGCGCAGCGCCAGGCCGCCCTGCTTTTCAGCATGTGATCTGCACATCGGTAAACCACGTGGTCTGCCACGGCATTCCTTCGGAAAGCAAAGTCCTGAAAAAAGGCGATATTCTAAATATTGATGTCACTGTCATTAAAGATGGCTATCACGGCGATACCAACATGATGTATATCGTGGGCGGTGAAACCTCTATTCTCGCTAACCGCTTATGCAAAGTGGCTCAGGAAGCCATGTACCGCGGCATGGAAGTGGTTAAACCGGGCGCAACGATTGGTGATATTGGCCATGCAATCCAAAAATATGTTGAATCTGAACGTTTTGGCGTTGTCCGTGAATATTGCGGCCACGGTATCGGTACAGTCTTTCATGACGAACCGCAAGTGCTGCACTACGGCCAGCCAGACACAGGTATGATTTTAGAAGAAGGCATGACCTTCACGATTGAGCCTATGGTCAACGGCGGCGACTGGAAAACTAAATTGCTTGGCGATAAGTGGACTGTAGTGACCAAAGACCATAGCCTGTCTGCACAATATGAACATACCCTATTAGTGACTAAAAACGGGGTTGAAGTATTAACAGCGCGCCCAGAAGAAGACCTATCTCGTTTCAAACAGTAATGGAGCAGATAGCCAATTCATTTTTTACTTTGGCTCTGTATTGAACAATCTATCTATGCCGATTGTGATAAATAGAATGTGAAATAGCGAATTCTCCATTTTAAAAGACCGCAAATATGCGGTCTTTTTTTACAGCAGCTTTTTGCACAAAATTTTCAGTTTCTTCACAGCACAAACCCAGCCAAGAAGATGCCGGTCATTCAGCCGTTTAAGATCTTTATTATGCAAGATAAAACATAGATGATGATTAACAGCGCTGATTTCACAGAACGCTTTTAGATTTTCTCCATTTTAAGAAAATTAAAATATAGATATAGCCCCGCACAAGGGTTCAGTCAAAAATAAAAAATGGTAATGCAGTTAAAGCGCTGCCATACAAACAGCGAGGCACACCCCCATCACACCATTGCTGTTTTTAAGCTTTTGAAACACCTGCTATATATTTTTACAGTCTTTTTGCAGATTAAGCCTATTCTCACTCCCCTTTAAAGGCCATTTTAAGATAAGATAGTGTGCTTTTTAATTTTAATCCCTATAAGAAGGAATACTGCCGTGGACGTACGTCTCTCTGATCGTGTAAATGCCATCAAACCGTCCCCAACTCTTGCGGTAACGAACAAAGCAGCTGAACTTAAAGCTGCAGGTAAAAACGTTATTGGTTTGGGCGCTGGCGAACCTGATTTCGACACACCACAACACATCAAAGACGCAGCAATTGCAGCGATCAACAATGGCTTTACAAAATACACAGCTGTTGACGGTACTCCAGGCCTTAAAAAAGCAATTATTGCTAAATTAAAACGCGACAATAACCTTGAATACGCAGCAAACCAAATTTTGGTTTCTTGCGGCGGCAAACAATCTTTCTTTAACTTGGCGCTTGCTTTGTTAAATAAAGGTGATGAAGTGATTATTCCTGCACCTTACTGGGTAAGCTACCCAGACATGGTGATCATTGCTGAAGGTACTCCAGTAATTGTGAAATGCGGTGAAGAACAGCGTTTCAAAATCACTCCTGCTCAATTAGAAGCAGCAATTACTGATAAAACTCGTTTAGTGGTTTTAAACAGCCCTTCAAACCCAACAGGTATGATCTACACTAAAGCTGAATTAGAAGCTTTGGCAGACGTACTTCGTAAATATCCAGAAGTGATGGTTGCTTCTGATGATATGTACGAACCAATCCGTTGGGACGACGAATTCTACAACATCGCAACTGTTGCACCTGACCTTTACGACCGCGTAATCGTGCTTAACGGTGTATCTAAAGCGTATGCAATGACTGGCTGGCGTATTGGCTACGCAGCGGGCCCTGCTAAATTGATTGGTGCGATGAAAAAAATCCAATCTCAATCAACTTCTAACCCAACTTCTATTTCACAAGTTGCTGCAGAAGCTGCATTGAATGGCCCTCAAGACGTTCTTGAGCCAATGATTGAAGCATTCAAACGCCGTCATGACTTAGTTGTTAAAGGCTTAAACGACATCAACGGTATTACTTGCCTTCCTGCTGACGGTGCATTCTATGCATACGCAAACATCCGTCCATTGATCCGTGCGAAAGGCTTAAAATCTTGCACAGAATTCTCTGCATGGTTATTGGAAGAAACTGGTGTTGCCGTTGTTCCTGGTGATGCATTCGGTCTAGGCGGTTACATGCGTATTTCATATGCAACTGCTGACGAAGTACTTGTAGATGCGCTTGCACGTATCAAAAAAGCTGCTGATTCAATCGAAGGCGTTGATGCTGCGATTGCTTCTATTGCTGCTGAAAAATAATCTGCTTTAAAAAAGCCAGATGTAAAAAACCCGCGATATTCGCGGGTTTTTTTATGCTTATACAAAGGTTTTAACACATGCTTTTACATTTATCACTTAAATCTCATGCAATCCCCAATAGACTTCTGTTTGAGGCGTACAGAAGAATCCTTCGAAAGGATAATTTTCTAAAATTTGATCAATGATTTTTTTTGAAGAACATAAAAAAGTACAGTGACTGTCCCAATGTGTGGCAAATAGAAGCTGATGATCTTCAGTATAGTTACAGTGGTACGTTTGCTGCGAAACTAACAATTCTTCTATATTATGCAAAGTTGGTGGAATATACGAAAATTCTTCACCCAGCCAAAGTTTCGAATAACCCTGTTTTTGTATGCTACTCAATATTGGATAAGTTAAAAAAGGAGAAATGATTCGAGTTTCATCTGGATAAACAATGCCTGTTTCACAACGCAATTTTTCAAGCATTGATGCATAATTTTTATTCCGCTCATTTAAATCCAAATCTCTTGTTAAGGCCCTTAAACCAATATCAATTTGAGAAATATTCTCAAAATCGGTCAGTTCAATCACTTTCTTCCACGGAATGATTTCACAGCCTTGTCGCAGAGCTTCATCTTCTGGCCAGTTTTCAAAACTTTCTGTACCTAAGTTTAATGTTATACCACGGTAGAAGGGATGCAAAACGATATACACCGATTCAAAAACACCCTGATAATATTCTAAAACCTTTCCATCATAGGGGTAAGATGCATAAATTTCAGGACTTAGTTCATTATTTTCTTTCATAATTTCCATCTTCTAATTTTCAATTTTATTAGAAATTTCCTTTTCCAAAGACGACCAAATCACCAAACCAATCCCCGCCAAAACAATCGCAGCTGAAAGGATGATACGCAGGCTGAGCGGCTCACCAATAAATAATGCACCGCCAATAATGGCCAAACACGGCACAGACAGCTGCACACTGCTCGCAGTGACACGGTCAATCTGTTTGACGATTGCATACCACAGTACATATGCCCCGCTAGATGCCAAACCGCCCGACAGCACCGCCAAAAGAATGCCGCGCGGCTGTACAAAACCTTGCCCCCAAAATACCGTATACGCCAGTAATACAAACGGAACGGCCACGACAAAATTTGCCAAACTGCTTGCCAATGGATTTTGCATTGATTTGCCCGCAATGCTGTACATGGCCCAGCCAATTCCTGAGATCACCATCATGGCCGCATAAGCTAAATTGGGTGCAGAAGCGCCGGGTAATAGCAAAATTAAAATTCCGACAATGGCTAGCGCCAGCCCTATCCCGCGGCCTAAATTCAGCCGTTCGCCATTATATAAGCCATAGCCGACCATACATAACTGCACTGTGCCAAATAACAGCAAGGCGCCAGCGCCGGCATCTATATGCACATAGGCCAAAGAAAACGCAACAATATATAGCCCCAAATAAAAGCCGTTTTTTATGCTCCATTCTATTTTGGCTTTGTGTGCAGACAGCAAGTAAAGAAAAAGCAGCACTGCCGCACCGCTGACAACCCTAATTAAACTAAAACTCATGGAATCAATTTGATGTTCTGCCAAAGCTAAACGGCACAGCACAGAGTTAGCAGCAAAAGCCAGCATAGCAATACATATTTTAAACAGCATCGTTGAGCATCCTTTTCAACTGCATGTATAAGATATATCGAATCTTTGTTATGAAATCTATCGTGTTTTTCTCATGCAATGTATCAATTATTCAAATAAGCTTTAAATTTAAATTTCATCACATGTACAACTAAAAAAATGCAGTCTACCCTCCAATTTCAGGATTACAGCCTTATGTGACTCATCTAAAATCTGCGAAGCTTTATCAACATTCTATTGCGCGCGCTGCCAGTTTATTAAACCGCGTTCAGACAACAAAACCATGTGCCGCTCAGGCATGCAAAGGCAGTCCTGCAGCATGAATAGGCTGTACCAAAATGTTAAAAAACAGCATACAACGTCATTTTTTCTTTATAAATAAATAATCAATAAATATGATGCCGATCTTTTATTTGTAAATTTTGAAACATATATCATCATAATCTCTTTGCAAAGATTGGAGTATAAACTTTAAAATACAGCCAAATTTGTTATAGAGGTCATGAAGCATATCATGCGCTATAAAATTATTGATGTTTATCAAAAAGCCAATCTCAAGCATTACATTGCCAAAAGCTTGAAACCCCGCTCTCCGCAATTTATTGTCATTGAAAGCCCGCAAACGCTTTGCCTCAATCTAGACATTGTAGACGTCAACCTGCTTACCTCTGTGACAACATGGGCAACCGGTGAAGAGATCGCAATGAAAATTCTAAATCAGTTCGACAGCTTTGATAAAAGCTATATGTCTACCATCCACTCTACCTAAGCCTTTTTCTTCATCCGTCATTTGACCGCATGCTGGATGATAGTTTAATTTACCCATCAAGTTCCAAAAAAGAACTTATAAATAAAATGACTCTGCGATAAGCCTCAACAGCATCGATAAAAATATACAGGACAAGATTATGCACCCAAAAGAAATGACCGGTTTACAGCTATTGCAAGCCATGTGCCAAGGAAAAATCCCGCCAGCCAGTATCAGTGAAACAATTCCAATGCGGCCGTTTGAAGTCAGCGAAGGCAGCATCAGCTTTAAAGTGCAGGCCGATCAGCGCCATTTAAATCCTTTAGGCGGTGTCCACGGCGGTTTTGCAGCGACAGTATTAGACTCTGTTACCGGCTGTGCAGTGCACAGTATGCTGGAAGCAGGTGTAGGTTATGGCACAATTGATCTCAATATTAAAATGTGCCGGCCAGTCCCCCTAAATAAAGAATTGCTGGCAATAGGCACAGTGATTAATTTAAGTAAAAATTTAGGTATTTCTGAAGGAAAAATTGTTGATGAAGCCGGCAAACTGTATGCGCACGCAACTGCAACCTGCATGATTATCCGGCCTTAAAAGACCAATAAAATAGACCAAAAAGAATTTTTAAAAGATCAAATATGGCCGTTTGAAATACAGTATAAAACTGCCTGCCAGTTTTGCAGTTTGCAGCCTCATCTCAAACCGGCCAAATCAGAACACTTATTATGCTCAAGCTTATTTTGCACAGCCTTCTGCAGGCCAGCGACAGTTTTTGATAAAGTATGAATGCAAAAAGCAGCGGTTTGTCTTTAAATCGCGTGGCTAATCTTATTTTGCGACGCTTTCGGACGCTTTAGGCTTTTCCAAACACAATAATATTGAAACAGTGCGCCGACCTGCACAGTGACGCTGCTCTCAGATTCTTTCGACCAAGCTTCTGATGTATTTTGCCCTGTCAGTAAATTACCCTGAATCGCATAAACATAATGGTCATACTTGGGATTTGATTGGCTTTTTTCTCTTAAAACGGTATTGATTAAAGGCAATCTGGTTTCATTAACAATCCATTTTTCACCCAGCCAAAGCTGCAGCAAGTCCCCTAAATATAATGGCTGTTTTGGCGCAGGCCACACTTCGACATAAGCATCTTTCACTGGAAGATAATACTGTTCCGGATCTGTCAGGATAGACAAATAGCGTTGCTGGAAGTCTGATAAATTTGAAAAAATGCTGGAAATGCTAAGCGTATTCATTCGCTTTCTCCTGTTTAGCCATTTTAGTGCTGGCAAGTTGGTTTAAATCCACACCGTTTAAGCTTAGGCTTAAACACTCTGTTTGTTCAATTCAGACTAGCAACGAAATAGCATGGGTGCAAGCTGAACTGGACATTTTTCTGCAATCTCCAACCTTTTGACTAAATAAAAACCATCCAGTATCAAAATGAAAGATTCGTGACATTTTTTGCTTGACCCTCTCGTAAATCTCCTTATAATCGCATGCAGATTCTCCAATAGCTCAGTCGGTAGAGCGACGGACTGTTAATCCGCAGGTCCCTGGTTCGAGCCCAGGTTGGAGAGCCAAATTCTAAAAAGCCCACGCATTATGACGTGGGCTTTTTTTTACCTATTCTTAATGCTCTTATCCAAGCATTTTCAAATACCATCATTGCATGACGCCATGACTATCATAAATACTGTTCAGTACATCAACATCTTTTTCACCCACTCTCATGCTTATCAATCAGCATATATTTGTATGAAATACCAAGACAAAAAATTGCTGGCCATACTGCACTGAATATTTACTCCCTTCACTTCTTTCACTCCCTTCAAGATATCTAAACTGCTTTAGCAGCCTCTAAATCACATATGCATTTAAGGCTGGTCTGCCGCCTTCATGCAGCACGCTTAACGCGGTAAGAAATATTAGAGATGATCAAAACATAACACCTGCCCATCAATTTAAAGGCCTTCATATACCTCTTGAAGCATATTCCTCGCAATACTGCGCAATTAATCTAATTAATTTAATTTTCAGGCTTTTTGATTATTTTTGGTGCAGTTAAAACTTAATTTTGCAATATTTAGCCCCTTCACCTTGACCTATACAGCCAAGATGTCTAGAATCCGCTACAGATTCTCCAATAGCTCAGTCGGTAGAGCGACGGACTGTTAATCCGCAGGTCCCTGGTTCGAGCCCAGGTTGGAGAGCCAAATTCTAAAAAGCCCACGCATTATGACGTGGGCTTTTTCTTATGGCCTATTTTATAGTGTTCGATTTTATCCAAACCGTCTTTTTTATCATCGGCTGTATGGCCAGCTTTGCGCTGATTTGCATTCTGTTTCCGCGCCTATTCTTACGCCGGCAAAAATTTTTCCCCAAGCGTGTCATTACCGCTTTTGAAAGCAAAATGTACACACGCCTCATCAGTGCTTTTCCACAGCATCATGTACTGGCTCAAGTCGCATTCAGCGCTTTAATTACCAATCACAATTATAAAATCCGCAATCAATTCAACCGTAAAGTCACAGACTTTGTACTGCTGGACAAAGACTGCAATGTCGTGGTGATTATTGAACTGGATGATCCTTCACATATTGGCAAGGAAAAAGAAGACGCTGCGCGCGATGCCATGCTGAATGAGGCTGGTTACCGCGTACTGCGCTACACCAGCATCCCCAGCGCGCATACGCTGCATAAAGATGTGCTTTAATACATTTTAATTCAAAGCTGAACGGTGAACGGCACCCTCAGCGTGCAAAGGCCAAGCTAGCCTGCAGTTAA
This sequence comes from Acinetobacter sp., assembly GCA_030152275.1. Classification (GTDB taxonomy): domain Bacteria; phylum Pseudomonadota; class Gammaproteobacteria; order Pseudomonadales; family Moraxellaceae; genus Acinetobacter. Next base: position 11,150 of record JASLHF010000252.1, on the reverse strand, counting down.
TACCTCTTTCATCAGGCATTGAGTTTTCTGTATGCTTGAGCTGCACATAACAGGTTTATAAATATGCCGCTAGCATGGTTCACCCAGGTTTTAATTTGCCTTCATATCAACAGGCAATAAAAAATCCCAGTGTCTGAGGTACTGGGATTTTTTGGACAGGTTCGGCGAAAGTATGTCAGCTTAAAACCTGCCCATTTGCTGCAGCGCGCATTTTAATGCTCGCTCAGACAATTAATCTCAGGTTTGCACTGCTTAATCTTCAAATACTTTGGCCTGATTAATCAGCTGCTGAAATACCAAACTGTCTTGTATTTGGTTGGCGCTCAGCAAAGCAAGCTTCACTAAAAACAGTTCGCGTTTATCTTCAGGCACTGCATCAATGCTTTCTGCCAAATGGTCATACACTTTTTCTAAATGATCAATCGAAATGCTCATGCTGCTGCTCCTTCTGCGGATTGAGTAAATTGCTGGAATGTTTGGGTCAGTGCATTTTCACGGTAGCTGTTCCAACGGCCATTGATGTGATGTCCTGGACGCACAAGATATACAGTGCCAGCGCCAGCAAAGAAACGTTCAGCCGCCAGTTCAGAGTTGATGGAGAGTGAAACATCGGCATCTGATGCTGCCTGTCCGTCTATAGTCAAAGCAACCAGCTGTACAGGAATGCCTTGCGCTTTCAATTTAGCTGTTTCATCAGCCAGACCCGCAGGAAGCTGGCCATTTTCAGTAAGCGCAATCACGGAAAATTTACCAAACAGCGTATCATACAAGAATGACCCGTCTGCAAATTTTAGGTTTGGAATCAGCGCGCCGTTTTCAGTCAGCTCATTCATTTTCGCATTATCATCAAACTGACTGTTTAATGGTGAATGTGTGTAAGCATGCGGACGTGATGTACGCCAGTGATACAGTGGACGTACAAATTCATGCTCTAGTGAAAGCGACAATACCGCATTGCGAAGCAGTCGGAAACCGTCAGTCGGCGGCGCCATAAAGCGAGTAGATTTACCGGCTTCAGCAATAATTTCACGGGCAGCGCCCACGCGGTCAAAGGTATAGCTTTCCAGAATTTTTTCAGGTGCCCACCCTTTCACTGCAGCCGCCAATTTCCAAGACAAATCCTGCGCGTCTTGGAAACCTGTATTTGCACCGCGTACACCAAAGATCGGCAGCAAGTGCGCAGCATCACCGACAAAAATCACGCGATTATGCACATAGTTGTCCAAAGTTAAAGCGCGCGCGGAATACACAGTGCTCCAGTCCATTTCCCACTCTAAATGATCCATGCCGATCATTTTCAATTGATCGTTCACAGCTTTATGCAGGTTTTCTGGCAACAGCGCTTCCTCAGGGCTGATTGACGGGTCGAGCTGATAGTCAAAACGCCAAATGCTGTCTGGCTCACGGTGCATCAAAATCGTGTTGCCCGGATTCCAGTCTGGTGAGAAATATGCCAAACGTTCAGTTGGATAATCCAGCTTAATGCGAATATCTGCAATGACAAAACGGCCTTCATAGCTGGCGCCTTCCATCCACAGTTTCATGCTTTCACGAATTGGCGAACGGCCGCCGTCTGCTGCCACTACCCATTTTGAAGTCTGCTTATATTCACCTTCTGGCGTATGCACAGTTAAAGTCACTTGGTCGCCGTCTTGCACATGCTCAACAACTTTATTGCCCCAGCGCACTTCAATATTGTCATGCTCTTGAATTGTCTCCAGCAGAAAGTGCTCCAGCCAGTTTTGCTGCAGGTTATTCAGCGGTGCGAATTGATCATTTTCATTGGTCGGTGATGCCATGCGGAAAGCCACTTGGCCTTTATAGATTGAGTTGCCATGCGTCCAAGGCAAAGCTTTTGACATAATACGTTCCGCCGCGCCAGCCGCCTGCAGAATTTCCATCGAACGCTTCGTGTAAACCAGTGCACGGCTGCCTTCTGACAGCTGCTGTTCTTGAGACAGCAGCACTACTTTGACACCCTGCTTTGCCAACAGCAATGCTGTAGTCATGCCGATTGGGCCTGCACCTACTACAGTTACCGTCTGCTCATCAGTCACTACATCAGCTGCGCTGTGAAAGTGCGGATAAACCTGATAATTATAATATAGTGACTGTCTTGGCTCAGTTGCTGGAAAATGCATGTCGAACTCCTTATCGTATATACGCTAAATTTAAGATTTAGAATGTGCAGCCAGTACTAATTTTTCTGGCATTGCTGTTATTTGAATATCCTGATCTGCTTCGGGATAGCTGCGGAAAGCTTGACTGCCGCGAAGGCCTATGACATAGCAAGCCAAAAGCATGACCGTCAGCACTGAACAGATAATCCAAACCCAAGTAAATGAACCTGTTGCTGCCGCAATCATAGAAATGGCTGGTACGCCGGATGCGATACCCAAGGTCTGGAAACGCAGGCAAATGCCGTATACTTCACCATAGTGCGCAGGGCCATAAGTTTTCGAAGCAACCACTGCTGGCGTAACTGTGCCAATACAGTTGCCGGCGCCCCAAAACATTACACCCATCAGACCGAGCAGCCACATGCTGGAAGATGTCGTAAAAATAAACGGGATGCAGGTCAGCAAAACACAGCCAGCCACAACTGCTGTCGTAATCAATGAACCTAATTTGTCATACAGCCAGCCCAGCAGCACTTTAGCGAAAATCATAATGCCGAGCGTAATGACCAGAAAAGTTGCAGCCTGCTCCATACCAAAGGTGTTTTGCAAGTAAACTGGCAGCTGCAGCACAATGCCTCCGCCCACAAAGCCGACTAAAAATTGCGCCGCCAGCATGGACCAAAAAAATGGCTTTTTCTTTAAGACTTTAGGCTCAAGGTTTACCAGCGCCGAAACAGCATTGCCGTCTGGCAAGCCAGGCTGTGAAAGGCTTTGCTCTGCACCCAAAGGTTTTAAACCAATGCTTTCCGGTGACGGCTTGATCAACAGGCCGATCAGCAGCGCGCCGCCGACAAACATCATGGCCGCTACAGTTTGATAGGCATATGCCAAGCTGTGGTGCTGTATGCAATACGTGATGTATTTACTCAGCAGCATGCCAAACAGCGCACTGCCTGAGAGCGCAATACTCATTGCCAAACCTTTTTTTGCGATAAACCAGCGGTTGACCAAAACGGTAGGCGGAATAAAAGTTAAACCTGTAGAAAAGAAACCAAATAATGCAGCAACGGTATAGAGTGCAGCAACGTTGGAGGCTACAGAGAAGGCAGCATAGCTTAAGCAGAAACCCGTTAAAAATATAAACAGCACTTTTTTCGTATGCTGCTGCAGCAGTTTTCCAACCTTTGGAGAAAACAGCATCACTGTGATGTTAATGATGGTTGAACACAGCGCAAATTGTGTTGCGCTGATTCCGACGTCCTTAATAAAGGCATTTAAATAGATATTAAATGTGGTGATAGTCAGCGCAATTGCTGAACCAGATACCGCCATTAATGCCAATACAATCCACCAGCCGTAGAACAGCTTGTTAGATTCCCTCATCGCGTTTTCCCTAATTCCCTCAACTTTATCGCCCAGAGAAAACGCAAATAAATTTAAATGCTTATCTCTGAGTAATAAAATTTGTCAAAGCTTTTGCTGTTTGCTTTAAAGCCTTAACTTTTTCATTTTCAAAATCCATTGGCAGACAGGTTTGGCTGCCCAGCGCCGCAATGCAGAACTCAATTTCACCGTGCAGATTAAAAATCGGCACGCAAAAAGAATTCACACCTGCAAGCATATCGCCGGACACTGTGGCCGCGCCTGCTTCCACAATGCTGCGTTTCATCTCCTGAAACTCAGTCCAATTGCCCGGATAAACCATTTGCCCTTGCGCATGTTTTTGCGCCCACTCCTGTTCCAGCAAAGGACGCACAATACCTTCAGGCATAAAGGCCGCATAAGCGCGCCCTGTCGCAGAGTTCAGCAGCGGCATAATCGAACCAACCCGTGTAATCACTGACACTGGCTGATTCGGCTCAATCCACTGCACGATCAGCGGCCCTTGCGAAGTCCATTTACTAATCTGCAAACCGCAGTCAATTTCACGGTGCAGCGCATAAATCATGGGCTGTGCCGCCTGAATGGCATCGGTTCGCTGAATACAGCTCAGACCTAAGCGCCATGCGCTGCTTCCCAATGCATAGCGTCCGTCATCCAGCTGTTTGGCATAGTTCATACGTACCAAACTCACCACATAACGGTGCACTTTTGCAGGGTGCATCGACAGTTTTTCCGCCAGCTCTTTGAGCATCATCGGCACCTGATGCGAAATTAATGCATCCAGGACACCCAAGCCAACTTCTAAAGACTGCACACCGCCTTGTATTTTTTCTTCAGACATAGGTCCTTAACTCTTGCTTCTTTGATCAGCATTCTACTCGAAGCAGGCTGATTGCAAAGCATCAAACACAAGAAATTGGCTGCTGTGTAATGGAAGCTAGCTCCTTTGCTGATGATCTAAAACTTTAGTTTAATTACGCAATACATAATTGAATTATTTATTGCGTAATCTATGGAAATGAGTATGATGAGATTAATTGCAAAAATCAATAGGTGTTAGACGTTAGGCGTATAAATCAAAATAATTTTGATAAGACTTTGTTTTTTATTGATTTACTTAAATAAAAATACGTTTTTTACGACTAAAGTCTTAAGCCTTTGATGACGCTTAAGCTCAATGAATACAAGCTGTGCAATATGAGTTGCAGCGCTTTGACACAAGGAACATGGAAATGACTAGCCAATTAAAATCATTTATTGACGTTGCTGCGGATTCGGATTTCCCTATCCAAAATTTGCCTTACGGCATATTCAGCGAAAGTGCTGACGGTATTCGCCGCGCAGGCGCAGCGATTGGTGAATGGGTTGTTGACTTAGCCGCATTGGAAGCAAACGGTTACCTGAAAATTACTGAAAACGAAAGTTTTTTTAATCAGGCGACTCTGAATAAATTTATCGATTCAGGCAAATCAAACTGGTCTAAAGTACGCGCAGAACTGCAAAGCCTGCTTTCCGCAGACAATACTGAACTGCGCGACAATGCTGAACTGCGCAGCCAGCTATTCTTTAAACAGTCTGATGTCACGCTGCATCTGCCCGTCCATGTGCCAGGCTATACAGACTTCTACTCCTCGAAAGAACACGCGACCAATGTCGGCTGCATGTTCCGTGATCCTAAAAATGCGTTGCTGCCAAACTGGTCTGAACTGCCAGTTGGCTATAACGGCCGCGCAAGCTCTGTAATTGTGAGCGGAACAGACATCGTACGCCCATCGGGTCAAGTCAAATTGCCAAATGCTGAACGCCCGCAATTCTCTGCTTGCCGCAAGCTCGACTTTGAACTGGAAACTGGTTTCATTGTTGGTAAACCAAATAAATTGGGTGAACCGATTTCAATCGAAAATGCATGGGATCATATCTTCGGCATGGTGCTGTTTAATGACTGGTCTGCACGTGACCTGCAGCAATGGGAATACGTGCCGCTTGGTCCATTCAATGCAAAAACCTTTGCATCGTCTATTTCACCATGGATTGTCACTTTAGAAGCGCTGGAACCGTTCAAAACCCATTCTCCTGCACAAGAACCAAAACCGCTGGCTTATCTGCGTGAAGACAACAGCAGCAACAGCTATGACATTAACTTGTCCGTTGAAATTCAAGCTGAGAACGCAGATAAAGCCGATCTCATTTGTGAAACCAACTTCAAATACATGTACTGGTCAATGGCACAGCAGCTGACCCATCACACCATTGCTGGCTGCAATGTTCAGGTAGGCGATTTGATGGGTTCAGGCACAATTTCAGGCCCAACGCCAAATTCTTACGGCTCGCTGCTGGAAATTACATGGAATGCGACCAAGCCGCTCACTTTAGCCAACGGCGAAGAACGCACGTTCATTCAGGACGGCGACACACTCATTATGAAAGGCCACTGTGAAAAAGACGGCCTGCGCATCGGCTTTGGCGAAGTAACCGGCAAAATCCTGCCTGCTATTGACTTTGGCTTCGCAGAATAATTTCTGGCAGGAACAGCACACATGAAACTGTATACCTACTTTCGCAGTTCAGCCGCTTACCGTGTCCGTATTGCGCTCAATCTAAAAGGCCTTGAAGCCGAACAGATTTCAGTGCACTTGGTGAATAACGGCGGCGAACAGCATAGCGAAGCATACCGTGCAATTAATGCTAGTGAACTGGTGCCTGCATTGTGTGAGGGTGATTTCACTCTTACGCAGTCGCTCAGCATCATTGAATATCTTGATGAAAAATTCACAGACATCACCCTGCTCCCACAAAATCTTGAACAGCGCGCATTGGTTCGCGCATTCAGCTTAAGCATCGCCTGTGATATTCACCCGCTGAATAACCTGCGCGTCCTCAAGCATTTGACTGGTGAACTGGGTTTAAGCGATGAACAGAAAAATGCATGGTACAAGCACTGGATCATCACTGGATTTAATGGCCTGGAAGCGCAGCTGGCAGACTCGAAAGGCCAATTCTGCTTTGGCAGCCAGCCAACACTTGCGGACTGCTGCCTCATTCCTCAGGTTTATAACGCACTGCGCTTCAATATTGATTTATCGGCTTACCCGAAAATCCAATCAATCTATGCGCACTGCAATAGCTTAGATGCTTTCCAACAAGCCACGCCAGAAGCACAGCCAGAAGCTGCTTAAAAATTTTATAAGGACATCCCTATGGCAATTCAAATTGAAAAGATCCACCACGTGGCTTATCGCTGCAAAGACGCGAAAGAAACTGTGGAATGGTACAAAAAAAACCTGAACATGGACTTCATTTTAGCCTTTGCTGAAGACCATGTGCCATCAACCAAAGCCTTTGACCCATATATGCATTTATTCTTAGATGCAGGCTGCGGCAACGTTTTAGCGTTCTTTGAGCTGCCGACACAGCCAGAAATGGGCCGCGACGAAAACACGCCGAAATGGGTACAGCACATTGCACTGAAAGTAAAAGACCGCGATGCGCTAATTGAAGCTAAAGCGCATTTAGAAGCCAATGGCATCAATGTGCTTGGGATTACCAATCATGGCATTTTCCATTCTATCTATTTCTTTGATCCAAATGGACACCGTTTGGAACTGGCATATGATGATGAAAAAGCGCCAGCAAAAATCGCCATGATTACCGAAGAAATGAAACATGAAATGCTGGAAGAATGGTCTAAAACCAAGCGTGCGCCGCACCATACTCACTTCTTGCATGCAGACGAACTGGACAACAATTCAAGTGAAGCAAAAGCTGACGCTTAATTTCAAGGAAGTGAAATCGTATGAATAAAGTGGCAGCAAGTGCGCAAGAAGCTTTGGCAGGTGTGGTTGCAGACAACCAAACCCTCGCAGTAGGCGGTTTTGGATTATGCGGCATTCCGGAAGCACTGATTGAAGCGCTGAAAAATACCGGTGTGACTGGCTTAACCTGTATTTCAAACAATGCTGGTGTAGATGATTTCGGTTTGGGCAAGCTGCTGCAGACCAAGCAAATCAAAAAGATGATTTCATCCTACGTTGGTGAAAACAAAGAATTTGAGCGCCAATACCTGAATGGCGAATTGGAAGTAGAACTGACCCCGCAAGGCACGCTGGCAGAAAAACTCCGTGCTGGCGGTGCTGGCATTCCTGCATTCTTTACCCAAACTGGCGTCGGCACGTTAATTGCCGAAGGTAAAGAAGTGCGCGAGTTTGACGGTAAAGACTACATTTTAGAGCCGTCTTTAACCGCGGATGTTGCTTTGGTGAAAGCCTATAAAGCAGATAAGGCCGGCAATCTAGTGTTTCGTAAAACAGCGCGCAACTTTAACCCTGAATGCGCAGTTGCAGGTAAATTCACTGTTGCTGAAGTTGAACAAGTGGTGGAAATTGGCGAAATAGATCCTGATGACATTCACTTGCCAGGCATCTATATCAACCGCATTGTGGTAAATGCATCACCTGAAAAACGCATTGAACAGATGACACTTAAGGCGGAGGCATAATCATGGCTTGGACACGCAATGAAATGGCGCAGCGCGCGGCGCTGGAACTTGAAGACGGCTTTTATGTGAATCTGGGCATTGGCCTGCCAACCTTGGTTGCCAATTATATTCCGGACAATATCAACGTTTGGCTGCAATCTGAAAACGGCCTGCTGGGTATTGATGAATTCCCAACAGCAGAAACTGTCGATGCAGATCTCATCAATGCAGGCAAGCAAACTGTAACTGCACGCAAAGGCGCAGCATTTTTCTCCAGCTCAGAATCATTTGCCATGATCCGAGGCGGTCATGTGAATATTGCGATTTTAGGCGCAATGGAAGTGTCGGAACAAGGCGACTTGGCCAACTGGATGATTCCGGGCAAAAAAGTCAAAGGCATGGGCGGCGCGATGGATTTGGTGGCCGGCGTGCAAAAAGTCGTGGTGCTGATGGAGCACAATGCCAAAGACGGCAGCGCAAAAGTTGTAACTCAATGCGCACTGCCGCTGACCGGCAAAGGTGTCGTGAACCGCATTATTTCTGACTTGGGGGTAATGGACATCACAGAGCATGGTGTAAAACTGGTGGAACTGGCAAAAGACGTCACACTGGAACAGATCAAAGCAGCGACTGGCGTAGCGCTGATCACAGATGCGCTAGACGCAGCTTAAGCCCGAAACAAAGTTAAAAAGGCATAGATACATTCAGAGCAGCTCCGGCTGCTTTGAATGTATCTATGCCGCTAAAAATATCAATTATGAGTAAAGCTATGAAAAAAATTGTCATTGCCGCTGCCAGCCGTACCGCAATGGGCAGTTTCCAAGGCGGGCTTTCTGCCCTGAGTGCACCGCAGCTAGGCGCTGCCGCTATTCAGGAAACCGTTAAACGCGCAGGACTAAACAACGCCGATATTGATGAAGTCATTATGGGCTGCGTACTTCCAGCAGGCCTAAAGCAAGGCCCGGCGCGTCAAGCGATGCGTATTGCGGGCATTCCAGACCATGTGGGTGCAACCACCATCAATAAAATATGCGGTTCTGGCATGAAAGCCGTAATGCAGGCAGCCGATGCGATTAAAGCAGAAAGTGTCCATCTAATCATTGCCGGCGGCATGGAATCCATGAGCAACGCACCTTACTTAATGGACAAAGCACGCGCTGGATTCCGCATGGGTCATGGCAAGGTTATTGACCATATGTTTCAGGAAGGCTTAGAAGACGCTGAAACAGGCTTTTCAATGGGAATTCTGGCGCAGGATATGGCCAACAAAAAGAATTACACCCGTGAACAGCAGGATTTTTTTGCAATCCGTTCACTAACCCGCGCACAAATGGCCATTCAAAACGGCGACTTGGCAGCAGAAATTGCGCCAGTGACTGTTAGCTCGCGTAAAGGCGAAACCCTTGTTATGCAAGATGAAAATCCGTTTAATGCAAAAATTGAAAAAATCCCGACACTGCGGCCAGCTTTTGCGAAAGACGGCACCATTACTGCGGCCAATGCCAGCTCTATATCGGACGGCGCCTCTGCGCTTGCGGTCACGTCAGCAGATTATGCGCTAGCCAATGGACTGCCTGTACTAGCAGAAATCAAAGCCTATGCCAGCCATTCGCAGCATCCCGCTGAATTTACCATTGCTCCCGTAGGCGCAATTGAAAAAGTTTTAAAGCACACCGGCTGGAACGCCACTGAAGTCGATCTTTGGGAAATCAATGAAGCCTTTGCCATGGTCACCATGGCCGCAATAGATGCCTTTAAACTGGATGCGGAAAAAGTCAATATTTACGGCGGCGCCTGTGCGCTTGGGCATCCATTAGGGTCATCTGGCTCACGCATTATTGTGACTTTAATCTATGCATTAAAACGCTTAGGCAAAAAGAAAGGCATTGCGGCGCTATGCATTGGCGGCGGCGAAGCCACAGCAATTGCGGTTGAGCTCACTTAATCCCTACATACCGGCATTTGCATGCAGCATGTTTAAATCCATTACATTCAAAATCATCTAAACGTTAAATTCAGAGGTTCCTATGTCTCAGCAAGATTATGAAAATGGCCTAAAAGTCCGCACCGAAGTTATGGGAGCAGGCTTTGTCAAACGCGCACAGGACAATACTGTGCCTTTTACTCAACCACTGCAGGATTGGATCAATGAGCATGCTTGGGGGTCTACATGGCAGCGTGAAGGCGTGTTGCCGCGAAAATACCGCTCTCTGATCACGATTGCATTTCTGACTGCACAAAAAAGCCCAACTGAATTAAAAGGCCATGTACGCGGTGCGCTGAATAATGGGGCAACTGTTGAAGAAATTCAGGAAGTGCTGCTGCATAGTCTGCCATATTGTGGTGCACCTGCTGCACAAGAAGCTTTCCGCGCTGCTCTGGAAGTCATCAACGACTATCAAAAAGCAGCAAACACTTCAGCATAATCCCCTTAAAATAACTTAGATCAATCCTGACGGGAAATAAGATGGGATCATCTTCTTCCCGCCAGCCAAAGTTAAAGCTATACAATGAGCTCTTATCAGCTCACTCAAAATGAAGGCTAATCCAAGATCAATGAGCTCACTTTAGCAAAAATACACGCTAACTAAAGGCGATAATCGAAAACTCACCCTTCACAGCCGAATGGCTGCTGCTTGCATGGGTTGTATGCAAATGATTAGAAATGTAAACGCCGCCAAAGCTATAAACCCAGCGGCGTTATTGTCAACATTCAAAATAATAAATATTTAAGCCTCGGCCAACAGACGTGCTAAAGCTGATTACCATTCCCGATGCGCGATCAGCTCTTCCATTTCAAGATCCATATAGCCCTGCGCCTGAGCAGCCATCATCATCGCTTCAGCAATATAATCGGCTGCCGTATCATCCAGCGACGAATCCAAATCTTCAAACTGCGGTTTCATTGCATTGATTTTCTTCACCGTTTCCTGTGATAAATAGTAAATATCACTTTCCGGCAACAGCTCTTTACCCAGCTTTTTTGCGAACTGCTCAATATACTGTTTTACTTCCGCAACTAAAATATCAGGATAGTAATCATCATCAAACATAGGGAGAAGGAGATCTGCAAACATACAGGCACTCAAAAACAAACTATTAAGCGTGCCTATATATCATATTGGGGAAGAATAACCAAACTTATCACACGCCCCTTTGGCTTTTAGCTCAGT
>JASLHF010000246.1 GCA_030152275.1 Acinetobacter sp. | reverse complement strand
TGCAATTTCATCTTTTTCCCCAAAGGCTAATCGGCCATTAATGCCATATCCCTCTTATACAATTATTGGCACAATCAACATAACAATAAAATGAGTGTTTTCCATGCCTACACAAGCAGATTTAATATTTAATCAAGAACTTGCCGCATGGGTGCAAGCCGTAGGTTCTGTTATTGCTATTTTTGTGGCCATCAGTGTGCCTTTATATTTAAACCGTTTAGAACAGCAGCGTGACCGTGCATTGCAAAATATTCAAAAACAAAAATACTTTGTAACGCTCTTGCCCACGCTCTACCGCATTAAGCGCTACAGTGATGATTTTTTGGTACAAATGCAGCAAAACAAACAAAATACTGAAAATATTTTGCATACCCTCGAAACTGAATATTTAGACCTCATTCCTGTTTTTGCCAAAGAACTGCATATTTTTGTCCATAGCCAAATCTATGATGCCAATTTAAATCAACTAGCCTTTGAACTGTTTCATTCTGAAGAAATTTTGCAGTAGCATTTATTGCTGGCCAATGACCGTAAGCAAATCAAGCATCAAGAGGCTTTAATCGAACATAGCCAGCATATTCATGGCCTGAGTATGAGCTTAATTGAATATATAGAACATTATTATGAAAGCTCTAAATAAGCCCGATGTTCTAAAAATAAACCCAACATCCTGAACATGTTTTACATGCATTTATCATCAAGCTTACCGCATGATGGCGACAGCTATGATTTCAGCATTTACTGGCGCTTTTTACATTCATCATCAACATTTGTTACTATAGCGCCAACCAATAATAATAATTTTAGATATTCCCCTTATGACCGATCATTTAAGAGCCAAATTTGAAAATATCGAATTAAATGCTGGACTTGGCAAAATCAGCGCATTCATCTCTATGGCGCTTGGCTTGCTTTGCCTGTTTGGCGCCTTGTGTTTTCTATTTCCAAGTATATTGACCACACCCGAACTTCGTCCGCTTTATAGCCAACATTTTGACCTGTTTTATTTCGGCTTAATGGCTGGCATTGTGATTAGTGCCGGCTTTGGCGCATTCAGCGCAATAGTGAGGCAAAACCGCTACGGCTTTTATGGTCTTTGCCTCGCACTTGGCGCTGCAATTTTAGGCTGCGGCGTGATTAAAGCGCCTGTACTGCCAAGCGTACCCTTTTATGCAGGCTTTGATTATTTTGTCCTCACCTTGTTTATTCTTGCTTTGGTATTTATTCCACTGGAAGGTTTTTTTGCTAAAAATCCGCAACAGAAACTGCTGCGTACCGGCTGGGTCACAGACATGAAATATTTCATGTTCAGCCACATTGGCATTCAGCTGTTCAGCTTTTTAACCGTGATGCCTATTCAATACTGGATTACTCATCTGCCCAGCAACCCAATTGTGCCGTGGGTGCAGGCTCAGCCCATTTGGCTGCAGTTTATCGAACTGCTGATTGTGGTCGATTTCACTACCTACTGGCTGCACCGCGCGATGCATGAAGTGAATTTTTTGTGGCGCTTTCATGCGATCCATCATTCAACTGAACATATGGATTGGCTAGCCTCTTCCCGCTTGCATATTGTCGAAGTGCTGATGACCCGCTTTATTGCCACTTTGCCGATTTTTCTGCTGGGCTTCCATACATCTGCTGTCTTTGCGTATCTGATTTTTATTTCATTTCATGCGATTTTTATTCATTCGAATGTGCGCTTCCGCTTTCCGTATTTGCGCTGGCTAATTGCAACACCCGAATTTCATCATTGGCATCATTCTTCAGAAAAGCCTGCAATTGATAAAAATTACGCCGCCTTTATACCGCTGTATGATGTGATGTTTAAAAGCGTATATATGCCCAATCATTTGGCCAGCGTATACGGCACAGTGGGCTATAAAATTCCCAACAGCTTTGTACAGCAGTTCGTTTGGCCGTTTAAAAAATATATCAACCGCTTCAAAAAAAGGTTCGAAAAATCCAGCTGATTCAAATCTATTTCCTCTGCGCTGTGCGCTGCATAACACTGCAGACAGCATCACGTATGGCATGGCGCAATTGAAATATCAGCTGTCTATACACAGTTCTTTTCAGCTCAATGTTTAGCTTTTTACTTTACACAGCCGGAAAACTGCCTATGCCAGACCAAGAAGAAATATTGAAGGCCTCAATACATATCAAACAGCGATATTTCATACAGCACAAAAACAGCAAAAACAGCAAAAACAGCAAAAACAGCAAAAACAGCAAAAACACATTTTTGACAGCGTATTAACAACTTAAAAGCCGCAGCCTAAATATCTAAGAACTTAAAATACTGCAATAAATTCAGTCAGCCATAAAACTATATCTACTTGTTAATATTTAAATTTATAGCACCAAGTTCATTCACTGCACAATTTTCTTCTCTGGAGCCTTTTTTAAAGCTGTACTTTTTTGCGCAGTCCTACCGCCCTTTATTGCACCGCCGTCCAATCACCACTGTTCATCTTTCGGCTAATATACACCGCAGTCAAATGCCAACTGGCATATATCGTGCTGTATTTTTCTTAAGCTTTTGGGTTCAAAAAAACTTTTTAAATCAC
>JASLHF010000225.1 GCA_030152275.1 Acinetobacter sp. | reverse complement strand
GATCGGGAGTTCGTCGTCGACAATCAATATGTAGTCATCTTTCACAGCGCAATACCCTATTTCATCTAAACGGTGGACCGTTCTATATTTATGACAGGCTTATTACAAAGATTAATTATGACAGTATCATTGCAAAACCGTCCAGTATGCTTATTTTTGCAAAAAATTATGACAAAACACCAGCTTTAGTTGACCGTTTAAATCTTTAACCCTATGGAATTTCAAAAGATTACAGCCGTATTGCTTAACGCTATTGGCGCAATTATTTTTTTTGCAGCGTTTGCGGTTTTTCGCTGAAAGTCTGCAGCAGGGACTGAAATACGATGCTGCAGGAAGATAAAACTTCTGCCAGCGGCTGTTTGTAGCCGCTCATTACCCAGCGGATAGCGATTTGCGTAACATAGCCGTTTAGGCCTGTGGCCACCAACGAAATTTCACGCTCTGAGCGGTCAATATTCGGCATCATCAGCATGACAAAAGCATGAATCATGCGGTCAAAACGCGACATGGTTTCATGAATGGTGGCCTGATTGTGCAGCTCCTGCACCAGCATGGCATCTACATAAATAATGCGCGCCATGCGCGGATTATCTTGCAGTGTGGTCAGCAGCGCGCTGAGGCCGGCTTCAATCATTTTTTTAGGATCGGCGGAGGCCTGCATAATGGCCTGCATGACATTGTGCTGCAGTTCATCGATGAGTTTTAAAAAAATGGTTTGAAACAAGTTTTCACTTTTTTTAAATGATTCATAAAAGTAGCGTTCAGTCAGCTTGGCTTCATTGCAAATATCTTTAACCGTCACTGAAAAAAAGCCGTGGGTGCCGTAAGCTTCTATGCCGGCTTCTATCAGTTTTTCGCGGCGCAGCTGTTTTCGTTCTGTCAGCGACATGCCTTTAAACTGGCGCTCTTTGCTGTTTTTTTTCTGCGGTTCTTCTGCGGTTGGATGCTGCTCGGTCATAGAAAGGGACGCCAGATGAAATACGGTTTATGTACATATATTAGCAATAATTAGTCACAAGGGCGAAGTCTGTGTGGGAGAGAGGATGGCTGACCGGCGCGTCCTCTTATGATATTGACAATATATATTGTCAAAACTATATTGTTTTATGGCTGCATTTAGCCCAGAGCCAAGCCGCTCTGCGCAGCAGCATTCGATTTGGCGCTGGTTATCGCAAAGGAAAAATACAATGAAAAATTTTAAAAATAAAGTGGCCGCTATTACCGGTGCAGGATCAGGCATTGGCCAGCAGCTGGCGGTGCTTTTGGCTCAGCAGGGCTGTCATTTATCGCTCAGCGATGTGAATGAGCAGGGGCTGGCGAAAACTGCTGAACTGGTCAAAGACAGCAATGTCCGTGTAACCACTAAAAAAGTCAATGTTGCGAATCTGGATGAAATGCGCGCATGGGCGCAGGAAACTGTACAAAATCACGGCTCGGTGAATATGATTTTCAACAATGCCGGCGTGGCCTTGGGCTCAACCGTGGAAGGTGCGAGCTATGAAGAGCTGGAATGGATTGTTGGCATTAACTTCTGGGGGGTAGTGTATGGCACCAAAGAGTTCCTGCCGCTGATTAAAAAGACCGGGGACGGCCACATTATCAATATTTCCAGTCTGTTTGGCTTAACTGCGCAGCCGACTCAGTCAGCGTATAACGCAACCAAATTTGCCGTGCGCGGCTTTACCGAATCGCTGCGTCAGGAGCTGGATATGGAAAACTGCGGCGTCAGCGCGCTGTGTGTGCATCCCGGCGGCATCCGCACTAATATCGCCAATGCAGCCAAAATGAATGACAGCCTGCGCAATTTGGGCATGAATCCGGAAAAATCAGCAAAATCATTCAATAAGCTGCTGCGCTGCCCGCCAGAAGAAGCTGCCCGTCAAATTTTAGAAGCCGTGCAGAAAGACAAGCGCCGCCTGCTGATTGGCAATGATGCGAAAACACTGGACCTGATTCAGCGCATTTTGCCGACCGGCTATCAAAAAGTAACCGCAATGGCGGCCAAAATGGGCAAAGGCAAAAGCAAATAAGCCTGCGCTGCGGGATTGAGTTCAGCCGCGCTGTGATGCGGCTGAATATGAAAAGCCTGCCTTGTGCAGGCTTTTTTACGTCTGAATTATCGGTTTTTTCATATGTTGAGATGCTGCTGGGCAGCTGCATGGTGGTGATGGCGCTCCATTCAGGCCGTATAAAGCGGATTGTAGATATCGATTTAGCCCGCCTGCGCAAGGGTGAAAACTGCCGGTTGGCGGTTATTAAAACGATATGTTGCTGGATTTAGGTGCATTTGGCCGAGCCGCCGCAGGCGCAGTTTTCACTGGCGTGGTGAGTTGCCAATGCGGCGCCCCAGCAGGCTGCGGGCTTTTGCTGTGCTGGCGCTAGATACGGACATACCATAGACACAATGGATTCAGACCAGTGCCTGAATGGCTTTTTTCTTCCATACAAAGTGATAGTACAGGCCTTGCAGCAGGCAAAGACTGACAAAAGCCATTGCATACGCGTACCAGATGCCTTGCAGTCCCCACCATTCACTGAATAGATAGGCAAGCGGTACTTCAATCAGCAAAATAGCTAAAATATTGATCACCATTGGTACGGTCACAGTGCCGCTGGCGCGCATAATGGACGCAAAAATTGCACTGGCGCCAAAAAACAGAATTGACCACAGCACAATAAACAGCAGCTGCTGTCCTAGCGCGACTACTTGAGGGTCGGTGATAAACAGCGCCATTAAATATTTAGAAAACAGATAGCCTAGTGCCACCAGTGTGCCGGTAATGGCAATATTCATGCCGATAGCAGTGCGTTTAACTTTATTCAGCAGTTCCGATTTGCCGGCGCCAATGGCCTGTGCGGCAAAAATTGAAGCGGCAATAGAAATGGACAGCGCCGGAAACTGAATATAGTTTAATACTTGGTTCACTGCGCCGTAAGCTGCTGTGGCGTCAGCGCCGTGGCGGTTGACTAAGCCCACAATCACCAGTCCGGCAACGGAGGTTGTGACCATTTGAATACCGGTTGGAATGCCGAGGCGCAAAATAATTTTACTCAGTTCCGGCTGATGGCGGATGTGCTGCAGCAATGCTAGATCGGGCCGCAGCGGATGGTCTTTTTTATTCAGATAAATCCATAAAAACACCAGCGCGATGGCAAAACCGATATTAGTGGCAATGGCTGGAGCGATAATGCCCATTTGCGGAAAGCCGAATTTGCCGGCAATTAAAATTGGCGTGATGATTAAGCCGGTGCCGATGGTCATGCAGGATGTCATCAGCGGTGTTTTACTGTCGCCGACACCGCGCAAAATGGAGGTGTAAATAATATAGATAAACAGCAGCGGGCTGCCGGCCAGCATCCACTGTACATACGGCAGCGACAGATGCATG
>JASLHF010000204.1 GCA_030152275.1 Acinetobacter sp. | reverse complement strand
TGTAGATCGGAAGACCGGTTATTTATGGCTGAAAAAGTGTAGCTCACGCAAGGCGGAGGAAATTTGCCAAACAACCATCAGCCTTCTTGAGCCGATCAAAGATCAACTGAAGACGATTACCGCAGACAATGGTAAGGAGTTCAGCCTGCATGAGTATGCTGCTCAAGAATTAGAAATAGACTGGTATTTTGCTGATCCTTATAGCGCCTGGCAACGAGGCACAAATGAAAATACCAATGGCTTAATCAGGCAATATATTAAAAAAGGCAGTGATTTAAATGCCTATACGGATGAATATATTTCAGAAATCACTCACCGTTTGAATCATCGTCCAAGAAAAAAACTCGGTTTTAAAAGTCCGAGTCAGGTATTATGGCAACAACATGGTGTTGCACTTCAAATGCTAATCTAAGATACTAAAAAACCTCTCAAATTGAGAGGTTTTTTAGTATCAACGAGGCTTTGTTATAAGAGGAGCAATAGCTGTACTATAGATGTTAGATGCAGGCTTATTCATCTGAAAATTAAACTGCTGAATAAACGGTTATAAGCAAGTTTGTGCAACAAAGTCATATCGGAATAATAAATGCAATCGCTATGATGATGTATGCCCATAGGTTTTTTGAATAATTTCCGACATTCATCACTAAGCAGTTTTTTAATATGTGAACGTAATAGAGCCATCATAGATTTCCCCCTTTTTTACGAGGATGAATCTGAAATAAAGCAACTTGATCAGTCGCAGTCACGTATTTGAAGTGACGACATAAATACATATAGATAAAAATCGCAAGTAAACTTGTGATTAAAATAAAAAGAATGGCAAGTAATATGGTGGAAAAATCCTTAAAGGAATAAGCAAGCCATAAGCTAATGAATATCAAGATCAGTTGAAAACTAATGAATTGAATTGCTAATTTTTTACGCTTTCGCGTCTTTTTTAATTCATTCAAAGGCTTTGGATTTTGCCAAATTTGCTGTGCATATTTACATTTTCTTAGTTTGACTTGTTTATGTTTTTGGTGATCAAACTCAGCCAAATTGAAAGATAACGCTAGCTCAAAATCGTG
Source organism: Acinetobacter sp. (assembly GCA_030152275.1). GTDB lineage: Bacteria > Pseudomonadota > Gammaproteobacteria > Pseudomonadales > Moraxellaceae > Acinetobacter. The sequence continues at coordinate 6,293 of JASLHF010000204.1, read as the reverse complement.
GATATTTTCAATCTGACTCAATAGATAAGTGTCTTCAAAAATCTGCCCTTTAAAGATATACGACCAACTCTCACTCTGTGCCAAATATTGAATTTCAATGCTATGCAGATCATCAGGGTGAATAACTTTAGGCAGCGAGAGCGGGCCTCGGGTGAATAGCCAAAAAGACTGGCGATTAAAGAAAAAGCGGCTAGGTTTAAACTCCACGTTTTGTACTTCATGATCTTTTAAATATAGTTGAAGCAAAGTTTCAAACTTAGAAGATAAATAAAGAATGACCGACTGATTTATTAAAGCGTCAATAGCACTTTTTCTGTCATTTAAATTATCAGGATTAAAAAAATCTATTAGGTAAAAATGTTTAAAAATACGTGTTTTAATTTGACATTTTCGATTCAAATATTCAATCTCAAACTCAATGAGATTTTGTTTAGGCATATGCGAAATAATTTTTTTGATGATGCCCGTTGAAGAAAAATATGCATATTTTTCATTCTCAGATTTAATTTCTTTCTTGATTTTATAGACAATCCACATACTATAAACAGATTGACAAATCATGAGTGCATAAAAAATATAAAAATAATGCTTAATTGAAAGCCCTAAAAAAAGCTTATTTTTATCAAAAGACATAAGAATAAAAGCCAACAGGGTGAGTATATGAACAGTATTATTGTGAACTAAAAATGTTTTGATTTTTGAGTGTTCATAATCAATTTTCGCTTGCCGTAAAAGTTGAAATTCGAATAGTGATTTCTCCTTTTTATTAGTGCAAATGCCATATTGAACTAAGGAATCAGGTGTCATCATGGCTGATACTCCTGTACCGATTCTAAGTATTTAAAGGCATCTTTTTGAATCCAAAAATCTTTAAAATATCCTTCATTAATGACAACTGGGTAGAATTGCCCAGTTTTTAAATTATGATTAAATCCTGCCCATTTTTGATTGATGTAAATTTCATCTAGACCAGTTTTTTTAGTGAGTTCTGGCGAAATTTGCCAAGTTTGATAACGCGCATCACTTGTAATCAATTGAAGCATGTGGGTCTGTGTGATGGGGGCTTGCGCTTCACTGTAAAGGCGATTTACTTGTAAGCCAACAAAATACAAACACGGCCCGAACACTACACTGCATATTAAGTTCGTGATAAATGCATATGCTTTTTTCTCTGCGCGAATCACCAGATAACCAAGAATAAAAGCCAAGAGAGTTGCAGGAATTAATCCCAGATAAGATTCGATACCAAAATGCAGGCCATCGATTGGCAGAAAGATGCATAAAAAACCAAGAATCACTGCTATAAAAATTAGAATAATAGGAGTTTTACCAATATCCTGATGAAGTTCAAGTTTAGGGAGCTGAGGGGGTTGATCGACAATCGGAATATCAAAATACCAATCCTGCTGTAAATGTCTTAACAAGCTTTGGCTTTGTTGTTTAGAAAGCTCTTGCAGATTGATCTGTGTTAATACAGAGAATTTCTGAACGGCTGAAATATTGGGTTGAGTACGTAATGAGACAAATTTTAAAAGGCCTATTTCTTTTACATTCAAGTCTGGCTTATCATCGGATTTACGCCTGAATAACTTTTTAGTCAGAATAGAGTGTTTCTGCCTAAATGCCATATTAAACGGCGGTGCTATATGCATTTTTTCGATATCGCTTCGTGCGATTCTCCTCCGGAATAGAGGGGTATATGCCAGCTCCAGATAATTTGTCGTGAGGATGATTTTTGTTGAGCCGGAAATTACAAAGACAATAATATAAAGGCCGAAATCAAAGTAATCAATATTTTGAAATTCTCCTTTCAGGATGTGCTTTAAATTCAAACAAAGCAACAGGATTAGAGCAAATAAAGATGCCCAATTAATAAGTTTGTACTGATAGGGTTTAAAATTTAAGATTTCACGTTCTGGTAAAGAATAATTATTCATACATGATCTTATTGTTATGATTTTAAAACATTATATAAGATATCTTTCATAAATCAAAAAATGATCTACTTGTAACTGATTATTTATACCGTAGAATTTTCCATCTTCATGCATAATCTGCGGATGAAATACACCGATTAAAAGAAACTTTCTGATCCTCAATTCAAGCGATACACAGGCATCTCATGATCGACCTTCTATTTAATGGTTGAGCAATTAAACAAGCATGTTCCAGATAAAGGCAGACTGCCAAAATTAAGCGCCGAAGATCAGGTTTTTTGTACCTATGCTATTGGCGGGAATACCGGACTTTATTTCACGTGGCGACAAGTTGCGGAGTTTCTAAGCCTACAGCATCAAAAATTGTACGTCATGTTGAGAGGACTGCCTGCTTCAGTCCAATCTGTTTAATTTACCCAAAAAATTAGCTGAAGGTGAAGGCATAGTTTGAAATATTGTGATTGCAGATGCCACAGAAATCCCAATACAACGACCCTAAAAAAACAGAAAAAAAGCTATAGCAGCAAGAAAAAGATCCATACATTTAAAGTACAGGCCATGATTCACTGCAAAACTCAGCAAATTCTGAGTTTATGTACCAGCCGCTTTGCTGTGCATGATTTTGAGCTATTCAAACGTAATTTAAAGCAAATTCCTTTGGGGACCTTTATTTCTTGCAGATAAAGGTTATCAGGGTATTTATGCATGGTACCCGAATAGCCTATTGTCATTAAAAGCCAAAAGGCAGTCTAAATTAGATCCTGAACTCAAAATTTATAATCAAGAAATCGATAAAAGAAGAATCAGAATTGAGCATGTATTCAGCTACCTGAAGACCTTTAAGATTTTGGCTGAGCGTTATCGAAATAGAGGGAAGACTCGGTTTAACTCAATTTAATCGCTGGAATCCGCAACATAGATCTGAGTAAAAAATGATTTATGAAAGAGGTCTTATCAACCTGCAAGCAAATTAAAACCGTGAAAGCAGTCACTCTATTAGAGCATCCTATTTCACGGTTTTAGTTGCTTAATAGCTTTACTTTTCAAATGAAAAATAGGCACAGCAGAAAAGAACACCGCTTAGCTTAGATCACTTTAACAAATTCATTCAGCATCCCATCAAAATCATCACCGAAACTTCTATCATGGCAGATTGATAAAGCTGCAATTTTTTTCCATATCGTGTCAACTTCATCAAAAAATTGACATCAAGCTGAGATCTGCGCATTTTGCTGCATTAAATTACATTTCGTGTTTTTCTTTTTGATAAAGTCGCTGTCACACTTTTGTCATTATGACGCCACACCATGTCCATTGAGCAAATAAACTTATCTCTATTCAGCATGTTAAATGCACCCGAACAAGCCTCAGCATTTATGGTTCACTATGCTATTTTTGTTGCCAATGACGCGCTGTATCTATTGCTGTTCTTTTTTGGCCTGTTGTGGCTGCGCGGAGATGTTCAAGCCAAGCTTTTAATCCTTAAAGCATTAATTTTCACTTCTGTCACCGTTGCCGTCAGTGAAGCGGTTTCTGCCGTTTTACATACCCCGCGCCCATTTGTCATGGATGTTGGGCGCACTTTAATTGAACATTCACCCACAGGCTCATTTCCCAGCAATCACATGGCAATTTTCAGCAGTATTGGCTTTGCCTATTATTTTTCAGCACAGCGCGAAGCGGGTAAATTTTTATTGATTTTGGCATGGCTCGTCGCATGGGCACGGATTTATGTAGGGGTGCATTTTCCAATTGACATGCTGGGCGCATTTATACTCGCATTGACAATTAATTATGCAGGCCTAGGCCTTTGGAATAAATATCATGCCCAACTGATGGCTTGGGTGCTGACTATTTATCAAAAAATTTTCAGTCCATTAATCCGCAAAGGGCTTGTAAAATAAAAACAGCATCTTAAATCAAAAATCCCGCTCTTCAGCGGGATTTTTTATATTTGAAAATTTTAAGACTTAGTAGATAGACATATGATTGCGGTGAATCATTTCAAGTGAGCGCGCTTCACCTAAGACCTGATGGACTTTATCTGATGCCAAGCCTTTCACAATTTCAGCCGAACGTGAACTGAAATTTACACGGCCGACAGCTACTCGATGTCCTGCAATATCGACACATTCCACCACATCACCGCGTTCAAAATGCCCTTCAACATCTTTAACGCCAACAGGCAATAAACTGCGGTGATTATCACGAATGGCTTTGACTGCACCATCATCAATCACTAAACGGCCCGCTGTTTGCAAGTGAGCCGCCAGCCATTGCTGATGTGCAGTGACACGGTCATTATCCGTAATAAATAATGTACCAAGCAGCTCACCAGCCATCACACGTGACAGCACATTGTCACTGTCGCCGCTGGCAATCACGGTTGGACAGCCTGACTTCGCCGCCAAACGCGCTGCACGGACTTTGGTTAACATGCCGCCGCGGCCGAATTTACCGCCGCCGCCAGCCATATCAAATAAAGTTTCATCCATTGCACGAACTGTATGGAACAGTTTTGCATCTGGATTTGATCGCGGGTCTGAGTCAAACATGCCTTCTTGGTCGGTTAAAATCACCAATAAGTCTGCATGCACCTGACCCGCCACCATCGCAGCCAAAGTATCGTTATCACCAAAGCGAATTTCATCGGTCGAAACCGTGTCATTTTCATTGATGACAGGAATCACACGCCAATCAATCAAGTGCTGCAACGCATCGCATGAGTTCAGATAACGACGGCGGTCTGCCAAGTCATCATGGGTGAGCAATACTTGCGCTGTACGGATAGAACGCTGTTCTAACACGCTCGACCACGTATGAATTAAACCCATTTGCCCAATGGCTGCACATGCCTGAAGACTAGGTAGATCTGTGGGTCGGCTGTCGAGATTCATGCGAACCATCCCTTCAGCCACAGCACCGGAAGACACAAGAATGATTTCGTGTCCTGCATTGTGCAGTTCTGCAATTTGTCCCGCCCAATGCGAGATTGCATCCAGATCTAAACCTTTTCCGTTTGCTGTGAGTAGTGATGATCCGATTTTAACAACGATACGTTTACAACCCTTGAGCTGACGCTGCCCATCTACCACTTCTATCATTTTGTCCTCAGACTTGTTTGCTTTGACACTTGTTCAGCAATTACCGTACGTAGTACGACTCTGCTTCGTCTTCACCATCTTCATCATCATCAAAGTCAACATCTTGACCAGCAAGACGCTGTTGACGACGCATTTCACGATATGCTTCTTTAGCCGCAATGGTTTGTTCTCGTGTTTCAGCTTCCAGCTGATCACGGAACGCTTTCATTTCTGCTGCGTATTCAGGATCTTCAACTTCACGTTCACGCTGTGCTTCAATTTGATCCATGAGGTAATAAACCACATCTTTGGTACCCTCTGACATTAAGCCAGACGTTTTAAATACCGGTCCTTTCCAGTCCAGTTCTTCCAAAATGTGATCGCACCATTCTTCACGGCTTTCGTCAGGCAACTGATCCAGTTTATTCAATACCAGGACAATTGGCAGTTTTGAGAGCGTTGGAGAGAATTTTTCCAATTCTGCCAAAATCGCTTTAGCATTGTACGCAGGGTCTGAACCGTCAATCGGCTGCACATCCACAATATGAAGCAAAATACGGGTACGCGCTAAGTGTTTCAGGAAGCGAATGCCTAAGCCTGCGCCTTCCGCCGCGCCTTCAATTAAGCCCGGGATATCCGCCATAACAAATGAACGGTGACGGTCTGCATCCACCACACCTAAGTTCGGCACCATTGTGGTAAACGGATAATCGGCAACTTTTGGCTTAGCTGCAGAAACAGCGCGGATAAATGTTGACTTACCCGCATTTGGCATCCCCAGCAAACCCACATCAGCCAATACTTTCAGCTCTAAACGGACTTCGCGGAATTCACCCTTGATACCGTGCGTACATTGACGCGGACTGCGGTTGGTTGAAGATTTAAAATGTGTATTGCCTAAACCGCCGTCACCGCCTTTGGCAACCATGACTTTTTGGCCATTTTTGACTAAATCGCCAATAATATCGCCTGACTCTGTGTCAACAATCGTGGTTCCGACCGGCACTTTCAAAATTACGCTTTCACCGCCACGGCCTGCACAGTTTGCGCCGGCGCCATTTTTACCGCGTTCTGCGCGGTAGCGGCGCGTATAACGGTAATCAACCAATGTGCTGGTATCGTTATCAGCCTGAATATAAATACTGCCGCCACGGCCGCCATCGCCGCCATCTGGCCCGCCAAACGGTACGAATTTTTCACGGCGAAAACTGGCTACGCCATTGCCACCGTCGCCAGCCTCTACGGTAATGACTGCTTCATCAACAAAGCGCAT
>JASLHF010000193.1 GCA_030152275.1 Acinetobacter sp. | reverse complement strand
TTGCATGTTCTTTTGCAGACGGTTGGTAAAGTCTTCAGCTCCTTCGATGGCTTCAAACTCTTGTGGCTGCCAAGTTGCTAAGAATGGCTGCGATGCCGCTGCAGGTTTAATGACACCAAAACGGATATAAATTGGCAGCTTACCGTTCATTAAACGCAAAATTTGCGGTTCATTAAAGGCCAGTACATCGGCCTGTTCAACTGCAGCTGCAATCACTGCGGCATATTGATTTGGGAAATTCTTTTGCAGCAGCGCCGATAAGCCTAAATAGAGGGCGCGGTTCGATGCTTTATCGCCTAAACGCTCGCCGTATGGCGGGTTCGTCACCACAAAAGCGCGCTTACCTGCGGCTTGAAAGTCCGGCCAGTCAGCCAAGGTGCGCTCTTCAATTTTGATCTGATCCAGCACAGATTCAAAACCAGCTGCAATGATGTTTTGTTTGGTGGCCTTAACCGCTTCCCAGTCAGCATCAAATGCATAAAATTTTGGCAGCTCTTGTTCCAGCGCTTTGGCATGGCGTTCAGCGGCTTCGGCTTTAATGCTCATCCACAATTCATGGTTATGGCCATTCCAGCCATTAAAACCGAAACGGCGTACTAAACCAGGCGCACGATCGGTTAAAATCATCAGTGATTCAATGATAAATGTGCCTGAACCGCACATTGGATCTAAAATAATTTCAGGATTGCGCTGTTTTAATTGGGCCTTTTGCAAAATGGCTGCAGCCAAGTTTTCTTTGATTGGCGCGTCGGTCATGTAACGGCGATAACCGCGCTTGTGCAGCGAATCGCCAGATAAATCTAAACAATAAGTATGTTCTTTTTTGCCTGCCAGTACATATAGCGTAATTTCCGGCTGCTTAATATCAATGCTTGGACGCTTGCCCACAGCTTCCATAAATGAATCGACCACACCGTCTTTAACACGCAAGGTGGCAAATTGGCTGTTCACTTTAATGTCGCGCTCAATATGCAACCGAACCGCAAAAGTGCTCTGCGGCGCAAAAATAAGTGACCAATCGAAGCTGATTGCACCTTCATAGAGTTCTTCTGCCACATCACGCGCGTCATGGCTGAATTCGATTTCATGCGTATGAATCGGCATCAGTACGCGTGAAGCTAAACGTGACCACATGCAAATGCGGTAAGCATCTTCTAATGTGCCTTTGAAAATCAGACGACCCGGCAATTGCTCAATATTTTGAACGCCTAAACCTTCAACTTCCTCGCGGAGCAAAGTTTCAAGTCCATCTGCACAGGTGACCCAATATGAAGAAAGACGAGGTTTCGAATTCATGTAAATTTCCAAAGGCAAAAAAGCAATCGCATATTTTAGCGTATTTTCACCTATTTGGGCGCATGTTCTGTACAGGGCGTTAAAGAAATATCCATGATTGTTTAAATTCTGTCAGTCTTGTTGAAGGTATAAAAATAATATAAATCACATTATTGGACTGCAGAGTTGGTATGTATTTTGCTTCTACAGCTGGCGCTTTAGCTTAAGCGTGCTGGTATGAAATCTTTTTAAATTTTGGCCTATAGCTGGCGGGGACTTATGCACACGACACATCAACAGCAAGAAAATATCATCAATTCGCAGGTGTTTTCTGCCTGTACATTGTTTTATGCGCGTTTGCGCCGCGTAACGGGGCGCGTGGTAGATGCTGTTTATTTAACAGAAAATCAAGATTATGCGCGTTATGTTTTGGTGCTGGCAGCCCTTGCTGATGATGCGGAGTTGAACCGTTTAAGTGCACGCTTAATTGCGCTTTTAGATTTAGGTTTGACAGCAGATGCGCCGCAGGCTGTGCAAAGTGAAGCATCGCCAGAGCCGGACACAGCATTGCACCGTATCGAACCGACTGCTGAAGACATCTATAAAGCGCAAGTGCCGCATCATTATATAGGCGCGCTGCGCTAAGCCGCGGTTCATTTTATGGGATCAGCATTTGTCCATACTCATATGGAAGCAGGCTTGATGTGATATGCATCAGGCCTGATTTTTTATAGGCTGCATTTAAATATTTGTTATTTCGCTGCGGTTGATCATCTGCTTTTTAATGAGCGTGCTCATCATTCCATTGCGGGACAGGCTTGCCGTCCATAGGACTTAAATGATGCAGAAGCGCTTTATCAAACTGTATTTTTTTGACTGGTTTTCATTGTCCGTCTCATCAAAAACTATCGTAAATAGCCAGAGCTTAGATAGGCGCTTGCTGTGAGCGAAAAGAGCACCTCTGGATGCAGATAACGTATCTCTGATGACGCTAAAAAAGTTTTGGACCGAACTGAAGCTGCGTAATCTAAGAGGCGCAGCGTGTGTCTGGCAATTCTTTCAGTCAAATCCATGTCTGTTGCGCTTTGCACAACTAAATAGGCATTTAAAAACAGCTTAAACACGCCACTCAGCATAATTTACGCTGTTGAAAATGGCGGGGGCCTTTGATCAGCAAAATATTTTGATTGGTGAACAGAAATTAGGCGCGGTAAAAACTTCTTAAGCTTTTGACAAGATAGAAAATGCAGCGTCAAAGAAAACTATTCTAAACATTCTGTTTAATTTATCTAATTGAATTAATGCATAGGATTTGCATATTGATTTTTTATTTCTATGCCTGTTCAGCTTAAATGCTGAAAACTTCAACTGCCAAAACAGCGGATTCTCTGTATAATGCGTTAACTTAACGATA
>JASLHF010000144.1 GCA_030152275.1 Acinetobacter sp. | reverse complement strand
CAATGGTTATAGCAATCATGGCTTAAGCGGTGGCAATGGTATGTTGACCTTGATTGACTCGGTTGGGAATGAATTTAGTCATGAGATTGGTCATCATTATGGGCTTGGGCATTATCCCGGTGCTGTAACGACAGATGGTGTAACCAACTACTTTTGGGCATCGCATCATGCAGACAGTGGTTGGGGTTATATTGCCAATCGCAATAAAATGCGCGGTAACTTAAGTTGGACATCGACATCTTTGTGGGATGCGAGTACAGGAACACCGAACTTTAAAAACTTATTCCCTTATGGTCGCGATGCCATGGCTGGCGGATATCCGAACAGTACCTATTCTCGATATACCCATTACACTGGCTATAGTACTTTCTTAAAAATTCAGCCACATTTTAATCGTGCAGTTTGGGATGCAACTTCACCGACGGGTTATAAGTTGTGGAATGCTGAAACACGCAGTATGGAAGTGACTCAGCCGAAAGTGCCTGCATCATCGGTGATTTGGTATAACCGTGCAGATGGTAATTATTTAAAACCTCAACAATTTGGTGTGCCTGTCTATACCATTTTGGGTGGCTATGACCCGGAACAACAAGTTGGTTTGTTGTATCCGGCGGCACGTGGTAACTGGGGAAATGTCTTTGCATTACCAGCGGTCAATCCTGCTGCGACAGCGGCAGCCTGTTGGTTAAATGTTAAATATGCTGCGCAAAATAAAATTATTGCTTTATCACCAAGCCGTATGGGGTCTAATGCAAATAAATTGCATGTCAATTTAGCTATTGCAGACCAACCTCAATCGGTAGATTTGTATTGTAAAAAAGCCGGTGAAAACGCCAAATTACTGTCAAATATTAGCATTCAAGTATCTGACGATAGCATAAAACCAGCGGTTAAAATTGGCCGCTCTGCAGGCTATAGCGCTTTACGTTCAGTAGAGTTGCCGCAGTTAGAAATTGCACTGGTCGCACAGGCACCCAATGCAGTCGTGAGCTTAGATCCAATTGCGAAAATGTTATTTGATTCGTATAAAAATGATAAAGCGCTCTTAAGCAGCGTGGCGCGTCAGCAATTTGACCGCTATGAAGCTCAGCAAAATACAGCTTATCGTATTAACCGTTGGATGAATGTTTATGCTAAAGACTTGTTAAATAAAGTGCCTGAAGCCGAAACTGCATTAACCAGCTTTATGCAAAAATTAGCTTTGAGTCAAGAGGATATTTTTGATCAGGCGGCATTGATGCTGAATGGAACCAACTGTCTAAAAACTGAAGCGCTTACTGATGGTAAGTTGAATGTATTTATTAGCGGTCAAAGTGGCTGTATTGCGGATGATTCTGAAAAATGGCTATTTGATGCGCTAGGACGTATCCACAGTAAGGCAGATTTAGGACAATGTTTAACAGGTAATGGCGGTTCTGCGAAAATTACATTAGAACATTGTACTTTAAATCAAGATACTCAAATTTGGACAATGGAACCTGCAACCGCCACAATTCGTCAAAGTGGACAATGCATGGATTTAAACTCAGGGCGTTTGCAGAATAACCGTGCTGATTTAATCCGATATAACTGTACTGGTGGCTCAAATCAACGTTGGACCAATTTAACTGCGAGTAACAACTTATTATTGGCGTATTTAAATTCAACTAATTTAAATTTACTGAATAAATAAGTAAACGTTTGAAATAAGAAAGTCCTCAAATGAGGGCTTTTTTATTGTCTTAAGCTTTTGCTCATGTCTTTTTAATTGTTTGAAAAATATGCAGACACAAAAAAAGCCCTAAAAAGGGCTTTTTTCATTGCAGCAAATTAGTTAGCTAAAGCTTTAACTTGTGCGTTTAAACGGCTCTTATGACGAGCAGCTTTGTTTTTATGGATGATGCCTTTATCAGCCATACGGTCGATTACTGGAACCGCAGTTTTGTACGCTTCTGAAGCAGCTGCGTAGTCACCTGCAGCGATAGCAGCAACTGTACGTTTAAGATAAGTACGAACCATAGAACGTAAGCTAGCGTTGTGTTTACGTGCTTTAACGTTTTGACGAGCACGTTTTTTTGCTTGAGCAGAGTTTGCCACTCGTGCACTCCTTGAATTAGATTGGTCTGGGCGGGCTGAAATTACATCTGAAAACCAACATCAGAAGAACTATCACCAGCCCGTAAACAAGAGCCATATTCTGATTAAACTAAGCGCTTAAGTCAAGTCTTGAGATGCTTTGACAACATTTTAGATGAAGAAAAATATTAAAGAAAACGTTAGATTAGTCTGAACGCAGGGAGATTGTTCAAAAAATGAGTAAATCTATAGATAATGCAATTGTGATTGGAGCAACCGGTTTAGTAGGCCGCGAGCTGGTTCGAGCCTTGAGTCAGAATCAATATTGCCAAAACATTACCGCAGTTGTTCGAAAACGGGATGAGGAATTTAACCATTTGGAAAAAGTGCAGCAATTTGAGCTGGAAGATTTTTTATTGCTGAATGAGCAGGACGTGAGTGGCTATAGTCATGCATTTAGCTGTTTGGGTACAACCCTTAAGCAAGCCGGAAGCAAAGAGCAATTTTACAATACTGATTTTTCGATTAATGCGCATTTTGCCGAATTGCTGGAAACAGCAGATACACATTTTATTTTGCTGAGCGCTTTAGGCGCAAATACCAAGTCGCCAATTTTTTACAGCCGCGTAAAAGGCGAGCTGGAATATTATGTGAACAGTTTGAATTTAAGCCGAACGTCTATTATTCGGCCATCATTGCTGCTGGGCCAGCGTCCAGAGCAGCGCCGCATGGAAGATGCTGTGCAGCGTCTGTATCAGCGGTTTTCGCATTTTGTGCCGAACACTTTTAAATATAAGCCAGTGACAGCAGCGCAAGTGGCTCATACTATGGTCGATGCAGCGCAATCTCAAACTGCAAAATTTCAGATCTATGATAATTTACGCATACAAAAAACCAAATGAGGGATAAACCGTGTCTACATTGCCATTTGTAACCTGTGATTTGCTTGACGATAACCCAGAAAAAGATTTGCAGGTGGTGACACCTTCGATGGACGGCAAATTCTTCAAAAGCTACGGCGCGCGCAAAACTTTTGGCGGTGAGGCTGTCACGGTCAAATGTTTTGAAGACAACTCTCGGGTAAAAGAGCTGCTGGCAACAGACGGTGCGGGAAAAGTGCTGGTGGTTGACGGCGGCGCATCTATGCGCTGCGCTTTGATGGGTGACATGATTGCTGAATCAGCTGTTAAAAACAGTTGGAACGGTGTCATTATTTATGGCTGTGTACGTGATGTAGACGCAATTGCAGAATTGGACTTGGGGGTGCACGCATTGGCTTCTATTCCGCAGAAAAGCAACCGTAAAGGCGCTGGAGAAACTGATATTGAACTGAATTTTGGCGGTGTCAGTATTCAGAGCGGTGATTATGTATATGCTGACAATAACGGCATTGTTATCGCTAAAGAAAAATTGGCTGATCTTTAAGAGATTTAAGCAGCATACTGCATCAGCAGTGTGTTGCTAATGCCATTCTAAAAACAAAAACATCTTTTCATCAAAATGGTAATCATTAATGAAAAGATGTTTATGAGTTTTAATGCGCTTATTCAGACAATAAGGCGCCTAATTTAAAAGGGTGGCCTTAAAACATGAAAGAAAAGAAAAATGCTGTGGATGCGGCGTCTGATAACAGGTTTTAAAAAAAAATTTCAAAAAATATAAAAAGGACATTATTTTATGCTGAAACATCAAGTGAAAGTTGCACAGGCATTGTTGTCTGCAATGGCAGAAGGCGGCCGCGGAACTTCCGGCACGGCTTTTCCAAAACAGCCAGAAAAAGCCTTGAAACTATATGAATTTGAAGGTTCTCCTTTTTGCAGGCGCGTACGTGAAGTATTAACTACCCTTAATTTAGACTATGAGGATTATCCTTGTCCTAAAGGCGGCACACTTTATCGAAAGGATGTGAAAGCGCTGGGAGGAAAAATGCGCTTTCCATTTTTTGTAGATGAAAATACCGGCGACCAGATGTATGAGTCACAGCAGATTATTCACCATCTGTTTAAACATTATGGACGCAGCGGCAGTACACCTTCCAAATATGCAAATTTCCCGCGCTGGCCTGTAGCAGCCTTTGCAGGAACATTATTGAATGGCGCGCGCGGTGTATGGATTAATCCAAAAGTACAGGGCCGCAAAACGCCAGAGCATTTATTAGAGCTATGGGGTTTTGAAGCCAGCCCATTTACACGGATCGTTCGCGCAGAATTATCTGAGCTAGAGCTTGCATTTAAATTTCATAATGTTGCCAAAGAGCGCTGGCAGGATCAGGGGCTGGCGGTATTGCGTTTAAAACCGGGAAAATACGTTCCGCTTGCTGGCGGTAAGCGTGAACAGGTATTTGCATTGATGGGAGACCGTCTGCAGGTGCCGTTTCTATATGATCCTAATACTGGGGTAAAAATGTTTGAGTCGGCTGCGATTGTGGATTATTTAAGGCTGCATTACAGTTGAAGAGTTGAGTAAGATTCTATTAAAATTATAGATATAACTTGCTTTAAAGAAAAATATTGAAGCTTGTTATACATGTGAGCGCTGAATGTAATGCAGAGTAACTTTTAGTTATGACTGTATTTAGTGGCAATATACTTAAAATTAGGGATATTCTGCTGCTATGGATATGATTAAAATAAAAAATTGACAGTCATGCAGGGAAAACCATGGAAGTTGTATTGCCGGTACCGGTTTTAATCGTTGAAGATGAAGAAATCATCCAGCTGCGCTTGCGTAAAATATTGGTTGATTTAGGTTATGCTAGTGACGTACTGCTATTTGCCAAGAGTGTCAGTGAAGCATTTAAAATTCTGCAATACCAGCCCATTTCATTGGCGCTAGTCGATTTAGGCCTGCCGGATGGAAATGGTCTCGAAATTATTGAAAAAATCCGCTCTTCTGACAGTCATACTTTAATTTTAGTCATCTCTGCATGGAGTACACAGGAAAGCCTCTTTAGTGCGATTAAAGCTGGCGCTACAGGCTATGTGCTCAAAGAACGCGATGATGCGGAAGTTTTGCTTTCAATCCGCAGTATTTTACGTGGTGGAGCACCCATAGATCCATTTATTGCGCGGGAAATCCTGAAACAGATTGCAGCGGTTGATGCAGAACATCCTATTGCTGAAAATAATACAGATGCAGAACAAAGCTTACTCACTTTGCGTGAAAAAGAAATTTTATCGTTAGTTGCGCAAGGTCTCAGCAATCGTGAAATTGCAGAACAGCTATTTGTTTCCCGCTATACAGTCGAAAGCCACATTAAGCATATTTACAGAAAACTATCCGTAACTAAACGTACAAAAGCCGTCAGCACAGCCCGTTCATTGGGAATTTTATAATGCAGAGATGGAAACTGGTCTGGCTGATTATAGGCGTTTTCTGTTTATTCAGCAGTATATCAGTTTCCTTTGCTTCCGCATCTGCGGTACAAACCTCTTATGCGATTAATGATCAATGTGAAGTTACACTTGATAGTATTGATAAAGTTAGAACTGGCTCAAATGCTGAATTGCCTCTCAAAGGCTGGCAAGCGGTTGAAAGTTTGCCGGATCTGTGGGAGCACAGCTGGCCCAATTATTCAGGCGGGGCCTGGTATCGACTGATATGGGATTGGCGCTGCAAAGACAATGCCCGATTGGCAGAACCCATCACTTTTTCAATTCGCTATATTAATACCGCCGGCGCAGTATATTTAAATGGCGATATGCTGTGGAGCGACCGTCATTTGACAGAACCGTTGTCTAAAAGCTGGAATATGCCACGCTATTGGATTATGCCGGTCTCTGGGTTAAAACAGCATGGGAATGAAATTTTAATTTATGTAAATGGTTATGCTGTGCAGAGCGCTGGAATTGGTAAAGTCAGTTTTGATAATACTGTGAAAGCTGAAGCCATACAGCAAGATCGAGTTTGGCGAACCCGTACTCTATTTCAAATCAATGTCGTTTTATCGGGTACATTGGGCTTTATTTGTTTTATATTTTGGCTGTTTAGGCGTTCGGAGAGCAGTTTTGGCTGGTTTGCTCTTAGTTCTTTGCTTTGGATAATTTTTATTGCCAATATTTTAGCCACAGAAACCTATTTTTTTTCAAATGTAATTGATGCTTCACGTTTTAATTTAAGTATATTTATTCTTTATATTTTAAGTTTTTGTACTTATCTTTTGCGGTTTATTCAAGTCAAAAATGTCGTGTTCGAGCGCGGGGTATTGCTGCTCAGCGCATGTGTCATTCTGAGTATTTGTACGGTCAGTTTGAATATGATGAAGCCGCTGTTCGATATGGTTTTTTTACTGTATTGCGGTCTATTTCTTGCTGTCAGTATTTTTATGTGCTGGAAAGCTGTGAAATCAAAGCGCTCGGATTATATCTCTTTGGCGCTTTGCATCATCCTTGTTTTGGGCTGTGCTGCCTTTGATGTCCATATGGCGTTTAATGGCTTAGGCAGAGAAATGACGCCATTATCACCTTATACATCACCATTAATTACACTATTTATTGCGGTGCTTTTAGGTGCGCGTTTAAATCAAAATATTAAAAAAATTGAACGCTTTAATGATGAACTTTCAACCAAAGTGCAGCAAGTAAGTTTAGATCTAAGCACAAGTTTAAATGATAAGCACCGTTTGGAGCTGTCCAATGCGCGTTTGCAAGAGCGAATGAAACTGTCCCATGATTTGCACGATGGCTTGGGGGCGTCGATTGTACGTTCTATGATTATTGTTGATCAGTGTGAACAAACTATTCCAAATCAGCAGTTCTTATCAATGCTGAAATTGCTGCGTGATGATTTGCGTCAAATTATTGATAGCGGATCGGCGGCCGTTGATAAAATTCCAGAAACACCGATGCTCTGGGCGGCGCCTGTCCGGCATCGGTTTAGTCAGCTCATGGATGAAATGGATATTCATGCAGTTTGGGTTTTTGCGCCCAAATGGGAAATTGAACCGACGTCGCTGCAATGCCTAAATCTCATTCGGGTGCTGGAAGAAAGCCTAACGAATATTTTAAAACACAGTCAGGCCAGTGAAGTGCGGGTGACTATGGCATACAGCAGTCCGCAAATTTTAAACTTGACGATATGGGACAATGGTATTGGTTTTGATGTAGATTGCGTAACGCAATACGGAATGAGTATTGGTATGCGCAGTATGAAAACGCGGATGGAGCGCATGGGCGGTGTGCTGGAAATTTTCTCTGAAAAAGGCAATACAGAGATTCATGTTCAGCTGCCGTTAAAATCCAGCTA
>JASLHF010000136.1 GCA_030152275.1 Acinetobacter sp. | reverse complement strand
ACACTGTCGGCGGAGATTTTTTTGCCGCGCCCTTGGGCTTGATAATGTTCCAGCTCTCCGCGGGCTTCTCGGGTGGTTAAGCGTTCATCCACCATGAGTGTTTCAATATTGGTTTGATGGCGCAGGCGCCGGGCGAATTTTCGCGCGCGGGCAGACAGCTCAGATTCTGAGTCATCCATATTCAGCGGCAAGCCGACTAAAAATAAATTAGGCTGATACTGCTTAACAATTTTAAGCAGTTCGTCCCAGTTTGGAATGCCGTCTTTCATGGCAAACAGCGCCAGCGGATTGGCGCTTTCAATCATGGACTGGCCTACGGCCATGCCCATTTTTTGAGTACCAAAGTCAAACGCCATAATCATTTGCGGCGCATTTAAATCAGGCATGTCCAATCTCTGAAGATAACCAAATACGGTCTACCCCCATTTTTTTATAGGCGGCATCCCAGCGGTCATCGTAAGGCAAATTAAAGATCAAATCCATGTCAGCGTCACAAATCAGCCAGTCACCGCGTGAAATTTCCTGCTCTAGCTGGTTTTTTGTCCAGCTGGCATAGCCCAGTGCAATTTGGTAACGTCCGACACCTTCATTATGTGCGATTGCATCCAAAATATCTTTAGAGGTGGTAATGCAGATATTTTCCCCAACCGCAATAGATGAGTGCCATGTTGGCTGTCCAGTATGCAGTACAAAGCCTGCTTCAGGACGTAATGGGCCGCCCTGCAGCACTGCATGCGGATTAACATTATCCGCATCAATTTCAAGGTCGTTTAACAGTTCTTTTATTTCAATGCCAGAAGGCCGGTTTATGATAATGCCTTGCGCGCCATCTTGATCGTGGCGGGCCAAGTAAATGACTGTATTTGCAAAAAAGTCATCCTGCATATCTGGCGGAGCAATCAGGCAGCGGTGCGTCAGATATTGTTTAGCCACGTAGGGCTTTCTCCTTTTTCAATAGAATGAAAATAAAAAATGATAAATATTTAATCGTTATATTGTTCAACATACGCGAGTCAGTCTAATTCAACAATGTGTTTTTGTGAGAATCCTGAAGTTCGCGTTGCATTTTGCATAGAGAAGACGGAGCCGTATTCTGTTTACAGGTATTTTATAGCCGGTTTGGCTGTGCCAAATTCGGTATTCATGCTTTCGCCTCGAATGGAAGCAGGGGCAGTGTCCGCTTGCTTAAGTTATACCTGCACAGGCTATGAAATAGAGGCTTACATCCACTCATGTCATGGCTGTATAAGAGTACAGTCTAATGGGATAAGTCGAGGCACAAAGCCTTTGATGCACAGGCCAAAGACTTTGTGTGATTACTATATCCTATGAAAATTTCAGCTGGCGCAGCTGACGCGCATGCTGCCGTGTCGTTTCATTGATTTCGACACCGCCAGTCATGCGGGCCAATTCCTGAATGCGTCCGTCTTCTTCCAATTCAAAAATCGTGCTGCTGGCAGGATCGGTCTGCTGTTTTTTCACCAGTAAATGCTGGTCTGATTGGGCTGCTACTTGCGCTTGATGAGTAATACACAGAATTTGTACGTGCTGCGCCAAACCGGCCAGCAGGCGGCCAACAATTTCCGCAGTGCCGCCGCTAATGCCGACATCAATTTCATCAAATACAATGACTTCAGCATCAGTTTTTTCTGCATTCATCACCTGCATGACCAGCGCGATCCGCGACAGCTCACCGCCTGAGGCTACACGGGCCAATGGCTGCGGCGGAATGCCTTTATTGGCGGTAAACAGCAGCTGAATGAAGCTCAAGCCTTCGCTGGAAACTTCGTCCAGCGGTTCAAATTTAAACTCAAAATGCGCTTCCGGCAGCGCCAGCTGTTTTACCTGTTCAGTCAGCTGTTTGGCCAATGGGGCAGCCGCTTCACGGCGGATCTCATCCAAATGCTGCGCTTTTGCCAGAAAATCTTGATGCGACAGTTCAACCTGTTCGGCTAAAGTTTCCGGATCTTCCAATTCATGCAGCTGCTGCAGCTCTGCCTGCCAAGCGTCGTATTCTGTTTTCAGCAATTCGGGCTGAGTCCGGTATTTTCGGGCCAAACGGTGAAAGACTTCCAGCTGTGAGTTGAGCTCTTCCATCCGTTCAGGGTCAAAACTTTGCCGGTCAATAAATTGGCGAAGATTAGCGGTGGCATCTTCCAGTTCGCTCTGCGCATTCAGCATGGATGTATAAATTTCTGACAGCTGTTCACTGCGCCCGGCATGCGGCTCTATGCGCCTTAAGATCGATGATATTTCTTGATTGATATTCTGTTCTGCATCATCCAGTGCACCCAAACTGTAACTGCAGTCCTGCATAATATGTTCATGGTGGCTCAGGCGGTCAAATTCCTGCTCAATATCCTTATAGTCCATTTGCACGATATTTTCGAGTTCTTCCAGCTGCAGTTCAAGTGTATCAATGCGCTGTTTGCGGGTAGCTTGCGCATCCAGTGCAGCTTGATGCTGGCGGATATCTTTTTGCCATTTTCCATAAGTATCGCGTACAGCCTGTGCCGGCGCATAAAAATTGCTGTACCGGTCCAGCCAGCGTTTCGGATATGGCGGTTCCAGCAGCTGCTGCTGGCTGTGCTGACTGTACAGCTGCACCAGCAGGCGTCCAATTTCTTTCAATTCGGCAAGGCTGCTGGGGCGTCCGTTTATCCAGGCTTTGCTGCGTCCAGTAGCAAAAATGACCCGGCGCAGCAAAATTTCACCAGATTCGTCATCCAGTTCTTGTTCTTTCAGCCATTTGGCTTCTGGCGAGCCCTCCTGATAGCTGAATGTAGCGGTGACATCTGCTTTATCTGACCCATAGCGCACATAATTAGTGTCGGTACGTTCGCCCAGACAGGCAGAAAGCGCATCCAGCAGCAGTGATTTTCCTGCACCGGTTTCCCCTGTAAGAACATTGAAACCTTGTTCAATATCAATGGCTAAATGTTCAGCTAAGGCAAAATTGATCAGAGTTAAATGTGTCAGCATAAACGCATCCGAGCTGCGAAAAGTTTGAGTTTAAGATAGACAAGTTTTGTTGTTGTCACAAGACGGTTTTTATTTTTCGATCACCGTAAACGCATTAATTCTATATCAATTTTGATGCAATGCAGCAGTTTTCCTGCACGGCTTGCAGGGATGCGTAATTTCACGGCAATTAAAACTGCGTGGACTGGCGGCAGAGGCGTAGAAACATTCAGCAATTAACTTTAGTCGATAAGCTGCAAAAAGAAATTTGTGCTGCTGAATCAGTTGTTTTAGACTGCTTTGAGCAGTAATGAGTGAGGTTTGGCTGATGTTGCGCCTGTCTGGATCTATGCAGAATAAATACAGGTTAAATAATCGGTTAATCCGCTTCAAACATGGATTGATTAGTTGAAGCGGGCTGCTTAAACTGCTTCAATCAAAATATTATAAATACGCTTTATCTGGAGAAATACGCATGTCAGCTCAGTTTGATCATGTTTCAGTCATTAAAAAATCAAATGTCTATTTTGGCGGCTTATGCATCAGCCATACTGTGCAATTTGAAGATGGTACCAAAAAAACATTAGGGGTGATTTTGCCGACTGAGCAGCCGCTGACATTTGAAACACATGTTCCTGAACGCATGGAAATTATTTCTGGCGAATGCCGTGTCCAGATTGCAGACAGTGAAGTAAGTGAATTATTCCGCGCTGGCCAGTCATTTTATGTACCGGGCAGCAGCCGTTTCAAAATTGAAACAGATGATGTGCTGGATTATGTCTGCCATTTAGAAGGCTAACCCTGTAGGGCATTGTATAGCGCAGCTTTAGCCCAAGAATTTTCAGTTTAAATCAGTTAAACTAAGCGCCAAGCATAAATCCTGTAAAGTTTGCTTTACGGGATTTTTCTTTTGAATTATTCATTGAAGTTAGAGGTCGCTCATGGCAAAACCTGAATATTATTATGGCGTACATTCTGTAGAGTCATTGCTGGAGCTTGAACCTGAGCGGGTTTTAACTTTATTTGCCTTGAAGGGACGTGAAGATCAGCGCCTGCAGCGCATTTTTGAGCTGGCTGAACCGTTTGGCGTTAGTATTCAAAAAGCCAGCCGCGATACGCTGGAAAAGCTGGCGGGTCTGCCGTTCCATCAAGGGGTGGTCGCTGCGGTGCGTCCGCATCCGACATTGAATGAAAAAGATTTGGATGAATTGCTGAGCAGCTCTGGCCAGCCTTTGCTATTGGCTTTGGACCAAGTGACCGATCCGCATAATTTGGGTGCATGCATCCGTACCGCTGCTGCAATGGGTGTGGAAGCGGTTATTGTGCCTCGTGACCGTTCAGCCAGCTTGACTCCGACTGCGCGTAAAGTCGCTGCTGGCGGTGCAGAAAAAGTTAAATTTATTCAAGTGACTAATTTAGCGCGCACACTGGCGCACATGAAAGAAGAATTTAATGTGCGTGTAGTTGGAACCATGCTGGATGAACAGGCGCTGCCGATCCAGCAGTTTGATTTTACTGGCGCTGTCTGTGTCGTTATGGGAGCCGAAGATACCGGTCTGCGTCCAATTACACAGGCACAGTGCGACCAGAAAGTTTATATTCCAATGTTTGGCAATTTACAAAGCCTGAATGTCAGCGTTGCAACAGGCATGGCGCTGTATGAAGCCTGCCGCCAGCGCGTTTAAGGGCTGCGTCATTTTGCCAACCGTTAAAAGAAGCTGTTATGTCTGAGCAGAAACAGGGTTATTTCTACGTCCTCATCACCATGTGCATTTGGGGCGGTTTTACACTGACTGCACGCCTCAGCGCCAATTGGGGCATTAGTGCATGGGATTTAACCGCTATGCGGTTTTTGCTGGCGTTTTTAATTTTGATGCCCATCCTGATTTATAAAAAAGATACCGCTTTTTTATGGAAAAAAGAACCATTCATCTTAGCTATGCTGGGCGGTGTGATTTATTGCGCCACGGCATACAGCGCTTTTCATTATGCGCCGGCTGCTCATGCCGCTATTTTTTTAAACGGATGCATACCGCTGTGCACAGCGATAGCAGCGTATGTGCTGTTTCGGCAAACTTTTGACCGGCATACCTGGGTTAGTTTGGTAATTATGCTGCTGTCTTTGGGCGGTATGAGCGTGCTGATGTACCGCCAGACTGGGCAGGCCTTTGGTCTGGGCGATTTATTATTTTTTCTCAGTGCGGTGTGGTGGGGGATATTTACTGTATTGCTGCGCCAGTGGAAGCTGAGCGCTTGGCATGCCATGTGCGGCGTGGCAATTTGGTCAGCCCTTGTTTTTGTGCCGATTTATCTGTTGTTTCTGCCAAAACATTTGTCAGAACCAGATCCGGTACATTTGATTTCGCAGGTGCTGTTTCATGGAGTTTTTGTTGTTATTATTGCTACGCTGACTTATGTGGAAGCCATAAAGCGCTTGGGTGCATTTAAAACTGGCAGCATTGTGACTTTGGCGCCGTTTATCGCGGCTATATTGGCTGTACCATTGCTGCATGAACCGCTCAATGTCGCGATTATTTGCGGATTGGTCGGTATGGGCGTGGGCGCTTTGCAGCCTTGGCGCTGGTTTGGACATACAGATTCACTGCAGCGGCAGCTTGACCAGCAAAAAAAGCAGCCGGATTAGGCTGCTTTTTTATTGCGTACAGAAAGGTTTAGTTTAGTGCAAACGCTAAATACTTAGTATGCAGGGGAAGGAGACGCTGATACAAATGCTCTAAATGTCCGTCATTGAGCACAATATCATCGGCGCGCTGCTGTTTTTGCGCGCGAGGCATTTGCGCAGCAATAATTGTCTGAATCTGTTCCGCATTTTGTCCATCACGCTGCATTGCGCGCTGAATTTGCAGCTCTTCAGCTGCATCAATCAGCAGCGTACGCTGGGTCAATTCATGCTGGCTGCTTTCAAACAGCAGGGGCGACACCAAAAGCGCATACGGGCTGCTGGCTTGCGCCAGCTGCTGTATGATTGAATTTCGGATTACAGGATGGGTAATCTGTTCAAGCGTTTTTCGCGCCTCAGGCGATTTAAAAATATATTCCCGCAGTGCGCGCCGATTCAGTTCACCATCCGGCTGCAGCGCCCAGCCGCCGAATGCTTGATGAATTTGATCTAAGGCTGGCTGGCCTTTTTGCACAACTTCGCGCGCGACAATATCTGCATCCACCACAGCAATGCCTTGAGATTCAAACCATGCGCTGGCGGCTGATTTTCCGCTGCCGATACCGCCTGTTAATCCCACCACAAATGCCATGACTTTTCCTTATTGACCTAGATAAATCTTCATAATCTGTTCGCCCCAAAGAAAAGCGATCCAACCGGCAATGGCGATATAAGGGCCAAAGGCAAAAGGCTGGTTCTCTTTGCGGATTTTCAGCAGAATAATTCCGATGATTGCGCCGACTAAAGATGATAATAGCACGATCAGAGGCAGCATCATTGGACCCATCCAGGCGCCTAATGCGGCCAGCAGCTTAAAGTCGCCGTATCCCATGCCTTCTTTGCCAGTCACAATCTTAAAAATGTAATAGACAATCCACAGGCACAGGAAGCCGATAATATACCCCCAGATTGAAGCAGTTGGGCTGACAAAAACAGCGTAACTGTTGATGCCGAGGCCCAGCGCAGCCAGCGGCAGGGTATAGCGGTCAGGCAAGAGCTGTGTATCAAAATCGATAAATGTCAGCGCAATCAATACCCAAGTGAATATTAGGCCAAACAGCATTTGTACAGTAGGGCCAAAGACAGCTGCTACAATGAGTGAACATGCGGCGGTTAATAGCTCAATCAGTGGATAGCGGATGCTGATCGGGTTATGACAGCTGCCGCATTTGCCGCGCAGAACAAGCCAGCTGATGACTGGAATATTCTGATACCAGTGAATCGGATTGCCGCATTTTGGGCAGGCAGACGCAGGTTTGCTGAGCGTGAACTTGCTCTCATCAATGATCGGCTGCTCAGGATGGAGCAGAAATTGGCAATCATTGCGCCATTCCTGTTCCATCATCTTCGGTGTTCGGTAAATGACAACATTAAGGAAGCTGCCGATGCATAGGCTGA
>JASLHF010000128.1 GCA_030152275.1 Acinetobacter sp. | reverse complement strand
TCGGTTGGGGATGAGGAAGTTCGGGCTGCCGATGCTGAGGCAAAAGAAATGTATACCAGTTTTTATTACCGCTATGAACGCTGGATTTTACCGATTTTGGTCTTGTTCCCATCGCTGGTGGCTGTAACTTACCTGCCGTATATTTTTAAAATGTTCGGCTGGTATCACTAATACTGCGTTCAGGGCTTCATTTTTCGTTTCAGCCCCGCTTCAAACACAAAAGCGCCTTCGGGCGCTTTTGTGTTTAGGTTTTTAGCATATTGATTTTTTTCTGCAAGGCTGGGCTGCACATGAGAATCGCGCATAAAATAAAGCTGAAACCAATTAGGCTGGCGCTGTCAGGCACTTCCTGCCAAAACAGATAGCCCCAAGTTCCAGCAAAAATAATCGCAATATAATTGACAGGCCCAATTTGACCTGCGGGCGCGAGTTTATAGGCATTAGACATCAGGAGCTGGCTGACATTGGCCAGTACGCCTGCGCCAATTAGAAATCCTAATTCACGCAGGCTAAACACGCGCCAAGACCACAGCATGGGAATAGCGGAAATCAGGCTGCCGAAAAAACAGAAATAAAACACGATACGTTCTGGCGGTTCGGTCGAGGTCAGCGCGCGGACAGTCACAAAGGCCAATGCTGCCAAAAAGCTTGAACCTAAGCCAATCAATGACAGCAGATTAAACATGCCTGCGTCCGGTTTGGCAGCGCACAGCACGCCAGCTAATCCGATGGCAGCGGCCAGCAGCATTGCGGGGCTGATTTTTTCTTTTAGAAACAGCCATGCAATGAGTGGAATAAAAATCGGGGACGAATAGGTGAAAACCATGGCATTGGACAGTTTCATATGCGCAATGGCATAAAAAAATCCATACATCGCGGTTAATCCGGCCATAGCCCGCCACGTATGCATCCACAGTTTATCTGTTTTGAAAAATGCCGGACCTTTTTTAATAATGAGCGGTAAAAACAGGAATAGGCCGACAAAATTGCGGAAAAATACAATAGAGGCATTGTCAACGCTATGTGAGGTGAAACGGATGAGCACGCCCATGATGGAGAATAGACAGGCCGATAGACACAGCAGTCCAATGGCTTTGGGCAGATCTCGGTTTTCGGGTAGGCGGGTCATGTGGTTTTTTGGCTGAGAGTCTGACGTTATTCTAGCCTAGAATTGAAAAGATGCACCGGATGATGCATCTTTAAATATAGAGTGTGCTGCGGCGCTTATGGCTTTTGCGCCAGCTGCTGTTCAAGCAGTTTGATCTGCTCTTCTTTCAGTTTGATCAGTTGATCAGCATCCGCATGCTGAGCTTTCAGCGTTTTTTCCTGATCATGCAGCTGTGCTTGAATATCGTCCAGCTTAGCTGCTTCTTCTTTGGCTAAAGAGGCATTTTCCGGTACTGGCGCTTTAAGCACATCTTCATGAATCAGCTGAGCGGGCTGCGAGGATTCCTTTTGTGCATTTAAAGTTTGTTGCACTGCCTCTGCTGGAGCCGGAGCAGGCGTTTCAGCTGCCGGGGCAGGCGGTGTAAGTTCCGCCTCATCAGCATTTATCCACTGGAAAATGACGAATGCTGCAATTACGGCAATTAATGCCCCAATAATCCCGATGAGCAGTTTCGGGCTGTTTCTTTGATCTTCGGTCATATTTTAGCCTTGTTGTTATTTTGCCTGACGGGGTTTGAATTGAATGACGCCAACATCATCTGGAACAGCTGGAATTTCCGGCGCGTCCACATGGGTTGGACGGTTTTCACTATAACCGCAATCAATGCATTCAATCCATTCGTCCTCGCCAGAGGTTAGCATGACAACGCGGTCCAGCGCTTGGCATTTGGGGCATTTTGCTCCAGCAATGAAACGGCGTTTAATGGTCATCATACTTACCTTTAATCTAACTCTGGGCCTTAGTTTAAGCGTTTTTTGATGCGTTCGTCCAACCCTGATGGCGCAGCAGTGCATCTATTTTCGGCGCACGCCCGCGGAAATTGATAAATGCATCAAGCGCAGCATCTTTTCCGCCTACTGCTAGAATAAATTTTCGGAATGCTGTGCCGGTTTCGGTATTGAATATGCCTTCTTGTTCAAAGCGGTCAAAAGCATCGCTGGCTAGCACTTCGGCCCATTTATATGAATAGTAGCCGGCGGCATAACCTCCGGCAAAGATATGACTGAAACCATGCTGAAAGCGGTTAAATGGAGCATTTGGCGCGACTGCGTATTTGTGCCGGATATTATCGAGTTCGGCTTGAATTTGAGCGGCTTGCAAGGCTGGCGTGCGTTCATGAATGTTCATGTCAAACATGGCAAATTCAATTTGACGCAGGGTTTGCATGCCGGATTGAAAATGGCGCGCATCGAGTAAGGCTTTCAGCAGATGATCCGGCAGCGGCTGCTTGCTTTCAATGTGCTCGCTTAGCAGATCCAAACTTTGTTTTTCCCACGTCCAAAATTCCATGAACTGGCTTGGCAGTTCTACTGCATCCCAAGCTACGCCGTTCGTGCCTGCTACGGAAATAGTGTCAACCTCGGTCAGCATATGATGCAGCCCGTGGCCAAACTCATGGAACAAGGTGTTCACTTCATCATGGGTCAGCAGCGCCGGCTGGCTGCCGACAGGGGGAGTGAAATTGCAAACCATATAGCAAATTGGTTTTTGCAGACCTGCAGCGGTCTGCATGCGTGAGCGGAAGCCGCTCATCCATGCGCCGCCGCGTTTTCCTGTGCGGGCATATAAGTCAAAATAAAAGCCGCCGATGACGCTGCCTTGGTCTTCCAATTCAAAATAGCGCACATCAGGATGCCAAACAGGCGCCTCACGTTCCGTGATTTGAATGCCGTATAGGCGGTTGACAATGCTGAACAGGCCTTGCAGAATTTTGGGCGAGGGAAAATAAGGCTTTAAGTCTTCCTGTGATAAATTAAACTGTTGCATTTTCAGTTTTTCGGAATAATAACCGGTATCCCACGGCTGCAGATCCGTAATGCCATCCGCAGCAGCAATTGCTTTAAGTTCCTCTATTTCTTTTTCCGCCGGCGCGCGCGCATGCTCGGCTAAATCACGCAGAAAT